>CANCEQ010000019.1 GCA_947375085.1 Flavobacteriales bacterium
AATTCATTCTTCAATTCAAAAAAGTCGTATTCGATACTTTTCCATTTTCCTTTATTGTATTCAAAAGCATAGGTAATTTGATCTTCATAATTTCTAGATTTATTATTGATAACCACTTCAAGTATATCTTTGTTTTTCAATTCTAAATCAACATCAAAAGCATCCTCTTCATTTAATCTATTTTCTAGAGTTGTAGTGTTTATCTCTAAAAAGGCCATGGCTTTTTCGTTTGGCAGCATATACGTACCTAAACAAAATTGCATTTCATCTAATTTAGCCGATTTTCGATGTAACACCCAATAATGATTTAGGGTTTCAACGTCAGAACTACACGTACAGAATTTTATTTTATCAGAAATCTCACACATTTTAAAATCAATTTAATTTAAACGGGGTAAAAGTAGGGTGGAAGAACATAATCTATGTATGTTCTTCTGGGTTATTTTTTGGAATTTTTGAGTTTTTTTTTGAAGTGTGGGGGGGTATTTGTTTTAAGTAATGTTTGAGTTGGTTTGGTTTAATGTTTTAATTTTGAATGGTTTGTTTGAGTTTTTGATTGTGGTTTTTAAGTTGTTTTTGAATCCGTAAAACCTCTTTTAACTGTTTTGTTTTTTTTATTAGATATTTGTTTGTGGAATTTAGGTTGTAGGTTTGCTAATAACGGTTTGCGGATTACAAAACTCTCAACCAGAACAAAATTTGAATAGAAACACAAAGCTCCAAATTTGCACGTTACCTCGCCTGATGCAAAACAGTCGTTAGCTGATGCCTTTCTCATTTGAATTCTTGTAAAGGTTGAGTATGTCGAATGCTGTCACCTTCGAATGCTAAAATGTGAGCATACTTAATGTCAACATTTTCATTTTTAATTGAATTTGCAAAATAAGTTAAAAAGTCAATTGATGGAGTTCCATTTATTAACTTCAGAAGTTCATTACCTGAATTGCTGAATACATTAACAGGCATTTGAATGGTAGGGGTGTTTGCTTTAATATTTGCAATAATTATAATGTTTCCTGCAATAAAAACTAGTTGACTATCTATAGTTTGTTGCAATAATTGATGATTAACGAAATCACCAGGCTGTATTAATCCAATCTCAGTAAGAAGAGCAATGTCCATATAACTTATGTTATACTTTTCTTTCATTTCTTTGTCATCATTCCCTTTAAATAAATAATTTTTACCTCCAGATTTAATTGCGTAGTTCGCCACTTTCATAAAGGTGTCAGCTTCACTTTTAGATAAATTGCGGATAAGTTCAAGTGTTCTCAATGAATAGGATTTAGGCTGTTTTATTTCACCTGCAAGAATTTTACCCCAAAGTGATTGCATTTCTTCATTTGAAACTTCTTCTGCAATTTTGAAAAATCTTGTTGTCCAGTCTTCGTCTAATGGTTCGTCAGTAACTGGTTGTTCATTTTTTAATTCCTCAGCCGCAAATGCTGTAACATTCTCAATGTTAAGTTGCTTTTTTGTTTCTTGGAAATTTAGTCTGTCTTTTGTTCTTTCTTCAAGTGAAGGAGTAATCAAAATAGTTTTTTGTGTTTGAGCTGGTAATTCTTTCGGAGAACTGATTGCTATTTTTTCATCCTTATACTCAATACCTCCAGTAATTTGAAAATTTTCTTTCACAGCTGTTGCAATGATTTTCATTTCTTTAGCTCGTGCTTCAGCAAGTTTCTCAATTTCATATGCTTTAGTATCGACATCTTTTTTGTCGAAGAATGATTTTGAAATTTTACCAACTGAATTTGAAACAATATCAATTAGTTTGTCTATAGGTAATACTTTTCCAAATCCTAAAATGTCGTTTACATTCATTGTCTATTTTTTAATATTGGTGTCTTTTGTAATAGTCTTGCAGCTGACGTATACTGTTACCCGAAGGTGGCGATTTCGAAGCACTTCACTGTCAACCAAACACAAAGTTTGATTTAACCACTAAACCGCCACTTTTGCGAAGGCAATGTTAGCAACTGGGCTTTCACCTTACACTCGCAGACGCTTTAAAAATTGAATCTACTATAAAAATGTCAGGCAAATCTTCCCCTTTGTCTTTTCTGTATTTTAATACTCTTACTAATTTGTCAATTTTATGGTCAAAGTCATTATTTGTCTTAATTATTAAATAGATACTATTAGTTGCATTTTCAGCTCTATTATAAATTTTCAGTTGAGACCATAGACCTTTTTCTAATTTTGGATTATCTGCAAACTTCATTTCAACATTTACATTTGCACTAAATCCTTTTGAGATATTAAAATCAACGGGGCCGTTTCCTGAATCTACCTCTGGGGATAGTTTCAAATCGTTAGCCTTGCAATGTGAATATGCTACTCCAAAAAACACAAGTTGAGCTTCATTCTCAAAAACTCTCTTCCCATCACTCTTTACTAAAAGTTTGAATAGTCCTTTATTCTCAACAACATCTCTAAATTGTTCACAAATTTCACAAACAACCTTATAAATATTCTGCGGTGTAACCGAATTAAATGCGGACTTATCAGTTTGTGGAAATGCTTCATCCCCGTAATTCAAACGAACTTTAGCCAAATCTTTATCTAGAAGATTAATCCTTTCTTCGGAAATTGTTTGCTTATAGATTGTATAATTGGACTTGTTGTCTGTGATAAGTAACTTGTCAAAAGATTTCTTACAAATATTAATTGGCAAATTATCCATTTCCTCTGTCAAGCCAACTTTTGTAAAGTTTGAATCCTTAGACATTGATAGAAACTTGTACCAGTCAGTCAGTTCTTTATCTGATTGAATAATTTCAATGTACTCTTTTAAAATCAATTCTTGCTGGTCAATACAAATTGTTTTAGAATTATCAGGAACGAAAACCATTAAAACATCATTAATGTATTTTTTATTCTGCCTAGCAAACTCAATAAATTTGGGACATATTGTATAAGCTGGCATATTATTGATGTTTTAGAAATTCATGCGTGTCTTCAAAATCAGTCGAGTAAAACTCTTTTGGCCAATCAAAAGCACCTTTTTCGTCTATTTCTATTTTTTCAATTTTTGCTCCACCTGATTTCTTCTTCCGACCATGAATAAAATATATCGCTACATCAGTATTTTTAATTTTCCCTTCAGCAATTCTTCTTCTTAACCTTTTCAATATTGATTCGCTATGTGTTTCAATCAGTAAAGTTTTTTCCTTAGTTGATTCATTATTACAAATTACATCAATAAATAAATCAGCAAGTTCTGCTTGCATCATTGGATGAAGGTGTATTTCAGGTTGTTCAATAATTGTTAATGAATCCTCTTTTGATAAAAAACCTTGTACAATAATTGGAAGTACTTGAGATATTCCAAAGCCAACATCTGTTATATCAAGATTTAAACCATTTTGATTTACTTTTAGTCGATGAATTACTTCCTTAACATCCTCAACACTAACAGAAAGACCAAAATTATTTAGCCATTTATTAACTTTTGAAATTACAGTAGTTTCTTTTTTTAGAGTTTCGGTAAGATTATCACCATCGATTGAATCTAAAGAGCTCGAAACATTAGATTCATCAAGAAAATAATATCTTTTAGGAAAGGCTCTCAATGGACTAATATAATTAATTTTTTCACTATTAAATTCGTGATTGAACCTGTTTTGAAATAGATTAAATACTCTAAGAACAGAAGTGCAAAAAATCTCATTTTCGATTCCAATCCGTCTATATCTAATAGATTCAATTAATTCATCGGATTTTGGAATTAGATTTAGAGTATCAAAAATCACATTGTTACCGAATCTAACTCTATACTTATCAAGCAATCTATTGTCAATTACATCACTATTCAAAACGTGTTTTGTGTGACCTTGCTTTTTTTCAATATTATACTCAATTAATTTGACCGAATTCTGAATTATTGCAATTCTTTTTACATTTAGATTATTATTTTTTTTTGAATAGAATATACCAAATTCAATTTCAAATTCTCGAGTTTTGTATTTGTTTATTTCTGATAGAAAAACATATGTATCAAGATATTCATTTATTTCTGTCTCAAATATTTTTTGAAGTTCTTTATCCTGGTATTTTATGTTTTTTCTTAGAATCTTGTTTGTAACAACATCGTCAAATAAAGACGGTTGTTGTACTTCAAAATTCTTGAACTTTCGTTTAATTCTTTTTATTTCCTTAACTAAACCTGATATATCATCACTAGATATATCGTCATTATAACGAAACTTTCTAGCTTTATCTAGTTCCTTTTTTGATTTAGAAGATAATTGTTCAATCTTTAAAAACTGGTAGTATAAATCAACTATTTCACTTTCAATATTTCGTCTTAATCTTAATAGCTCATGAAATTGGAAATCAAGTCGCTTAGAATCAAAGCCAAAAGAAAACGTCAAGTCATTATCTGTATTTTTATTTTTAAAAATATTCTCTATTTCTCCTAGACCAACAAATTTTCCATTCAGCTTCAATGCTGATTCATAACTTCCTTCGATATTTATTGTTTGTTTAAATAGAAGAAGCAATTGAAGTAAACTACTTTTTCCAGAACTATTTGCGCCTAAAAGAATTGTTATTGGTTTCAAATCAATACTATCTTCATCAAAAGCTTTGTAATTACAAAATCCAAATTTCTTTATCATAGTTGTATTTTATTCATTAGGTATTATTTGCCTTGTTGCTAACATATTTAAATCCAATACAAACCTAACAAAATTCCCCAAACAAAAACATTACTTTGAGTTTGGGGAATAAATTAAAATTATTTCAAAATCTGAAAAATAATCCTTTCTCAAAGAGCAGGATGATGTTTCCCTTTAAGTGGTCCATTAGGATGTCGTTGGCAAGAGCTTGATGTTAAAGAAGATAGGGAAGAGGCTTTATTGCCACAATATTTACAATTGTAACTTGATTTTTCGCTTCCTTCATACAATTGATGTTTTCCTTTTAAAGGTCCATTTGGGTGTCTTTGACAAGAACTAGATGTTAATGATTGAATACTTGAAGCTTTAGTTCCGCAACAAGCGCAATAGAAATTTGCCATAATAAATACATATTAAAATTAATAATTAGTTAGAAAAGAGATTTTTTAACCTCTTTTGATTAGCAAATTTATCGTGTGATAAAGTCAAACTATGTCGTTCGTATTTTAAGTTAAAATTCAATTTCAATACCATCATTTTCGAAGTCAAATTCAGACGTGTCAAACTTTACGATTTCAGGTAGTGTAAAAACAGGAATATTTTCATCAAATTCTATAGTATGTTCTTTTGCCCAAAATCTAATTAATTGAAGATCATATTGATTGATTTTTTTGTTATCAAATTTATAAGCTTGAACTAAAACGCCAGATTTTACTTCGATAGTAATATAATTGGTAAGTCCTTTTTTTGTTTCATGTTGAATACTCCATATTTTAGATCGTCCATTGGAGCAATTATCGGCATAAGAAAAGACACAATGATTCATTTTTTTAGATTCCTCAAATAAATCAGTACCATTTATTAATTCTTTAAAAAGATAGAGATTATCTTCAAATTGAATATAAACATCATCTATTTCCGATGATGTCCATTCTAATTTTAATTTTCTAGGTTTATCTTTCTCAAATATTTCAAGATGCATTTTATTCATCGCTATTTCAAGTGATTTAGGTGTGCTTTTTTTTAAACTGAATTTTTCATTTAAATAGTGTTTTTCATCTAGAAACTCAAAATATTCATCTAAGAATAAATATTCCCTCTCTTCTATGGAGTGTTTGAGATATAAACAATAAGCATCTTTCCAAAATGAAATTTTCTTCAGAAATAATTCATCGTTATTTATAAATTCCATTGAACAATTTAAAAAGGTTATTAAACTGTCTTTTTCATTTTGATTTATTACATATAATTTAATAAATATTATCAGTTTTTCAAATGAATCAATTAAGTGTAAATTCGTTAAGTCTTCAATTTTTTTAAATGTATTTACTTCATTTTGTGTAAGATTAGAGAAAAGAGAATTGTATTTCCTAATGTTTTTTCCTTGAAATAAATATCTGAATAATTCAAATTGATCAACCTTGTGACATATTTTAAAGACAATTAAGAAAGAATGTATAGGTTCATATTTAACAAATAATTTATCAATACATTTCACTTTTGTTTCATCATCAATACCATTTTTAAAATAAGAAAAAGCAGTTTTGATAGGTGCTTGTAAATAACCAGGATATTTCCCGTAAAAAAGGCTTGTATTTATAACAAAAGTTAAATCGTCAATATGAGCATATTCAAATCGATTAATTAAAATTGGTTGAATTTCTTTTATTAAAGATATGCTGATTTCAAATTCATATACTGTTTGTGTTCTTATTATTTCATTTTTCACAAATGCTTTAGCTACAGCTGTTGCGATTTTATTAAAAAGATTGCTATTGTAAGGAATTATTTCTTTTAGTTCTAATAACCATTTAGATAATCTATTAATCTGTAAATAATCATAATTTGAAATTAGCTTTCTTATACTTTTCTTATACAGTATGTCTTTAATGTAATATTCATCATAAATATATTCTACATCACTTATCAAATCATACAGATTGTTTGTCAGTTTAGATTCAAAATGTCGCTCAAAAAAATAATTTTCCATGATTTTTTTTCACGAAAATAATTTGAAGAAAAGACAGTGTATGTCGTTAGATTATTTTAAAACTTCCTTTAATTCTAAATTTATTAGAAATATAATGTACTTTATTTCAAGTTTAATGAAGAAGAATTAAGGTGAAAATCAAATGACGATTCGTAATTTCACTAAAATATTTTAGTTTTTGATTAAAAAAATTAACAGCGATTGGAAATGAAAGATAAACTACTATTTTTATATCCACTATAAAAGGAAAATCTAATTATTGGGATAGAAAAAAATATCTCATAAAGTTACATACACACAAAAATAAATTAATCAAATAATAACCAAAAATGAAAAAAATAGTTTTTAGCTTAACAATTCTAATGTGCTTCTTGAATACATGGTCTATACTAGCTCAATCAGATGAAGGTGAATATAAAAATTTAAAATTGGCATTAAAACGACCAAAGAAAGTGATTCAATTGGATCTTTCAGGTCAAAAAAATCTAACTATACCATCTGAAATTGTAACATTAACTAACTTAACATGGTTCGAAGCGCAAGATTGTGAATTAATTAGTTTTCCTGAGAATCTTTGTAAGTTAGATAGTCTTAGTATATTATCGTTAACAAATAATAAACTAACAAGTCTACCAAATTGTCTTTCAGACATCAAAAAACTAAGTTTATTAGACTTGACGAATAATCAATTAACGGCACTACCAGAAACCTTTGGTCAATTGACGCTGATGTTTCAATTGATGCTAGATCAAAACCAATTTTCTAAATTTCCTATGGAGATTTTACAATGTAAAGAATTAGAGCTTTTTTCGTTTTCAAATAATCAATTAACTGAACTCCCAGAAGAATTTGGTCAACTATCAAAATTGGGAATGCTGCACATAAGTAATAATAAATTACAAACACTTCCAGCTTCTTTTTCAAATCTGAAAAATTTACAATACATAGATTTACGAGATAATCCGATTTCAGAAGAGCAACGTACTTATATTCGTTCAATTTTACCTAGTAATTGTGAAATTCAATTTGAATGAAATTATTATAACATAATTCAGAATGGTGAAAAATCGAAAAAAATGCACCCTTTGCAAAGAGCCTATGGCACGATGGTTTTATGGTTCACCCAATTATGATGAATTAAAAGAAGCATTACGAAACAGGGAGATCATATTAGGAGGTTGTTGCTTTTCAAATCTTTCTCCCAAATGGGCATGCTTAAATTGTGGATTGAGCTATAGAAAAGATGGTATAGGCGTTTTAGATCATGAATTAATTGAAAAAATAGAAGGTCCACATTTATCTTTCTTCACTCTAGAAGATGATTTAGAGGCAATTTCTGAACAAACTTATGATCTTCCAAGCAATATAAACCATTTATTGAACGACGATTTTTTGGTGAAAGAAACCTCTAAAAAAAGTGTAGGATTTCATTTCCATGAAGGAGGTTATTCAGCCAATCAAGATGATATTCGCTATCTCGATGGGATCTTAATTTGGAATCAATATGAATCAATTTATGATCACCTGAAGTCAAATTTTGAAAAACAAGTACCTCAATCTGTTTTTATTCTTCCTCCAAAAATTAAGAAAGAGTTGAATGCATTTATTTCGACATCAAAATGGAAGAAAAATTATTTTCAACCAATTTTGGACGGGAAACAATGGGAAATGAAACGATTGATTGAGAAGAATGTCAAAAAGTCTTATGGTTCAAATGATTACCCTGATGTTTATTTGAAATTCTTTGAAATAGTCAATGGTATTTCGGATGGTTTATTTTGATTCAATGACAAAAGTTTCATATTAGGGATTTTTTAGTGTGTGAAATGCTTTTGAAGTTGAAACATACTTAATGAATGGTAAATAGAGTAGGAGTGACTAAATCTCACACCTAAATGATTTTTTAGGAGATTGAATTGGCAAAATAAATTGTTAAATTTGAAGAAGTTTATATCTAATTTACACTATCGAAAATATGTTACAATTTTTAAAAATTACAGAATATAAAGGATAAAGTTGAGATATGAAATATCAATCTAAAACCAACTAATTTTACAAAACATTTTTTCAGAAAATGACAAAAAAAGAAATATTCGATTATCTAGAACCTATAAATACGAATCACATTGAAGCAGCAATGCGGCAAATTGATTTGGATGGAATACCATCTGGACGCTCTTCTCAAATGTATAGTGTTATTAGCCCCTTGAACGGAACTAAATACCCACCTCCATATTTGATCGAATTGGCATTTAAGTTGGCAACTGGAAATGAATTACCTACAGGATTTTTTTCAAAAATAACAAAGGATGGTGGTCATTTTGAGAAATTAAAAAGTCTAGGCTGTAAAATTGTTGACAAAAACGATCCAGTTTTTGAATTAATTGAGTCATATAAAACACATATTCGTGAATCAGAACTTAAAGATGAATTATATAAATGGGATTTAATTCAAAAGTTCAAAGGTAGGCCAGATGTAAATGCACCTGATTTTGCTGAGGAGTTGAGATCTATTAATTATGGCAACTTTTTGTATGCCATGTCAAATGGTGTTCTTCGTGGACTTGTTAAACAGGATCCTGAAGAGATGCGTCAAAACATAAAAGATTTGTTGAATGAGAATCTTCCTTTAAAAGAAAGGATTGAGGAATACGGTAAATCAACTTTTGATTTATACAGACGATTGGAACCTGATAATAAAACAAGTCATCATCAAGATGAACGAACTGCTGCAACAATATTATCCTTTTTCAATCCAGATAAGTATACCTTATATAAAAGTTCTTTTTACGTTAAATACTGTGAATTCCTTGGTTTAAAACAAAAGAATAAAGGAGAAAAATACATACACTACTTAGAGCTTATTCATGATTTTGTAAATAATTATATTCTAAAAGATGCTGAGTTGTTAGAATTGGTGGATAGCTTTTTGCCATCAACAGCTTATCCAGATTCTCAACGTATAATTTTAGCTCAAGATATTCTTTACCATCATTTTAATAAAAATAATACAGTGGATTTATTTCAAATTTTAGAACAATTTATTGCACAAGCTAAAACAGGTGATTTAAAAACTTCTTCTTATCCAAAAAAATATGAAGGCCTAACTACTAAAGTAAGTTTTGGTCAGGGAGTTTCCGCTAGGATTCCTTGGATGAGTTTAACGAAAGAGCCGAATACTACTTCTAAAGGAATTTATCCTGTTTTTTTATATTATAAAGAATTTGAAAAATTAGTACTTGCATATGGAATTAGCGAAACAGAAGTTAGTGATTTTGAATGGACTGAAACAGAAGGTCTACAAACAATTAATGAATGGTATTTAGAGTCTTTTCAAAAGCGTCCTGATAGATATGGCGCAAGTTATTTGAAAGGTATTTATGACACTACAGATTTAAATAGAGATCAAATAATGTCAGACCTTGAAGAAATTATAGATTCTTACAATTCAATCGATTTTAAATTATCTGATAATAGTGAAACAGCTCCAACAATAATTAAAACTACTATGGCTCAACCATTGAATCAAATCCTTTATGGCCCTCCAGGAACTGGGAAAACATATAACTCAATCGATGAAGCACTTAAGATTGTAGATTCGGAGTTCTATAAAGCAAATAAAGAAAATAGAGGAAAACTTGTAGAGCGATTTAATGAATTAATTTTTGATGAAAATTTAAATCCATCTGGATTAATTGTTTTTACAACGTTTCATCAAAGTTTAGCTTACGAAGATTTTATTGAAGGAATTAAACCTGTAATGACAGGAAATGGTGAATTGGAGTACGAAATAAAAGATGGTCTTTTTAAGCAGGTCGTAAATTTAGCAAAGAGAAATACTTCATCTAATTTTTCAGATGCATATACCAATTTAATAAAAGACATAAATGATAACGATGCTGATTATCTTACATTAAAAACAATTAGAGGAAAAGAATATAGGGTAAATGTAAATAGTAACAACAATTTATCTTTGTTTACCTCAATTGAGATTAAAAAACAAGGTGTCTTATCAAAAGATAAATTGATGCGTTTTTATAACGGAGAAAAAAATGTTTTTGATGGTTGGGAAGGATATGCTACAGGTGTTATTGAATATTTGAAATCAAATTATCAACTTTCGAATGAAAAAATTTCAAACGAATTGAATAATTATGTAATTATTATCGATGAAATAAATAGGGGGAATGTTTCTTCCATTTTTGGAGAGTTGATTACTTTAATAGAAGATGATAAACGTATTGGAAAACTAAACCATTTATCAGTTGTCTTACCGTATTCACGTGAGCAATTTAGTATTCCTCAAAATTTATTCATTATTGGTACAATGAATACAGCAGACCGTTCTGTTGAATCTTTGGATACAGCATTGAGAAGACGTTTTTCATTTTTAGAAATGCTACCAGATCCATCAAATCTTATCGATAAAAATAATAGACCATTAAATGTAAAAGATATTAATCTTCAAGATTTACTTTTTACTATCAATAAACGCATTGAGTTTTTAGTAGATAGAGATCATACGATAGGTCATGCCTTTTTTATTGGTGTAAATTCAATAGCAGCTTTAAAATCAACTTTTAAAAACAAAATTATTCCTTTGTTACAGGAGTATTTTTATGGTAATTATTATAATATTGAATTGGTTTTAGGTTCAGGGTTTTTCAATAAAAAAGCAAAATCACAAGTTAGTTTTGCAATGACCAATGCTGAAGTTGATACAGAAGGGTTTATTTATGATTTTATAGATTTCGAAACGTTAAATGAAGATGAATTTATCAAACTTATGAATGATATTAAAATAGAATCGTATACAAAATAAGTATGAAACCAATTACCCGTTTTGAACACGAAAAATTAATCATTGGTGAGGAAGGTTTTACCAAACAACATTGGGAAGCTTTTGTGAAATACAATGAGTTGAACAATAATCAATTTTTTGATGTATTGTACAATGGTATTCGTTTCAAACAGTATGTTGGTATTATACAGATAGGAAGTTTTGCTGTTGAAATTCATCCAAAGGCAGATAAAAATGATTCAACAGAAAATTGGCGCAATGTTCTGTTACCTATGTTAAAGGAATGCGGTAAAATAAAAGCTAAATCAGCAGATACCGCCAATTTGAAACGTCAAAACCTCAATTTATTAGAAGTTTATTTTGATTATTATTTGCGCGAAATAGAACAATTGATTCACGCAGGATTGGTTAAAAAGTACCGAAAAGAAACTGGGAATGTAAAAGCCTTAAAAGGAAAATTAGATTTTGCAGGAAACATTAGGTATAACTTAGTTCATAAAGAACGTTTTTACACTACTCACCAAGTATATGATGTTAACCACAAGTTACATCAAGTGCTTAATTTAGCATTAGAGATTGTAGATCAATTCAGTTCTGGGTCACTAATCAATGATGGCTGTAAACGCGTTAGAATGAGTTTTCCTGAAGTTGCTAAAGTAAATGTGAATGAACAAATTTTAAATTCAATCACTTTAGATCGAAAAACGGCACCTTATGAACGAGCTTTAGAGCTTGCGAAATTTATTATTCTCAATTATTCACCTGATATTAAAGGAGGTAATCAAAAAATGATTGCCTTATTGTTTGATATGAATCAATTGTGGGAAGAATATGTTTATATTAAATTGAGAAAAGAGATTCAAATAGAAAATTCAGCCTATAATAGCTATACAATTCAAGCACAGCATTCGAAAGACTTTTGGGAAAATAATTCTCTTCAACCGGATATTGTATTGTCGAATGGTAATGAAAAATACATCATTGATACAAAGTGGAAAATTCCAGGTAATTCGGCATCTGTTGAAGATTTACGCCAGATGTATGCGTATGCTCGTTTCTGGAAGGCTGAAAGAGTAATGCTGCTCTATCCAGGAAATAAAGAGCATTCGGGTTTTAAAGCATATCAAAATTCAGATTTTGACAGAACAGAACATTCATGTAAAATGGGGTTTGTTTCAGTAACTAATAATTCCGGAGAACTTGATAGTACAATAGGGGCTGCTATTTTGAATATGATGTTGTCTCGTTGATCACTTAAAAACACTTTCTAATTTATTTAAATGATATTTTAAATCAATTATAATTTAAATAAAATTTAAAACTTCAATACAACGATTAAATCTTGTTTCAAAATCACCGGAAATAACTACATAATCTATTCCTCGCATTTCCAATTCTTGTTTAATTCTATCGAAATGCCATTGCCTTAAATGAGGGAATTCTCTTGTTCCATCATCTTCCCATGGAATATCTATATCCATTAATAAGTAGAGATCATAATTTCTTTGAGAAGTCATTTCAATTACTTTTGACGGACATTCTTTGAAGTAAATTTCACTCCAAATTTGAGTGACAATTAAATCAGTGTCAAAAAAGGTTAGTTTATTGGCATTTTGAACAGCTATTTCTTCAAGTCCTACCTGACCAATTGCAATGTTAGTTATATCTCCAAATTCCAATTTACCTTGTTTTTCTACAAAATATTCTCTTCCAAATTCTTTGGCCCAAGAAGTGTTGTAATGACTTGCTAATTTTTCAGCAAGTGTGGTTTTACCTGTCGATTCGGGCCCTGTAAGTACTATCCTTTTCACGAAATATGGTTTCACAGCATCTGGAATAAAATCCCAGTGTTTATAAGGGGCTTTTCGTATTTCTGTTCCGGAAATTGGAATAGTTAATCTTTGTAGATCAATTAACTCATGTTTTATACCTAGTCTTTCAGCAACTTCATCGCCGTAATTTTCAGAAGAAAAAAACACTTCCGTTTCAGAATCTATTTCTCTTTTTAATAGATTGGTCCAAATTTCCCAAAAGTCAATATGTTCATGGGGATAGGAGGGTACTTCATCGGTAACATGAATTATTTTAGCTCCTGGAACTGAATCTTTCATCCATAGAAATCTTAATTCACCATCAATAGGTTCTTTTTGAATTGAACAAACTAAAACAGTTAATTCGTCAACAAGTTCCATTGCTGAATGAATCATAAATAAATGCCCTTTATGCAAAGGCATAAATTTGCCTAAAACAAATCCTTTTTTATATTTTTTGCTTTTTTCCATTCTAAATAACCTTTAATTGCTAAAATGAGAAATATCAAATAAATTCCACTAGAAAGATATAAACCTTTGTAACAGAAAAGTAGTATGTAAATTGAATCTGCCAGAATCCAAAATAGCCAATTTTCTATGTGTTTTTTTACTAGTAACCAATTTGCAGTTAAGCTTAGAATTGAGACAAAAGCATCAATAAATGGAAGGGTTGCGTCTGTATACTTGGTTAGAAAGTATGTCCATAAAATTGTTAGTACGCAAATTGAAAACAGATAGACAACCAAATGTTTTTTTGTAAATTTTCGAATCTCCAATTGGGAGTCAGATAATTTCTTTTTCCAATTATACCAACCAATAAAACCTTGAAATAGAAAAAATAACTGAAGTGTCATATCAGCATATAATTTCAAATTATAGAAAAGTATAAAATAAGCAGTAACCCCAATTATCCCCGTCGGCCAATTAAAAACATTCTTTTTGATTGCTAGAAGAACACATAAAAGACTGAAAACAACAGCTATTATTTCAATTATTAACATTAAAATTTCAATTTAAGTGAAACATAGTAATTTCTAGTCGCCATTGCAAAATAATAGGGTTGATTTCCTTGAACATATCCTGAAGAATAATACTTTTGATTCAGTATATTGTTTGCTAGAAATTGGATACTATGGTTTTTATAAAACTTAATTGAAAAACCTCCATTAAGTATAAAAGAGGAAGGTAAAATTAAATTTTGATTATTCCCATTTTCTAAAAATGATTCTCCTACATAACGTCCAGTAACTTCTGTTGAAATTCTTTTTGATATTTGGTATTCAACTGATTGATTTAAGATTATTTGAGGTGTAAGTAAAGGTTTAATATCTATATGCTCAACTGAGTCATAATCAGTTGTATAATGAGCGATTTTATTATCACTTAAATTTAACTGAGTTGAAATGAATAAATTTTTAATTGGTTCTACAATCAAATTTAATTCAATACCTTTTCTGTAGCTTGACGAAACATTTTTTCTAAGTGGAAGTCCAATATAACTTAATTGACCAATGGCAGCAATTTCATTTCTAAATTTCATATTGTAAAAATTGAAATCGATTTTCCATTTTTTACTTTGGAGTTTAAAGCCTATTTCTAGATCAATTACAGTTTCTGGTTTTACTCGATTTAAGCTTCCAATTTCTTGATAATTCAATGAATCTATATTGTCATATCCAGCAAACATATCGTTTCTCGTTGGCTCTCTACTTGTTTTTCCAAGTGATGTATAAATACTGCTGTTTTTTCCAATTGAATAGATTATTCCTGCTTTTGGATTAAAAAACTCCCAAGAAATAGAAGGGATTGAAATAGGAGTAAGCTTATCTGATTCGTATGTAAACTGACTTCGTCTATATTGTAAATCAGTATAGAGATTAAATTTACTTATTTGATAAGAAATTTTAGTAAATGCGGATACTTCATTTTTATGCCCCGCATTTTTATAGATTAAATCATTCTGAGAATTTAACAAGGAAGCAAAGTGATAACGAACATAATTATTTGCGTTTATTCCAGCATTTACTTTTAATGATTTAGTTGAATATTGATAATTTACAATTCCACCATACAAGTTAGAGTTGACAGAGAATTTAAAGTAATCAGGAGGAAACAAAATGGAATATCCTCCAGATAAATTTGTGTAATAGGTTGAAAAAGTAAATTGAGATTTATTATTTAAAGCAAAAATATATTGAAGCATTCCAAAAGTTTGTTTGAATTTATCTTTTTCATCTTTTGTTAAGAAATTAGCTTTGTAATTGGTTTTTAAAACTGAATCTGCAATTGCTAAATAAGACATTTGGTTATTAGATTCTCCAGAAAAGCCAGTAAATTTCAAGAAACTTTTTTTCAATTTATATCCTCCGCTTAAGAAAGCCGACTGACCAACTGTACCTGAGTTTTCTCTGAAACCGTTTGACCCACTTGCAGAAAACCGACCGTAAAAAGAAAATTTATTTTTCAGTAATCCCGTGTTAAATTCAGGACTAACTCTATACGTATTGTAAGATCCAAAGCTGCTATTTATTTCTACATAAGAGCTATCAAATAATGATGGAGATTCCATATTTACTGAACCTCCAAATGCTGATGTTCCATTTGTACTTACACCAACTCCTCTTTGTACTTGAATTGAACGAATACTATTCAAAAAATCAGGATAATTCGAAAAGTAAGCACCTTGATCTTCTGGTTCATTTAATGGTACACCATTTAGAGTGAAATTAATTCTTGTTTGATCGATACCTCTCAATCTAAAATAAGAATAACCAGTGTAATGTCCACCATCTGAAACCCAAGTAACCGAAGGTGTTTTAGAAAGTAAAACGGGCATTTCTTGACCGAAATAACCTTGTTCAATTTGTTTTTGATTCAGTGTAACTTCAGATATTGGAACTTTCCTATCTGCTCTCACAGATTGAATAGAAATTTCTTCCAAAACTTGTTTCTTTAAAGTATCTTCTATTTCTTGAGTAAAGAAGAATGTGTTGATAGACAAGAAAATAAATAGCAATGGTAGTTTGTATGTTTTCATTTTGAATATTTATTAGATAATTCAAATAATTTCTCAGCTTTTTCTTCAATTTCTTTTCTCCAATACAATTTATCTAGCCATTTTTCAGGTATTCCATCGAGTCCATAAAAAGCTCCTGCTATCTGGCCATATACGGCGCCTGTTGTATCAGCATCATCTCCAAGATTCACAACTTTTAATGCACCACTTTCGAAATCATCTGTATGGTAAAAAGCCCAAAGAGCAGCTTCTAAAGTTTTAGTAACATATCCTGAACCATAGATTTGAGGTGGTTCTTTTAATTTATATGAACCTTTTAAAATTTCATCTATAGTTGCATCCAATGGATTATCTATCCAGTAGTTTGCAATCAATGAAAAATTGGAAGATAGAACTTCGTCTTTAGAAAAACCGAGTATTAAACCAGCAATAATATTCGACATGAAAACACATGCGTCAATACATTGTGGGGCTGAATGTGTGGTTTTAGAACTCCAAGAAGAATAGGTGTTTAACTTTTCAAAATCGTTATGATATACTATTGGAATAGGGGATAATCTCATAATTGATCCATTACCAGCTTCGTCTCTTGAAGTTGAACCACAATAAGCCTGTCCTGATTCTTCATGCAAATTAATTGCTCTTCGAGTTGCATTTCCTATATCAAAGCAATGATTTGTGCTACTATTATATCCAAATGTATACCAACAATAATATTTACCAATTTGATCTAAAGCATCAAATCCATTAACTTTTATCAAACTATCTGCTAGACATAAAGCCATAGAAGTATCGTCCGTCCACTTGCCAGCTTCTAAATTAAAAGGTCCGCCTCCAATTATGTCTGTCATCAGGGGGAATGTCCCTGGTTTTCTAAATTCTACAGTTGTACCTAAAGCATCACCAATTGCAAGACCAATTAAAGCACCTTTGCATTTGTTTAATTTTTCATTCATTTGAATTAATTTTTCAATTAAATTTTTAAAAATTTAAAACCTTTAAACATTTATAAAATTGGTCTACCTCTTTTCGAAAAATATCAACTGGAATTTGGTGTGCTAAATCAGGAATCCATTTTACTGTAAATTCAGATTTATCATGTGTAGTTAACCAAGTGAAATTTTGATATGGATCAACAATGTTGTCTTGAGCTCCTAAGATGATTTTTTTAAAAGGTTTAAAATGAGTAGAATAGTTCTTAATCTTAATAAATTCCCCACTCAGTGCAGGGTTGAATAATAGACAAGATAAATTTAATTCAGTAGATAGATTATAAGCTAATCTTCCTCCCATACTACTGCCAATAATATGGTTAATCGAATTTTCTTGAATGATTTTTTTTAATTCAGTATAAATATTAGGTTCAGAATCATAATCTATATTTGGAGCAATTACTTCTGAATATTTTTCAATAATTTCCCTTTTTGGTTCAATCAATGAACTTTTATATCCATGAATATATAATGTTTTCATTCTAGTTTAGCTAATGTTTTAATAAAGGATTACAAGAAACGTTTGAATTTCTCGTAATCCTTTTTGATTTAGGTGATTAGTGAATAACTACTTCTGAATTTACTTTCAAATATTCATTAATTCGAGTTCTTATCTGAGAAAGTGATTGTTCATTGACAACCTTTCCATTTTTAAAGACTGTTTGTAATAATCCTTGTTTTTCTTCCTCCCAAGAACATTCATCTTTTAAAATAAGTTCACCATTTACTTCTGTAACTGAAAGTAATCCTTTTGCAGATTTTTTCGTCCCATCATCTGTTTTTGGATCTTTGAAAATGTTTCTTGGTTCACCGTTTACTTCCCCGTAAGTTGCTTTCATTGCGAATCCATAAGTGTCTCTGGTTACATATTCATAAGTGTATGAACCAATTCCTAATACAACGTTAAATGAAGCAAACCCTTTTTCTTTTAATCCTTCTAAAATTGCATCTTGACGAGCCAATGTGATACTGTCACCATAGATTAATCCAATATGAGAATCTAATAATTTGTACCCTTTCTCAGTAGTTGAACCTCCGAAAACTTCCCACATACATTCGATTGCACCTTTGTATTCTGGGCTTCCAGGAGTTGCATCTTTATCACCTACAATTATTTTCACAGGATCACCGCTGTCAGGACGAATTACCACTTTACCATCTCGAGCTAAAATTTTATCTTTTAATTGAGGTAAAAATTCTGTGATTACCGCCCAAAAATCCCAGGTATCTGAAACGATTGAAACGATTCCATTTGGATATAAATCTGAGATTAATCGTTCGAAGGTTGCAATTTCATTGTCTTTTGTCCCCATACACATTACAGAGTGTTCAGTAGCTGGTACGCTAGCACCAATTAACTCTTTGTCTGAATCTGCATTGTAATACATTTCATGAAAATCAATTGCTGGAACCGTATCTGTGCCATAGAAAGATAATAAATGTCCAGCAGCACTCATACACGCATCTTCAATTCCACTCATTCCTCGAAAACTAAAATCATGACCTTGGAAATAAACGAAATCGATTTCGTTTTCACTTACAGTTTCGTTAGCATATTTGTCAAACGTTTTTCTGTATTGTAATGCAGTTGTAGCACTTGTACAAGGTTTCCATAAAATAGCAGACATTAGTGACTCTAAATAATTGGTTAACCAGAAAAACTTAGGCTCAGTATTACAAACTGTGATTACAGGAATTTTTGGAGAGACGATAGTTCCTTCAGGTAAACCTTTTACTATTAATGGTAAATACCCTAAATCATGTAATTCGCCAACATGCTCTATTGGAATTGAATCTTTTCCAAGTGCATTGTCCATTCTACGTTTGTATTCAGCAACTACTTTTTCTTTTGGTTGATTGAAAAAACCTTCGTTCCATTGGTCAACTAAATATTCTTTAACTAAATATTGCAATCCAAAGAAAACTAACTTATCGTTATTAGCTAATCTTGATTTACGAGGGGTGAAATTAGAGTAAACTACTTCTGTCCCTTCTGGGTACTGTCTGCGGTGATCTGCTTTGTAAAAGTCGATCAACATTAAAGGATTGATTTTCATAATTTATTTGTTTTTATTTGGTTAATTAATTCTTGTAATAATTCGACAGAAGCATATAAACTAGCTCTGTCATCTAGGTAAATATTAGCGTATACCTTACCGTTTTTGACGATACCTGGTATTTCTGGTGGTGAAACGTTGAAATAATGATAGGGTAGGTCAAGTTTATTTAATTTACGTTTAATTTCATCCCATCTACTTTCTTCTGCAGCTGTAAATACGATAAGGGTACAATTCAACTCATTTAATTCTTTAATTAAAGTATGAACAATAGAGTAGTCATCATTTTCTTCGTATTCATGAAATGGTAGGACAGTGCTATCAACATCGTATGCAACAATGATTTTACCGTATTTTAACCATTCTTCTTTCAAACGATTAAATGTGTTTTGTCGATTCAAATATCTGCTCATAATCAAAACAAATTGTATTGTTTGAAAAAATCGTTTTCTTCTCTGTTTCCTATTGAATTAGAACTGCATACGTTTTTATATCCAACTTCTTTCAATCGTTCAATTGCATTGTAGCTGAAAATCCCATGAGAGGCAATAAAGTATAAATCACCTGCATTTTTTGCTTTTAATGCTGATGCTAATTCGATGAATGTTCTTCCTCCATCGCAAATATCATCGATTATAATACATGCTTTTCCGTTCAAATCATCCGTATTCACATCGCTTTTGATAATTTGGCCAGTCGACAAATCACGGATTTTAATGCCAGTTGCTATCTGTCCTTTGTATTCAATTTTTTCAGCCAGTTTATCTATTTTTTTATAAGCTCCAATATCTGGTGAAACCAAGGTGAAATCTGTTAATTTTAATTCACTAATAAAATGGTTAACCATTTCGTAATTGGTAATGTTTGTACAATTATTCAAAAGGGCAACAGAAACATCACTGTGAGCATCAAAAACGAGGACTTTATTCAAATTCAGGTTATTAATAATTCCTGCAAAAACTTTAATCGATAAAGGTTCTCCTGGTACCATAACTCTGTCTTGTCTTGCATACGGAATATATGGAATAAATACCTCAATATAATTCACATCCATATTTCGAAGTGCATCTACTGCTAAACATAAATTCATTACATCATCTGACGAATTTAAGCGGGTATTGATTCGTACTTTATCGTTTTCAGAAAATTGATTTAAAAATTTAACGTGACATTCTCCTCCAGAAAATCTTTTGATTTCTACTGATTCATTAGTTTCAAATAGATTGATAGTTTTCATGATTTTTAAGTTTAATTTATAATTCAAAGTGAAATCCTTTTTCGGTAAATTGTTGATAGGCTTTTTGATCAAATTTGTAATAAAAAGCTGCTTTATGAGGAACGTTTTTTTCTTTTTCATCAAGTTGATGGAGTAGCCCCATAGCGAGTATTTTTTTTCGGAAATTTCTTTTGTCAATTTTTGACTGAAGAATAGTTTCGTATACTGCTTGAAGTTGACTTAATGTGAATTTTTCTTCTAGTAATTCAAATCCAACTGGTTGATACATCACTTTACCTTTTAATCTATCCAAGGCTAATGCTACTATTTTTGCATGATCAAATCCAAGTTCAGGTAGTTTAGAAAATTCAAACCATTCTGCTTCTATTGTATCTCGTCCAGCAATTATATCAAATGCAGATTTATTTACTAAAGCGAAGTAGGTGACAGAAATAATTCTTTCTCTTGGATCGCGATCTAAATCACTAAAAGTAAAAAGTTGTTCAATGAATACATTTTTAACTCCAACCTTTTCTAATAACACTCTTTTGGCAGATTCATCTGTAGTTTCATCAATATGAACAAATCCTCCTGGTAAAACCCATTTATTTGAAAATGGTTCTTTTTCTCTTTTTAATAAGAGTAACTTTAATTCACCTCCATCAAAACCAAAAATAACACAATCTGTTGCTAAAGCTGGTCTTTCGTATTGATATGTTATTAGTTTATTCATTCAAAGTGTATTTATGACACAAAGATAGATATAGATTTTACAATTCCAAGCTTCTTAGTGTAAAATTTACACATTTAATTTAGGTGAATGTTTATATGTTTAATTTTTAAATAATTAAAATAGATTTGAGTAGGTGGTAAAATATTCAAAATGAAGAATTAGATACAGAGGAAAACTGATTTAAAGTGCTGTAAAATATTTTTATTTTTTTTCTCCCCATTTTACCCCTTAATCTAATTCTTATTCATTTTGAATTTGTATGATTTCGACCTAAACTTTTTTCTTCTCAGTCAACGTATAATTCTGATAGAGAATATACCCTATAGCTACCACTGATAAAGAAATAATAATTAATGGGACTAAATTATTTCCCTTCGGAATCGTTTCTCCTTCTAGAGGGATGTTATTTAATAGTTTGTACATTTCAGTTGGTTCCATGATAGTATTCTTTTAAAGTGATATATTGATTATTGTTTTTTGGGTTTTTATGGTAAGCGTATTTACCAATAAAAAAGATTTTAATACCTGATGGTGTTTCATTGAACGAATCAAATAATTTATAATCGAACCCTTTTTTAAGTAATTCACTTTCTGAAACTTCTGTAGATTTTTTATCTCCTAAAAACTCAGTTAGAATTGAAGTGTTTTTACTTTTTTGAGCATTTATGATTAGTTGATCAACATTACGTTCTTTAATTTGAGGTTCTTCAATAAAAACTTTTATCGGGTTATTTTCATGTGCAACCAATACAATTCCAGATTTGCGAAGGTTGTCATTTATCCTTTTTTGCCTGTTTTTGCAAAAATTCTTTCTCCCGTTTTTATCAGGACAATAAAACCTACTTAAATGGTCTGCAACAAAGCTTTCTCTGCAGTAGGGACATACTCGGGTATATTCACCTCTTGGATCGATATTATTTGTCATATCAGGCCAGATTTAAGGTTTTTACTTACTTCTTGAATAAATCGTTGTTTACTTTTTAATAACTCAACAATTTCAACTTTCAAAAAATATACACGAGAGCATTGTTTGATTCCTTTAGGTAGAAATTTAAATTTTCTCCATTTGTCGATAGTAGTGGTACTTACACCAAACATTTCTGCTACCTTTTTCCGAGAGATTAGTTCGGTTACAGGTTCATCTGGTTTTTTTCTTGGCTCTAACTCCACTGGAGTCATTCTCTTTAAACAATTAGTTACTTCTTGAGAGATTAGCTGTATTAAATCTCCAACTTTTAACGTAACTAATAAATCATCTTTACATAATTCCATGATATATTAATTTATATTATGGAACAAATTAATATAATCTAAATGTTGATTTTAAGATAGTTACCAAAAATTCCTTTTTATTCCTTTTTGCTCCCGTTTTTTGGATTTGTTAATTCTTCCTTGATCAGATTTAGTAAGTCATTATGTTTTTGAGTAAATTCAGTTGAAGGTCTTCCGTTTTGTTGAGTGTATTTTTTATAGATATATTTTATATCGTAAGATCTATCAAATTCAAAATTGGTATGAATCCATTTTGCTGTATTTTTTAATATAGCATTACCTCCAATTATATAGTTATTTATCTCGAATGCTTTTACCAGATTTAAAAAGTTGTTAAGTTTCATCAATAACTTAATCTTATTTTTTGTACCCTTAAAATTTAAAATCGTATTAATATTTATCTCATCTTCTTCATTACTATTTTCTTTGATGAAACGACAAAATTTTTCAATTACAATTATATTAGAAAATTTTAAAGATGATAAATTATTTTCAGTTGACGAATCCAAAGGATCGCCTTGTTCAGGAGATTTTAAATCTTTAGTTTCGTAATGGGTTTTATCAATTAAAATTAAATTTTCATTCGATTTAGTTTTATTATTTGTTTTGGTTTTAACCCTTGTTTCATCTTCAGATGTATCATTGTTTGAAGAAGGGTATCCATTATTTAATCGTTTAAATAAAATCCATTCAGAAAGTGTTTTAATCACTAATTTATCTTTAATGAAATCATTGTTGCTTACGCTGTCTAAAATGTAAAATTCGACACAATTCAAGAATTTCATTTTATCAGTCCATCGATTGTAATGGTATTCAAGTATTAAATTTGTCTTATACGAAGGGTTGGAAAGTAAAAAAAGACCTAACCAATAGATGTAATTATCAAAATTATTTTTGGGTGTAATAACATATGAGGGTAGAGCCTCATATTCTTCAAATTCTAGATTGTAATTTTCTTTGTCAGTTAGTATTATTTGTTTAATAGAATAAGTTATTCTTTCTTTAAAATCTTTCTTTTTTGCTACTCCTTTTTCAGAAGTGTCATTTGAAAGTTTATTATCTAGTAAATGATAAATATTTACTAGATCAATATCATAAACATGTTTGACAAAAGTTTTCATAAATTTAAGTTGAAAATGATTACTGGTGATTTAAAATTAAGAAAAGAAAGGAGGAAGAAATAATAAAATGATTATATTTAATAAAAAAATCTGATAAAAATTCAGGGCTTTATTTTAATCTGACCCCCATCTGACCCCCTTAGTGTTTTTGACCAAACTTCCTTAAAAGCAAAAAGCCCTGCAAAGTTGATACTTGCAGAGCTTTTCTGATTCCCGCAGCCATACGAGACTTGCGGTCCGGACGGGACTCGAACCCGCGACCTCCGCCGTGACAGGGCGGCATTCTAACCAACTGAACTACCGAACCAATATT
>CANCEQ010000020.1 GCA_947375085.1 Flavobacteriales bacterium
AAAAATATCCAGGTTCTTTTTCAAATAAATAACCACAATTGGAACAACATTCATTCATTTTAGGCATTTCCAATTTCAATACATTTCCGATTGAATTAAAAACTATCCCTTTTTCACATTTCGGACATTTACCTTTTCCTAAATATTCTGTAATTTTCATTTTATTTGATTTTCAATTACAAAAATCAACTATTATATTAAATAACACAATAGTAATTAAAGACATAAAAATGGATTATTAAGACATTTTATATAACTTTATGAAATGAATAAAATTCCAATTTTAAAAATTAATAAATTCATTTTTGAAAAAAATGACCACGAATTTTACGCAAATAATCTTATAAGTCATTGCCAGGAGTTCCATAACTCTATCGTATTACCTCACAAACATGATTTTTATTTAACCGTTTTGTTTACAGCTGGAACAGGCATTCATGAAATTGATTTTACTTCTTATGATATAACTGAAGGAAGTGTGTTTTTACTCAATCCAGGACAAACACATCATTGGACACTTTCAGATGATATAGATGGTTATATATTTTTTCATTCTGAGTCTTTTTATGACCTATATTATACCGACAAAAAAGTTTCTCAATTTCCATTCTTCTATACACGACAAAATACCCCAAAAATACAACTCCCTTCAAGCGAATTAAAAATAGTCAGTGAATACTTCCAAAAAATTACAGATGAATACACCAATCAACATTTACTCCGTTTTCATAAAATCAGAAGTATTATTGACCTGTTATACATAGACTTAACTCGACTTTACAATCATAAGATCGAAAATGTAAAAACAAAAAATCACTCTTATTTCATAAAACTTTATCAATTAGAAAAATTAATAGATGAACATTTTAAAACGAAAAAATCCCCTCAACAATATGCTGAAAAATTGAATATCAGTACAAAACATTTAAATAGAATTGTTCAAACAATACTCAACAAAACAACTCAAGATTTGATTAGTGAACGAATTATACTTGAAAGTAAAAGAATGCTAATTAGCTCCAAATTTACTTTATCCAACATCGCATTCGAATTAGGGTATGATGATTATTCTTATTTCACTCGATTTTTCAAAAAGAAAAACAATGAAACTCCAAGTCAATTTTTAAAAAAATATCAAAAATAAAAGTAACAGCTGTTTAAAAAAAAGTCAGCTTACAAATTCATGTAAACTGACTTTCATATTAGTTTAAAATTAGATTAATCCCAATGATCATAAGTTCCATTTTTGTATAAGGTTCCCTCCTCTTCATAATAAGGATCATCGACTATTTCATCATCTACTTCAGTATCTAATGAAACTAAATGATTAGCTAATCTTACGTGTTTTCCTTTTGGTAACTCAATAATAATTGTCACTTTTTGAAATCTTAATTTATCTTCTTTTGGATATGAATAATCTGTATCAATAGTCACCAAGCTATCCTTAGCAATTACACTGTGACGAATATGTTTCGCTTTTTCAATAGCCAATTTATGAGTTAATGCATGTGCACTAAATGATTGATAGACATGGTACAAAGAATCTTTTGACGTTCTATATACTAAATCAATATCTGCATTTTGAATTCTATTCCCTTTGATTGAAATAAATCCATCAAAACCAGAACTTTTCACTACAAAACCATTGTTTTTTAATTGAGCATCTACACCTGATTGAATCACTAATTCAGGCGTATAAATATCAGCTACTTTTCGCTCTAATTCTCCTTCTATCGCTAATTGACTTCCTGACTTCATACCAAAATAAATACAAACGATTGTCGCAATACATCCACTAGAAAACAATATGCCTAATAAAATCTTATACCATTTATTTTTAAAATTAAAGACCAATCGAGTCCCCAAAACAAAACAGAATAATACAACAGATAAACCAATCACTAAACCTGCCGTCTTCATCCAAAACAAATCGGATGAACTTTCAATAAACAAAGAATTTAAATCTGAAATCGATAAAAAATTACTATCAAAATTAAATGTTTGAAAATGAGTGTTTACATGTCCATTATGAATGGAAATATCAGTCGTTTTATTGAAATTAAACGGTATAAATTGCTTGTCAAAGAATCCAAAAACCACAACTGAAATCAAAATCATCAATCCAACGAAGTAGAAAAATATTCCTGAAGCAACTCGAATAACTGAAGTTAAACTTTTAAAACGATCAGCATATTCTCCATCTTGTCGTAATTTATTTGCAAATGATTTCGATTCATCTTTAAAACGTCCAGCTGCTGATTCCACTTCTTCTTTTACTGTATCGATTGTAATTGGCTTACCTTGCATTCTCAATCGATCAACTGAAGAAGTAATTTTAGGAGTTACAATCCAAAGGATAATATACAATGGAATACTAAAACCTCCAAAGAAGAATATCAACAAGAAAAAAGCACGTACAAATAAAACATCGATATTGAAATAACCAGCTAAGCCACTACAAACACCTGCAATTTTACCATTTTCAACATCTCTAAACAAACGCTTACGTGTTTCACTATGATAAACTACATTTTCTGTAGTTGTTTTTTCCTCTTGACCTAAATCAGAACTATCCTCCACAAAATCTTCCGGTTGACCAAGCGTACTTAATATCCTTTCAATATCAGTCAATTCAACAACTTCCTTTGAACTTTTTAATGATTGAGAACACAATTCGGAAATTCTGTATTCGATATCTTCGATAATTTCTTTGCTCCCTTTTTCATTTTTTAAACTGTTTTCTAATCTTTTTAAATAAGATCCTAACAATTCATAAGCATCTTCCTCAATTAAAAAATTGATGCCTTTAATATTTACTGAAACTGTCTTTTTCATCTCGATTATTTAATAATAGTGGTTACTGCATTATTTAATTCTCCCCAAGTTTTCTTTAATTCTTCTAAAAATAATTTCCCTTCTTGTGTCAAAGTAAAATATTTTCTTGGCGGTCCTGAATTTGACTCTTCCCAACGATAAGAAAGTAATTCGAAGTTTTTCAAACGTGTTAAAAGCGGATACAAAGTCCCTTCGACCACTATCAACCTCGCCTCTTTCAATGTTTCAAGTATTTCAGATGGATATGCTTCTTTATTCTCTAAAATGGAAAGAATACAAAATTCTAAAATCCCTTTTCGCATTTGAGCTTGTGTATTTTCTAAACTCATCTCTTTATATTTTATACAAAGATATATGTTTTATTTAGTATTATGCAATACATAGTACTATAATATTTTAATAATACCACAGAAAAACTAAATAACTATCTAAAAATAAAATAATTAACAATCAAACTAAATTAAGTTTGAATAAAAAAAAGAAAATAAATAAAGGGTTTGAAAGATTTTTACTCGTAAGTAACAACAAATATATCTTCGTTATCTCTTTTAAAGAATTTCTCTTCACGAGCATATCGTTCCACTTCAGAAGTATATTTAAGTTGTTTTAAAGTAAAACGTGTTTTGGCTAATTTCTTTGAAACCTCAACCTTGGCAGCTTCTAATTTTCGAAGTTTTGAAGCATGCCCAACCATTGAAAACAAGTCATTATCATCTAAAAACAAAGCGTAGATTAAAAAAATAGTCCCCGTTAAAATGAACTTATTTTTAAAACACACTAAATATTTTTTAATTTTTAAATTTTTCAACCCCATTTACGCTATAATTTCAAAGCAAAGATAATAGGAATCGTAATCGTTCTAAATTGAATTATTCAAACTTTTAAAATCGAATTGTTAAAAACAAATTTAAAACCCAAACAATTTTTTCTATTAGTATAAAACAAAAAAGTCGGAAGAAATTCTTCCGACTCAGTGCAGTTAATGTTTTAGCTTTTTATTGAATAGTTAACTTTTTCTCTAAATCAGCTAAATATACTTTAAATTGTTTATCCGTTTCTGCAAGATTAGTAACCGTTCTACACGCATGAAGCACTGTAGCATGATCTTTTCCTCCACAATGGGCACCAATGTTTGCTAAAGATGATTTTGTCATGCGTTTAGAGAAATACATTGCAATCTGTCTAGCTTGAACAACTTCTCTTTTACGTGTTTTAGATTTTAAAATATCTAAAGGCAAATCAAAGTAATCACAAACGATTTTTTGAATATATTCTATAGAAACTTCGCGAGCTGTATTCTTAACAAATTTATCAACCATTTGTTTAGCAAGATCGATAGTAATTGCTTTTTTATTCAATGAAGCTTGAGCTAATAAAGTATTTAAAGCTCCTTCCATTTCACGAACATTTGTATTAATACTGTACGCTAAATATTCAACAACATCTTTTGGTAACTCAATTCCATTACCGTACATTTTTTTCTCTAAAATAGCAATTCTTGTCTCCAATTCTGGAGCACTTAAATCTGCAGACAACCCCCATTTGAAACGAGATAATAATCGTTGCTCCATTCCTTGCATCTCAACTGGTGGCTTATCTGAAGTTAAGATAATTTGTTTACCATTTTGATGTAAATGATTGAAGATATGGAAAAATACATCTTGTGTTTTTTCCTTTCCTGAGAAGAATTGAACATCATCAATAATTAACACATCAATCATTTGATAGAAGTGAATAAAATCATTTGTTGATGAATTTTTAATAGCATCAATAAACTGATGAGCAAACTTTTCAGAAGCTACATACAAAACCGTTTTATTAGGAAACTGATTCTTAATTGAAATACCAATCGCTTGAGCCAAGTGAGTTTTACCTAAACCAACAGCTCCATATATCAACAAAGGATTAAACGCTGTTCCTCCTGGTTTGTTTGCAACAGCAAAACCAGAAGCTCTCGCCAACCTATTACAATCACCTTCAACAAAATTATCAAAAGAATAAGCAGGATTCAAATTAGATTCCACATTTACCTTTTTCAAACCAGGTATAATGAATGGATTTCTAATTTGATTCTCATTCATATTCAAAGGCATTGAAACAGGAGAATTTTTCAATTCTTTTTTGTTCAACGCAGGTAACCTTACAGTATAAGGTGTAGAGTTCGTAGTGTTATTTTCCATAACAATACTATATTCTAAACGCCCCTCAGCACCCAACTCTTTTTGAATCACCTTCTTCAACAACGTAATATAATTCTCTTCTAACCACTCATAGAAAAAATGTGACGGCACTTGAATCGTCAATACATTATCTTCTAATCTAATTGGAATAATCGGCTCAAACCAAGTTTTAAAAGCCTGCAAAGAAATATTATCTTTAATTACTTTCAAACATGCGCCCCACGCGATTTCATGACTGTTACTCATTGAACTTAATCTTTATTCGTAAATAGTTATTACTAATATATGTTAAAAACTTTAATTCTACCAAAAACACTGTATTTTAAATAGATTAAGGTCCTTTTTTTTCAGAATACAAATATTTACATAAAAAAGTTTAAAAAAAAATTGAAAAGGTATTGATTTATAAAAATAATTTACAGTTGTAAAATGAAATTTTAGATGAATTCAATTAAACGCCTGAAAATAAAAGAAGTACTAAAAAACACTTTTTAACAAAAAAATGTTGATTTAATTTTTCACTGTTCAAAACCTCTTTTCTTTCGATAAAACATTTAATTTTAATTATTAATTAAAGTTCTATTTGTTATATTTGGTTGATTCCTATGAATCCAAACACATTAACACTGTCTCAAAAAGTAATAAATTAAATGTAGATGAAACTAAATTTTTTCCATCAAACTAAAATCCGTGTTCGTTATGGCGAAACTGACCAAATGGGTTATTGCTATTACGGAAATTACGCTCAATATTTTGAAGTTGGAAGAGTCGAAGCATTACGAGATTTAGGAATGAGTTATCGTGCAATGGAAGAAAGTGGAATTATGTTACCCGTTTCGGATTTTCAAGTAAAGTACAAACAACCTGCACTTTATGATGATGAGTTAACGATTATAACAAAAATAATTGCCTTAGAAGGTTGTCGTTTATTTTTTGAATATGAAATTATAAATGAAAACGAAAAAAGTATTTCAACCGCATCAACAACATTGGTATTTGTTTCAAAAGAAAATATGCGTCCGACCCCACCTCCATCTAACTTTATAGAATTGCTACATAAATTTGAAATAATAGAATCCGATGACAAGTAAATTCAAGTCTTATAATTTCCAAACATTTGAAATACAAAAACAGAACTCGCTTATTTCTAAAAGGAATGGAGAAACAAAATTGGGTGAACGGTTAGCTTCTTCTTATTTAAATAATGAAGTTAAATATGTAATTCTTGGGATTTCAGAAGATATTGGACCACAAGCAAACTTAGGGTTAAAAGGTTCTACAACTGCTTTTAATTCTTTTATAACGCGCTTCTTAAACTGTCAATCAAATCGATTTCTTTTAGGTGAAACTATTTCCGTTTTAGGTGAAATCAAATCCAACATCCAATTTGAATCTGTTCAAAAAGCTAGAAATCAAATCGAAGAGCTTGATGATTTTGTAATAGAAATATTAACACCAATTTTAAAAGAAGGAAAAATACCAATTATTATTGGCGGTGGTCACAATAATGCCTTTCCTCTTATTAAAGCAAATTCTATACAAAGTAATTCTAAGCTAGATATAATAAATCTTGACCCTCATGCTGACTGTAGAGCACTAGAAGGTCGACACAGCGGAAACCCATTTTCATACGCCAAAGAATTAGGTTTTTTAAATCACTATACAGTTCTAGGTCTTCACCAGCAATACAACAGTGAAGCCATTTACAACTATTTAGATAATCATAAATTTGATTATAGTTTTTTTGAAGATTATCTTGATTCAAATACAAACTTCATTGAAGACATTAATAAATTTATTCAAAAAAGCACGCAACGAATTGGAATCGAATTAGATTTAGATAGTATAAAAATGATCCCTTCATCCGCTTTCACATCATCAGGCTTTACAATTGAAGAAGCAAGAATTTACATTCGTCAATTAGCTAAAGTAAAAAATTGTGCCTATCTTCATTTTCCTGAAGGTGCACCAATTTCAGAAATTGATGAAAAAGTAGTAGGAAAAATGCTATCCTATCTCGTAACTGATTTTATCAAAATAAACTCATCTTCAATAAATTAATAAAATAAATTAATGGAAGAAAAAGGTCATACTATATCAATCTCACAATTTTTCAGGTCTTTTTTTCCTGCACAATTACTTCTTGGACACTTAAAATACAATCTGTTAGCTATTTTTTATTGGTTAATTCTATTCCTAATTACTACAGATAATTTTGGATCATCGTACGGAATCCCCTATTTATTCTTTTCTCCAGAATATCTCGGTGAAGTAAGTACATTTTCCTTCTTTTTTATTGGGTTTTCAATTGGCGGTTTCACCATGGGATTTAACACATATAGCTATATAAAAATCGGTCCTTATTACCCTTTCTTATTAGTAGTTAAAAAACCCTTTCTTAAATTCTGTGTCAACAACTCAATTATCCCATTAATTTTCAGCATCCTTTACATTTATCAATTTTCAAGTTTTCAATTAAACGAAGAATTCGCTTCAACAACAAATGTGTTAATTTATATAACATCTTATATCGGCGGAATTGCATTTTTCATGTTGTTATCTCTGCTTTATTTCTTTCCTAAAAAACACATTTCAGATACAGACCCCAATTCTAACGAAGAAAACTTTGACAAGAAAAGTCGTTTTTTACTTCAGAAAAAAGCAAAATGGTTCGATGTAAATCAAAAAAGAATTGAAAAACCTTACATCTACATTGGTAAAAATTTAAGACTTTTCAATAGCCGAAGCGTCAAACATCTTGACGAGGAATTGAAAGAAAAAGTATTTAATTCAAACAAGGTAAACACATCTTTATTTGAGATAATCACAATAATATCCTTCATTTCGCTAGGTTTATTTAGAAATTATCGCCTTTTTGAAATACCAGCAGGCATGAGTATTGTACTTTTACTTACTGTGATTTTGATGCTTTTCAGCGCTCTGTTGTCTTGGTTTCACAGATGGACTTACCCGATTGTTTTTGGAGTAATTATCGTAATGAACTATTTAAGCACACATTCTAATATGTTTACTTACAAAAATTACGCATACGGACTTTCCTATGAGAATACTGCTAAAAACAATTATTCACAAGAAAAAATACAAGAAACAAATACAAAAGAAAGCGAAATTTCAAAAAAAAATTACATCCATATCTTAAATGAGTGGAAAAAAAACACAGGTGAAGATAAACCAAAACTTATAATAACAAATTCATCTGGAGGTGGTTCAAGAAGCGCTTTATGGACTTTTACAATTCTTCAAAAATCAGATGAATCTCTAAAAGGAGACTTAAGTAAACACATTCAACTTATGACCGGCGCATCCGGAGGAATGGTAGGTGCATCTTATTTTAGAGAAATTTTATTACGCTATAAAAAAGGTGAAATTCGAAATATGTTTTCCGGAAATTACAGAGAAAACATATCAAAGGACTTATTAAATAAACTTTGTTTTTCACTTTCTACAAATGATTTATTATTCAGATATCAAAGTGCAATTATTAACGGTAATAAATACACTAAAGATAGAGGTTATGCTTTTGAACAACAACTACATGAAAACACAGAAAATATGCTCGATCACACTTTGGGCTATTACAAACAATATGAAAGAGAAGGAATAATCCCAGTAATCATATACAGCCCAACTATCGTTAATGATGGTAGAAGATTATTAATATCATCACAATCTTTAAAATTTATCACCAATCCAATTAAAGAATCGAAAGCAATTCCAACTTCTTTTGAAAACATTGACTATCAAAGTTATTTTAAAAACAACAACCCAAATAGCATTCGTTTCTCATCTGTTATTCGTTCACAGGCCACTTTCCCATTTGTACTACCAATGGTGACCATGCCTACAGAACCAGGAGTTCAATTAATGGATGCTGGCCTAAGAGATAATTATGGCACAAAAGCAATGTTAGAATTTTTAGCAGTCACTAATGAGTGGATCAAAGAAAACACCTCTGGTTTAATTATTTTACAGATAAGAGACACAAAAAAACTATTAAACAAAGAAACATATCATCAAGTTTCGTTAATTGATAAAATTACACTTCCTTTTGGCAATATGTACAAAAACTTCACTAAAACTCAAGATTTCGATCAAGAGCAATTACTTCAAAATGGTATAAATGGATTTACATTTCCAGTAGACGTTGTCACTTTTAATTTAAGAGAAAATAAAACCGATCGTATTTCATTATCTTGGCACCTTACAAAAAATGAAAAGCAGAAGATTGAAAGAGCATTTAAAAGTTCAGGAAATCAACTATCTCTTCAAAAATTAAAAAGCCTATTAAATTAAAAAAACCTAATTTCAAATTGCACGTCTACAAATTGAAATCAGGTAAAACTAACTAAAAGTCGAAAACTCCCTACTAAAAAAGTTTTCATTCTACAGAATTAATATACATCAATTTGTAATCATTTTTTTGAAAAAAACTTGAACTGTATCCACTATTGATTTATTGGTATTGTTTACGAAACATTACCATTTACTGTAAATCATTAAACATTACTATTAGGAATACTTAAATATTTCAAATCTCCAATCGAATTATTAATCCTTTTGATTAACTTTCGCTATAAATAATGATGGTATGGAAAGATTCATTAACGTTCTTGTAATTGATAACGACCTAAAAATTCGAAATGGATTAAAAGAAATTTTAGGTGGAAGCGGTAATAACTTACTCTTTGTCAATACTATTGATGAAAGTTTTTCAATTTTACAAAAAAAAGAAATTGGAATATTATTAATTAATATTGATGACATTTCTTTTACCGGCTTTGATATTTTCAAAAAAATAAAAGACCATAGCTACTCTAAAAGCATTTATATAATTGCCATAACTTCAAATGCTTATACAGGAATAAAAATGGTAAAAGGAATGAATGAAGGAGCTATTGATTATATAACAAAACCATTTAATCCGAATTTGATTTTAGCAAAAATTGAAGTATACAAAACACTATTCTATAAAGATCAAAGGATCAATCAATTACTAAACAATATTTTTCCAGAAAAGGTACTTGAAGACTTAAATAACAATGGTAAATTCTCTCCAAAAAGAGTAGAAAATGGTGTTGTATTATTTACTGACTTTATAAAATTTTCTCAAAAAGCTAGTAAAATAAAACCTTTACAATTACTAAAAAAACTTGAACACTATTTTACTCAATTTGATGAAATTATCGGTCGATATAAATTAGAAAAAATAAAAACAATTGGTGATTCATACATGGTTATAGGTGGAGTCACAGAAGATAACAATCAACCAGCAATTCGTGCTTGTTTAGCAGCATTAGAAATTAGAAACTTCATGTTAAATGAAAAATCAATTGCAGAAGCAATGAATCTTGACTTCTGGGAAATCAGAATTGGAATTCATATGGGGCCATTAGTTGCAGGTATTATCGGATCTAAAAAATACAGTTTTGATGTATGGGGAGACAGTGTTAATATTGCATCTAGAGCCGAACAAAGTGCTATTGAAAATGGAATTGTTATCACTGAAAAAATTCAATCTGAAATTAAAGACTATTTTGAAGTTAATAATCTAGGAAAAGTAGAAATAAAAACTAGAGGTGGGAAAATTGAAATGTTCACACTGAACAAATTAAAAAACGAATACAGTCTTTATAAAGAAGGAAAAATCGCAAATGGTCTTATCAGAAATCTATGTGAATTATCTAATGTTGATTTTGACCACATGCGTAAAGACATACTCAACAAACTAAAAGCTTCTCTTCCTGAAGAAGTAGTTTATCATGATTTGGCACATACTCTAAATGTAGAAAAAGCAGCTCTGAGACTAGCTAAACTGGAAGGCCTAGACGAAGAAGAAACTATGTTACTTCAAACAGCTGTATTATATCATGATGCAGGATATATTGTTAGCAATGTCGATAATGAAAAATTTGCCATCAACTTAGCCAAAACAAATCTTCCTAAATTTGGCTATACAGATTTTCAAATTGATGAAATAATTAAAATCATCGATGCAACAAAACAAATTTCAAACAATACTCCTGAACTACTTGCACAAATTATGTGTGATGCTGATCATGATTATTTCGGTAGAGCAGATTATTATGCCGTTTCAAAGAAATTAAGAGAAGAAAATGAAAATTACGGTAAAATTATGACTGACAAAGAATGGATAATTTATCAGTTAAACTATTTAGAAAATATACACGAATACAAAACCGATACAGCAAAAAACATTAGACAATTTGGAAAAACGATCCGGATTAATGAACTTAAAAACGCTTTAAAAACAATTGAAAATAAATAATTTAAATGAAGATTTATACTAAAAAAGGAGATACTGGAACAACTCAACTTATTGGAGGAACAAGAGTTTCAAAAGGATCTCTACGCATTGAATCATATGGTACAATCGACGAACTAAATTCATATATTGGCTTGATTAGAGATCAAGATATGAATGAAAAATACAAAACTCAATTAATTGAAATTCAAGATAGACTTTTCACTATTGGTTCAAGCTTAGCATCTGACCCAGAAAAATCAAGTATGAAAATACCTGATTTAAATGAATCAGATGTTCAATTTTTAGAAGATGCAATGGATGAAATGGATCAGGAATTACCTGAAATGAAATTTTTCGTCCTACCGGGAGGACACACAACTGTATCTTATTGTCATTTAGCAAGATGTGTTTGTAGAAGAGGAGAAAGAATAATTGCGACTCTTCATGAACATGATTTTGTAGCTGATTTAGTTTCAAAATACATCAATCGACTTAGTGATTATTTATTTGTACTATCAAGAAAATTATCTCAAGATTTAAATGCAATCGAACAACCTTGGAAACCACGATACAATTAATGAATTGTAATCTCTAGATTAATTAATTTAAAGTTTTCAACTAATTACTTGTATTATTTGAAAAAAAAGTTACTTTTGCGCAAATAATTAAATAAAAGGAAATGTACTGGACATTAGAATTAGCATCATACCTAGAAGACGCGCCTTGGCCTGCTACCAAAGATGAGTTGATTGATTTCGCAATTCGTGCGGGAGCTCCTTTGGAAGTAGTAGAAAACCTTCAAGCTTTAGAAGATGAAGGGGATGTATACGAAAGCATTGAAGATATTTGGCCGGATTACCCTTCAAAAGATGATTTTCTCTTTAACGAAGATGAATATTAAAAAAAAGAGACACAATTAATTGTGTCTCTTTTTTTTAATCTATTAACTTACTATTTCAATTTTCAATTGTAAATTATCAATTAAATTAATAATACTTCTCACCTATCAAATAATTCGTTACATAATCAGCCACCCCTTCTTCTAAAGTATGAAATGGAACTTTATATCCTTCACCAATTAATTTCGACATATCTGCTTCTGTAAAATACTGGTATTTATCTCTAATGTCAATTGGTGTATCTATAAAATCAATATTTTCAGGTTTCCCTGTATTTTTAAATGTACTTTTTGCTAAATCTAAAAATGTTCTAGCTTTACCCGATCCCAAGTTATAAATGCCTGATGTTGGTTTATTATTCATTAAAAACAAACAAACTTCAATAACATCTTTTACATAAACAAAATCTCTTAATTGTCCACCGTCAGTATAATTCGGATTATGAGAACGAAACAATTTCATTCCTCCATTTGCATTAATTTGATGAAAAGTATGAAAAATCACACTCGCCATTCTTCCTTTATGATATTCATTTGGACCATAAACATTGAAAAACTTTAATCCTGCCCAAAAAGGAGGCGTTTTCGTTTGTTTCAAAACCCATTTATCAAAATCATTTTTCGAATCACCATAAGGATTTAAAGGAACCAAACTAGGTATAACCGAATGATCATCTTTATAACCAAATTCACCTAAACCATATGTAGCAGCAGAACTTGCATAAACTAACGGAATATTAAATTCAACGCATAAATTCCATACATCAATTGAATAATTTACATTCAATTCATCAAATATATTTTTGTCAAACTCAGTTGTATCAGTTCTTGCACCAATATGATATATAAAATCTACCTCATTTCCAAAGTCTTTCAACCAAGCAATAAAATCTTTTCTACCTACTTTAGAGATTAGCGTTTTTCCTTCTAAATTTTTTGCTTTTTCTGTTTTTGAAAAATCATCTACTACAACAATGTTATCAAATCCAGCTTTATTTAGTCTTCCAACTAAGCAACTTCCAATAAATCCTGCTGCTCCAGTAACTACAATCATATTTTTTTGAAATTGAGGTTAAGATTTATAATTGTTAAACCAATCTAAGTCTTAGCCTTAATAAATATTAGAATAATCCGTTGATTTCAGCATCAATCGAATTTATAATTCTTCCTAAATCTTCTTGACTTTCAGGGAAACGATTATTATCGATATCAATAATCAATAATTTACCTTTATCGTATGTTGAAATCCAAGCTTCATATCTTTCGTTCAAACGTTTTAAATAATCTAAACGAATACTTTCTTCATATTCCCTTCCTCTTTGTTGAATTTGATTCACCAATGTAGGAACTGAAGCTCTTAAATAAATTAACAAATCAGGTGCAGAAACAAATGAATCCATTAAATTGAATAATGAAAAATAATTTTCAAAATCACGTGTAGTCATCAAACCCATTGAGTGTAAATTGGGTGCAAAAATAAAAGCATCTTCATAAATCGTACGATCTTGAATAACACTTTTTTCGGTTTGCTTAATCTCTTGAATTTGAGTAAATCTACTATTTAAATAATAGATCTGAAGATTAAAAGACCATCTTTGCATGTCTTCATAGAAATCATTCAAATATGGGTTTTGCTCTACATCTTCTAAATGTGTATCCCACCCATAATGTTTTGCTAACAAGTTAGTTAACGTTGTTTTTCCTGAACCAATATTTCCTGCTACCGCGATATGCATACTCTTATTTTTATTCCTGATTGCATCTTACAAACAGGGTTACTAAATTACAAAAATTGAACAACCCTACAAGTTTATTAAGGTAAAAAAAGATGGTATTTTCTAATTTCTTTTGTCGTCCTGAAAAAATAACTCCCCATCGATTTTCTAAATTCAATTATATTATGAAAAGGTAATTCAATTTTACTTTCTTCCGCTGTTTCTTTATTAATTACAATCAAATAATCACCTTCAATAAAATAAAAATTATGCTCATCTACTTGAAAAGAGTTAAAATTTATTCTCTTGATAAAATTAACTAATGAACCATAAATATCCAAAACAAAAACACCTTGTTTAAAATCAATTAAATATAAAAAATTACCACTTTCAAACATTGAATTTAGTTGAATTGAATTCAACATACCTTTTAAATTCTCTATTTCTTGGGTCTGATTCGTTTGCTCTAAAGAAAGTAAATGCAAACGTGAATTTAATTGATCATACACCCAAAACTTTCCAGATTGTGAAGATACTGCCATCATTGATGCATAACTTATATTTAAATCTTCCAAATTCACACACGACTCATAAGGTGTAAGCGTATTATCAAAAAAACATATTTCCTGTTGTTCTTCTGAAAAAACGGCAACCTTCATTGTGTTTATAGGTTGTATGGAAGATAATCTTCCAGATGATTTTTGACTTTGAGCAAATTTAAATTTACCTAATGAATCAAATTTTTGAATAGTTTCTTTTTTTGAAATATACATATTACCTAAAACATCAATCGACCAAATATCGTTCGAATCAATCATATAACTGGCTTTGCAATTCCAATTGAATTTAGACTGAGATAATGCTTCGGTGCAAATCGCCAAAAAACAAAAAACAAAAAAAACAACTCTCATATTCAATGTTTTAGATTTAAAATTTCTTCAATATATTCTCTTGAATTAGAAAGTCTAGGTACTTTATTCTGCCCTCCCAATTTCCCTTTTTCTTTTAACCAAGTATCAAACGTTCCATTTTTAACAACTTGAATATCAGGAAATTCCAATACCATATTGTTTGATCTTTTTGCATCATAATCAGAATTAACACTGCGCAAATTCTCATCTAACAAAACTGTAAAACGGTGAAAATCTTGAGGCTCTTTTACAAACTCAATTAACCATTCATGTTTACCACGATCAATTCCTTCCATATATACCGGTCCTGCTGTATAATCTCTAATTTGCGCCCCTGTTTTTTCACACGCTATAGCCATTGCTGATTCTGCATTATCAACAATCAACTCTTCTCCAAACACATTTATGAAACTCTTTGTTCTTCCTGTAATTTTAAATCTAAATGGTTGTAATGATGTAAATTTTATCGTGTCTCCAATAATATACCTCCATAAACCGGCATTGGTAGATATGACAAGTGCATAATTTGTATCTATCTCAACTTGAGATAAATCAATCACTCTTTTCGAACTTTTTCCATCATAATTTTCCATCGGAATAAATTCATAAAATATTCCATAATCTAACATCAATAATAAATCTGTACTAGTTGGAGAATCTTGTATACCAAAAAATCCTTCTGAAGCATTATAAGATTCAACATAATTCATCGATGAATCAGGAATCAACTTATTAAATTCGGCACGATATGGATCAAAACTTACACCACCATGCATAAAGAGTTCTAAATTAGGCCAAACTTCTTTTAAATGCTTTTTACCCGTAATTTCTAATATCTTATTAGACAAAACCATTGTCCAGCTTGGTACTCCAACCAAAATACATACATCTTCAGGAATTGTTTTCAGAGCTATTTTTTCAATTTTCTCTTCCCATTCATTCATCAGTGCAATTTCTTTTGAGGGAGTTCTCTTAATTTCTGCCCACCAAGGCAAAGTCTTCATTATAATTGCAGATAGATCTCCAAAGTAAGATTCGTCAGAAAGAGGATTTATCTCAGCACTTCCTCCAATAACTAAATGTTTTCCTTTGTATAATTTGGCTGATGGTTGATTTTCATAATACAAAGCCAATAAATCTTTCCCCCCTTTTTGATGACATTCTTCTAACGCTTCTTTAGTAACAGGAATCAATTTACTTCGATCCGAAGTTGTCCCAGAAGATTTTGCGAACCATTTTGTTTCGGTAGGCCACAGCAAGTTTTGTTCGCCCTCCATCAATCTCTCAACCCACGGTTTTATATCTTCATACTCTTGTAAAGGTACATTGGTATTAAAATCTTGATAATTTCCTATTTTTGAATATTCATACCGTTTACCCCATTCGGTATTAACAGAAGCTTTCAATAACTTCTCCAACATTTCATTTTGTACTTCGAGTGGATATTTACGAAACAAATCTATTTGATGGATTCGTTTTTTCATTAGCCAAGCAAAAATTGAATTAAAGGGCATTTTATTTAGACTTAAAAGACTTAACTATTCGAGAAAACACTTTGTTTGAAGTCAAAAAAAAATCCTGCTCTTGAATGAACAGGATTGACTTAAATTCTTTACAATTAAGATTAACCCCAAATTAAAAGTGAAGCTAAAATTCCTAAAACAATTACTGTATAAATTGTACCTACAGCTACTGTTGAACCTTCGAAGAAATTATCTGACATAACGTTTTTTTTTTCAAATTTATAAATAAATATCTTTTAACAATCGAACAAGTTAAAAAATTACTTCTTTTTTTTCTTTTTCTTTGATTTACCTTGACCAGACATCACATCATCATCTTCTTTTTCCCCTTCTTTTCCTTCAGGAGCTCCAAATGAATATGTTTCTCTACCATGCTCATCGTATTTGTATTCCTCAATAATTTCACCTTTTTTAAAGATTGTTTTATGCTTCAATTTTTTATCTGCATAGAATTCTTCAGCTACCCCTTCTTTTCTACCTTTTTTATATGTTTCGTGATCTTGAACAAAACCACCATAATAGAACGTCTTAAATTCTCCTTCTTTTATGTCTAATTTCCAATGTTCCGTTCTTAACAAAGTCCCATCGTCATAGAAATATTTATACTCCCCGTCTTTTTTTCCCATCTTATAATTCAAATCTTGAATTACAATACCCTTTTCATTATACGCTTTATAAGTACCGTCTAAAAATCCATTAGTATAATTTACTTCTTTTTGAATTTTAGACTTTGAATAAGGATGATATGTTTTTTGTAAGCCGTGTAATAATCCATTATTATAATTCTCCCAAAGGGTTGTATCGCCTTTTTTAGTAAAGAAAATACTTTTACCGTGTTGTTGACCTACAAAATAATTCATCTCCCATGCCATTTGAGCAGTTGAATCATAATAATAAATCCATTGACCATTTCGAACACCCTGAATATGAGCCCTAATAACCTGGATACAACCAGTTTGATAGGTTGTTGTATCAATTCCATCTTCTTTCCCGTTAACAAACGACACAGTTCTTTCAATTAACCCATTATTATGGCATGTTTCACACTTACCATTGAAAGGTGAACCATCCATTCCAGCTAAAAAGGTATTATTATCTTCATTATAAGATAGCTTTTCATTACAATCAACTGTACCAGCTCTCTTACCACATTCCCATTCAGCATACTTAATATTCTTCCTTCTTTGTTCTCCTTTATCTGTACAACTTTTCTTTTTAACAGGGCCAATTTGACCAAAAGAAACACTAAACAAACTTAAAACAAACAACACTAATAAGCTTTTTCTTAACATATTATAAGATTTTAATAACTATCAATCAAATATTATTCCTTTTTAGGCTCTCTAGAACATTTCTCATTTCTTGAGGCACTTCAATTGTTTTATTATTTTCTGCATCGAAACAAACTAAAACTGATGAGCCAATGGTACAAAGTTTATCTCCTACTTTCAACTCGTACTCAAGAGTAAAGCTTTTTGTGCCTATAGAAGCTGTGAAAATGGTAATCTCAGGCTCTTCATGTAACAAAACAGGATAAAGATATTCAACTTCATTTTTTCTTAGTAAAACACCGTTTTTTTTCCAATCCCATTTTTCCCCCATTAAAGGAGAGAAAAAAGCAACTCTTGCCATTTCAAAATAACTCAAATAAACAGAATTATTAACATGCCCCATGACATCTAAATCTGAAAAACGAACTTGAATTTTTACTGATTTCCTCATTTTTTATCGAGTAATTCGAACTCAGAATTATTACTAATATATTCTGGAACTATTTCTTTCATTTTAGAAACAATACTATCATTTTGTTGTCTCTCAAAAAGACCTATCAACTCATCAATTTGTTCAATAACAGCAGATTTTTCAGATCTTATTTTTGCTTTTAATATTTGAGGATGATGTGTTGGTAATGTATTTTCTTCAGCTGCTAATAATTCTTCATATAATTTTTCACCCGGACGCAAACCCGTAATCTTAATTTCAATATCTTTTCCAATTTCAAGTCCGCTAAGTTTTATCATTTTCTTGGCTAAATCTATAATTTTAACAGATTCCCCCATATCAAATACAAAGATCTCTCCTCCTTCCCCCATTGAACCTGCTTCTAATACTAATTGGCATGCCTCAGGAATTGTCATGAAAAATCTCGTAATTCGTTCATCAGTTAATGTTATAGGACCACCTTGCTCAATCTGTCTTTGAAACAACGGAATAACTGATCCATTTGAACCTAACACATTACCAAATCGCGTCGTAACAAACTTTGTAGTTGAATTTTCATTTGCAGCTTGAGCATAAATTTCAGCAATTCGCTTTGAAGCTCCCATTACATTTGTTGGATTTACCGCTTTATCTGTAGAAATCATAACAAATTTTTCTACATTATGAGAGACAGATAAATCAACTAAATTCTTTGTCCCCCTAACATTAGTGAATATTGCTTCTGACGGATTATTTTCCATCAAAGGAACATGTTTATAAGCAGCTGCATGAAAAACATATTGAGGCTTAAAATAGTCAAACACACGTTTCATTCGTTCAACATTTCTAATATCTCCTACAACTACTTCAAATTTAAAATTTGGAAACTTATACAACAATTCGTTTTGTAAATCATACAAAGGTGACTCGGCTTGATCTAATAAAATTAAAACGGAGGGTTCGTATTTAGCAATTTGGAGCACCATTCCACTTCCAATCGAACCAGCAGCACCTGTTACTAAAATCACTTTTCCTTTTAACTCACTTGAAATCTTCTGTTCATCAAGAACAATAGGTTTTCTCCCTAATAAATCCTCAATTTTAACTTTTGCAATTTGTTTGGTTGTAAACTCCCCATCTATCCAACTTTTTGGATTAGGTACTTTGTTTACCGTTACATTATTATTTAAACAAATATCAACAATGCATTTACTATTTCCCTCATTTGGGTTTTGAATAGCTAATATTAATTGCGTTACGCCTTCTTCTTTTATTAATTTTTTAAGCTTGGATGAATGGTAAATATTTAACCCTTGTAATCTAGTCCCATCCATTTTTTTGTTATCATCAATAAAACCAATTAATTGATAAGATAATCTAATATCTTTTTCGATAGTTCTTTTCGTTATTAAACCAGAAACACCTGCTCCATAAATTAAGACTCTTTCTGTTTGCTCTTTAGGCTTCATTGATTCTAAATAAAATAACTTCACACCAAATCTTAATCCGCTAATAAATATGAATGAAGCTAAAAACTCCATTATCAAAACTGACATTGGAAAAAGATAATAACCATCAAAAAAAGTTATTCTTAGTATCCCTAAAAATAAAAAAATGACTGAAGATAATGCTGAAGCAAAAAATATTCTTCTCAAATCTTCTGTTGAAGTATGCCTTACTAATCCTTTATGTATTTTGAAAAAATAAAAAACAAAAAACTTTACAATTAAAAAGGGTAAAAGTGATTTAGATAATATTGCCCATTCTTTTTCTAATAATGAAACATCAGCTTTTAAATCAAATCGAATTAAATAAGCAAAGAAAAGTCCTGATAATGAAAGTAATAAGTCAATTACTATTATGATCCATCGAGGAGTATTATTTTTAGGTAAAAGCATGTTAAAATATTAAATTATTGTTTTAATAAAACAAAAATCAAATTTAGTGAAAACAAATGAGAATTAACTCAAATCTTTAAAAGACAAAAAGGAAAAGTTTATATAATTAGTTCGTATAAATTTATCTAATCGTTTAAATGAAAATAACGTACAACTTTTGGGATGACCAATAATCACCATATTCGATTGTGAATCGTTCATTAATTTAGCTAAACTTTGATCCAATTTAGTCACATAATACCCATCTGAACTTACGTGGTTCCAAGTAAAATTGGTTAAAACTGATTTTTTTCTTCCAGGCTGAGATAGAAAAACCCCATCACCAACCATTTTATGTTGTTTTGGAAATAATCGCCCTAAAATGTATAATCTCCAATAAAAAAGAGGTGAATATTTTAATGATGAAATTGGAAATTCTGTGAAAAATCCACTTTCAACTTCCGTACACACATCATTTTCAAATCTATATACTGATTTCTTCGGTGCTAATCTAAAATCAAAGTAATAATGAGGTGATTCAAAATAGCCTCCTGAAAAAACACTTGTATCGTATTTTATTCCTACTTCTTTAAATAAATCTTTCAATCGATCAAAAGGCTGAATACACCATCCACCAGCTCTAAAAGTATGTACCTTTTTTCTTGATATTTCTTCTAAATAGTCTTTATAAAAACTTACTATATGAACTAATTCATCTTCATCAAAATCGGATAGTTTGTAACATCCATCGACTTCAATTACCCACTTTTCACCATTATAATAAGATCGTTCCCAATGTGGATGTATATGTAATTGCACATCACAACCACACTCAATCATTTCAGTTATTTGATTTTTAACTTTTGACAGATCTGATTTTAAACTCGAATGTTTAGCACTTTCTGTTTCAAGACGAATTAAATAGCCAACATCTACAAAAAATGTCATCGGAATTGAATATTTTCGAGCCATTCGTAGTAATTTTTCGGTTGGCTCAATCATGCATTTCTCTACTGATCCGGTTTTTTCACCGAAAAACAATTCATAATCAAATGTTAGAAAAATATTCATTCTACAAATGTAAGAAACTATCTATATTTACGATTTAAAAGAACAGAAGATGCAAGAAATCGAACGTAAATTCACAGTTGATATAGAAAAATGGAACAAAATTGAAAAACCTGAGCCGATTCAAATAGCTCAGAGTTATCTTTCAACAAACCCTGAATGTACTGTTCGAGTTCGAATCAAAGGAAAAAAAGGTTTTCTTACAATCAAAGGAAAAACAATTGGAATAAGTCGATCTGAATTTGAATATGAAATCCCATTGGAAGAAGCCGAACAAATAATAAGTTCATTCGCTCAAAAAACATTATCAAAATTAAGGTATGAAATTCAAGTAGAAAATCATTTATGGGAAGTAGATGTTTTTAAAGGTAAATTAGAAGGCTTAATTATCGCTGAAATTGAATTAACAAATGAAAATGAATCATTTACAAAACCTGATTGGGTAATTGAAGATGTTTCTGACAATATTGAATTTTATAATTCTAGATTAATTGAAAAGTGTTGACTTCGAGAGCCTCAGTCGAACTTCGATAAACTCAGTCGAACTTCGAGTACCTCAGTCAACGAGTGCCCAGTCAACTCTTTCATTGAAACAAAAAGGTTGACCAGCCTCTCACATACTGAATCTTTGTCGAAGTCAAATTTTCTCTCCTACGATATTGCTTTTCTCTAAATCAAAAACCATTGATCCTAACTGAATATCAAACCATTCCAAAAAAACATCGATGTTTCTTTCTGCAGGCCACGACTCTTCATCTTCTGTAATTGCAGTTAATTCATTTTTAAATATTTTTTTAAAATGTTGCTCGATTAACGGTTCAACATCAAAAAAATCTTCTGTAATTAAGTATATCGTTGGCTCAATATCATCTTCAATTGTAAATTGAATTTCTGAATCGATTGTATTTGACCAATCAAAAAATGCTTTTTTAGGTGTAACGGTGATAAATCCTCTGTTTAATACGTTCATAATTTTACGTTTAGTTCTTTTAACTCTTCATTTTTATAATTCATCCAGGTTGACTTACCTTTTTGAGGTTGATATACAATGTATTTCCAATTATCCCCAAATTGTTGACCTCTAACTAATTCAATCCATTTTTCAAGATCAATTTTAGAATTTGCATCAATGACAAACAAATGTTTATCATTGACTAAGATTAACAATCCTCGTTTTTGAATTTTAATCTTATCACCTATTTTAATTGATTTACAATTCACTCCAAAACAATCTATCCAATTATAAAATGCATTTTCGGTTTTTAATGAATCTGTAAATTCCCAAGCCAATAAATTGACAGAATCCTTTTTTTCTTTCCAATAAAATTTAGTTACTGATTTTGCCCCAAATCGATCAGGAAAAGAAACAATATCTAATTTTTGAACGACAGAATCATTTATTTTTAACGAGTCTAAAATTCCTTTAAAACGAACATCCAAAGTATCGATGAAATTCAGTTCTTTCTCTTTCTTTTTTTTGACTTCCGATTTCCCTTCTTTATATCGTTCAGAACTTGACGTAATTTCACTTAAATCAACCGTCTCCTCTTTTTCTTTATTTGAACAAGAGAAAAGAATGAAAGACAGAAAAAGAAATGAAAAAAGTTTCAAAAACATCATTCGTCAAAGTTAAAACAAAGAAGATTAAAAAAGATGTTTTTAATTGAGTATTTGTACTTTTGTATCTAGCGAACACAAATCATAAGAAAATGAAGCAATTTGAAATTCCAGAATTTTACAGATCTCCAATTATTAGTCAAGTTAAAGCGAAGCGTAAATTGGAAGACCCACGAAAAAAGGATTTCTCACCTTCACTTTTGGATTTTGGTAAAATCAGATTCTTAATAGCTCGTCACTTTGGATTTTGTTATGGTGTCGAAAATGCAATTGAAATTTCATACAAAGCAATTCAAGAGAATCCAGAAAAACGCATTTTCTTATTGAGTCAAATGATTCATAATCCGGATGTAAATGCCGATTTATTGAGTTATGGTATACAATTTATTCAAGATACAAGCGGGAAACAATTGATTCCTTGGAATGAAATTAAAGCAGATGATGTTGTAATTATCCCTGCATTTGGAACAACTGTTGAAATTGAAAAAATTCTTACAGATATAGGAGTAAATGTTGCTAAATACAATACAACTTGTCCGTTCGTTGAAAAAGTTTGGAATCGATCTGAAACATTAGGAACAAAAGACCATACGATTATCATTCACGGAAAACATAGTCACGAAGAAACGAGAGCTACTTTTTCTCACAGTGTGAAAAATGCACCAGCTTTAGTTATCAAGGATTTAAAAGAAGCTGCTTTATTAGCTGATGTCATAAATGGTAAATTAACTTCAACTGATTTCTATTCTATTTTTGAAGGTAAATATTCACCTAATTTTAATCCAGAAAAAGATTTAACTAAAATTGGAGTAATCAACCAAACTACAATGTTAGCAACGGAAACGCAAGAAATAACGGATTTCTTACGTCAAACAATGCTAGCCAAATATGGTGAGGAAGAAATTAAAAATCACATTGCTGACACAAGAGACACTTTGTGTTACGCAACAAACGACAATCAATCTGCAACTCTAGGATTATTAAAAGAAGAAGCTGATTTAGCGATTGTAATCGGCGGAAATAACAGTTCTAACACAACTCATTTGGTTGAATTGTTAGAACCAAAATTTAAAACCTTCTTTATTCAATCTTCAGATAGTATACATTCAAAAAATTCAATTTCATCTTTTGATATTCATGAAAAGAAAATCGTTGAATTTGATTCATTTTTAGAAGATTC
>CANCEQ010000021.1 GCA_947375085.1 Flavobacteriales bacterium
ACATGTGCGTTTTCATTCATTCCATATTGATCGGGTGAACAAGGTCCGAACAAGCAGATAATTGGTGTGTTGGTACAAAAGGCAATGTGCATTGGACCGGTATCATTACTAATCATCAAACGAGCGTTGGCAATTATTTCGATTAATTCTTCGATACTGGTTTTTCCTGCTGTATTAATGATTTTTGGCGAAGAAAAAGCTGAGGCTATTTCTGAAGTATATTCTTCCTCAATTTTACTGCCAATTAGAAGTGTATCAAATTCAGGATGAGAAGATTGAATGTAATCAATCAAAGATATAAAATTCTCTTTTCCCCATTTTCTTTCTAAACGTAAATCAGAGGCATTTGGATTGATGACGATGTATTCGTTTTCTCTTTTAGTATGATTTGAAATTTGTTTTTTTAAGTCGATTAGCCCACAATCGGTTGTATCACAACCTAAAATTCGAGCAATTTGGAGATATACTTCAGAAATAGGAGCACGAGGATTGAAAAATAACATGTGCGTATAAATTCCCATTCTGAACGAACTGGATCTTAGGTAAAAACCGATTCTATTTTTGGAAAGAGTTGATAGTGTAAAAAGGGTGCTATAATCCGAATAGATTTCAAGGTCGATGTAAACGTCTGGTCGAATTCTAATAAGTTTAAAGAGTGCTTTTAAATTGCTAATGAAGAAAGTAGATAGACTCGATTCATTGACCGTTACAATGGTATCAATGGCTGTAATTTTTTCTAGAATTTTTTGATTGGAAGTAGTACTGACAAAAATAATTTGAGCGGTTGGGTATTTTTTTCGAATGGCTTCAATCATCGGTGTTGCTTGAAGAATACTTCCCATTCCTTTGAATTTACAAATAGCAATTGTTTTGAAATCTCTGTTTAAATCGTGGTTGATGGATGTTAATTGTCCAACAATCCTTACCAAAAAATTAAGAAGGTATGCAATTGGTTTAGCGACAAATTTATCGATAATGATTTGCTTTTTAATGTCCATGGCGAAGGTCTTTGTATAGTTGAACTTGTACAGGAATTCCGGTATTACCTAAGTTTAATAGGCGGATATATTTTGGTTTTTGAGTATGCCATAAATAATGATTGCTCAATCGAACCATGTAATTTTTTTCATTCTCTAAAGTTGTAAATGCGATTGTTCCCAAGACCTCTTCTTTTTCCCCAACAATTTCTAATTTTATTTCTTGAGAATCAACTATTTTATTGATTGAAATAGAAAGAAGTGTACCTTCATCACGACTGATTTTCTCTGGCAATTTATAGATTAATTCATATTCTTTATTAAAAACACAAGGATACAAAAGTTTTAATGAGTTTGTCTTTTTAACTACTTTCTTTTCATTCTCAACAAAATGGTGATATAGAATTGATCCCGCTTTTTTATAGTGATAAAATTGAGGTAAAGTAATTAACGTATCTTTTTCAATTCCATCATTTTTAATATTCGATTTTTTTGAAATCCATATACTGTGTTTGTTTATGATTCCGTATGGTTTGTAATTTTTGTAGATGTATTCAGCAATTAAATATTGACGCATTGCATTTGGTACTTCGTCTGTTCTATCAAACCAAGTAGTAGGGTAATTTGAATAAACGACCACAGGAACTTTTGATGTTGGAATCGTTTTTATATGTTGAAATTGAGAAAAATCATCAATCGTATTTTGTAGATTTTGACAGAAATAAGAAGGAACATTTCGCTGGCAATAGTAATACAACATAGGTGTATTAGAAAAATCCATAAAAGTCTTATTATCAGCTAAATTTTTGTCTAAAAAGGATTTAAATGAACGGTAATTTTCACGTGCAAATTCTGGATTTTCTATCGATTTTCCTTTAAAATTAGCTTTTTGAAAATAGCAATCTATTTTCTTAATCTTTGAGTGGGTTAATATTGAATCAATTGAATTTGCACCTTGATTAATAGGGAAATATTGAAATAAAAGGATAAGTAGAAATCCTAAACTATAGAAAAGCGCGCTCCTTGTTAGTTTCGAATTAGTAGGAATAAAAGCAACAATAAACAATACAAGCGCGATATAAAAAGTAGATGCTATCATTGTATCATTGTTTTCTAAAAAACCATGACGAACAATTCCCCTTTGATAATTTGCTAGGTATACTAAAAACAAGAAAATAGAAGTTTGTAAAGAATATTTTGTAAATCTATTTTCTAAATGACTATTTGTTCTTAAAGAATAAATACTAATTAAAATACCTAAGAGTGAAATTAAGGGTATTAATAAATGAATGATATAAAATTGATGTGGATAAATACTCGTTATATGGGTATATCCATGGGCTTGATTCGCAGATGCGTAGTGGAGAGCATTTTGAAAATTATTTATTAAGTAATTCGATGATTTGAAGAGTAACACAATGCATACAAATCCAATAACGACACAAAGAATGTATCCCGAAGCTTTAAATAAAGAGGCATGGTTTAATTTTTCTTTTGTAGTAAATAAAATGATAGGAAAATAGAAGAGTAGTGCTAATAAACCTGCTGCACCTGTGTCTAAACGCCAAATAAATAAAAAAACAATAGTTGCGAGAAGGATGAAATAATTTAGTGTTTTTTGATTTTTAACGATGCGTGTTGCAGCATAAAACAGCAGAATAGTAAATATTAAAAAATGATTAAGTAGAATTAGTAAAAAAGGAAAAAGTAGTAAAAGTATAAGAATATAAAGTGGTGATTTTATTATCTTTAATAAGAAATAATAAATCAAAAGATAATAGAGTATAATTCCTAAAACACTGTATGTTTGAAAATCGAGTGTTCCACTATATCCAAAAATTGAATTAAAAATGATACCATAAAATTGTTCTGAAAACATATGAGAAGTCATAAAATCAATAAAAGGTATTTCATTGAATTTAAAAATTTTTAATTGTGCATTGGCTGGATTAGCAAGTTCAAACATTTCCTTAGATTGTTCGATATATGGATGGTAGAAGATAAAGAGTATAGTGCTTATAAGTGCTGCAGGAATAAAATAGTTAGCCGTCAGTTGATAGTTTGATTTTACTTTTAATTTTTGGTTGATAGGGAAGATGAGGTATATAAGGTAGGTTATAAGAATCAGTACTATAAAGATCATTTTAAGTGGAACAAAGAAATTGAATTTTAATTTTACAAAAAAAGCAGTTTCAATTGCTCCAAAAATAAATACAGGGATAAAACAAAGCGGAAGCAGGTACCAAAAAATAATTTTAGAATTGATTTGTTTTCTTGATTGAATTAACTGAATTACTATAGATAGAATAATATTTGAAATGAAATAGCCTACAATTCCAACTTCTCTAAAATTGGTTTTTCCATTTAGGAGTAATAAAATTCCCGAAATAATAAGGATAGAAGAACTGATTAGAATAGGGTGATGAAAAAGAGATGGGAAAGTTGTTTTGTTTTTTCTTTCAAGTAGTAAAGTTAAAATAGCAAATAATGCATAAATGAGTATGAATTTTATTGTTGAGTTAGATTCAATTCCGATTACATCTGTAAAAAGTGTGAAAATTCCGATAAACGAAACAATTGAAAGAGGAACTAATTCTTTCTCTGAAATTTTCCATTTTATTTTGATCCTTTCTAACAGAATGTAAAAGATAGGTAAACAAATGAAGCCGATAATTATTGCTCTAAAAAATAAAGAAACTCGTTTTCCTATTTCAACATTATCTAAGGTTGCTTGACTGATATATAATTTTGAATATTCATTAATCGTAAAATCAGTAAAATTCAATATAGTATAGGTAATTAAGCAAGTTATAAATCCCGCAATTAAACCACTTTTCGTATTTATTTGATTTCTCAATTGATTTTATGCATTTATATATCTAAATCAATAGATTGTTTATCTTTTTCAAAGATAACCGATATTTTTAAAATGGTGTGAAGGTCTAAAACATACTTATCTTGTCTATCTATTTTGAAATTTGCCAACTATTAACATGAATCCATGGTTCGTAAATAGCATTTAACATTATTTTAATTTGTAACTTACTGTAAATGTGAATATTAATTTTTCATGTTAAAACAGTATTAATTTAAAACCAACTAAAATAATTAAACGGTTCATTTTAGTTAATTCAATGGTAACGGTCATTTAATTTCTTTCTTACTTATATGCTCTAATTTTGCTGCGAACAAGATGAATAGTGCGTTTTGTTCATTTTTAATGAATAAAAAGATAGAAAATGATCAGAAGTAGTGTGTTATTTATTGGGTTGCTTTTTTCTCAATTTTTGATAGCTCAAAATGGTTTGGAAAATGTAATTATAGAGAAGTATTATGTTTCTGATGCAAATGATACTTTGGTCAATAAATTCTCAGGAAATTTACCTATTGGTTCTACTACTTATAGAATTTACCTTGACTTACTACCTGGTTATCGTTTTCAAGCAGCTTATGGAAGTTCTACACACGATCTTAGAATTGAAACGGCTACTAAATTTTATAATAATGCTGAGATTGGAGATATCATAGCGAATGTGATACCTTATAAGGCATTGCATAAAAACACTACAATGTTAGATTCATGGCTGTCGGTTGGAGCAGGAGCAGAAGATTGTTTAGCAGTATTAAAACAAGATGATGATTCACTTTCAACGATTCAACATTCGAAAGTGTTATTAAATAAAAATAAGCAAATAGGTTTTTCTTTAAATGAAAAAGACGGGTTAAAACAATCTATTTATATGCCTCGTCCAACTGTTTTTGGGATAGATAAAGAAGTGAGCATTTTTAAATCCACGACTGATTCAGGACTATTTTTAGTAAAAAATGGGGCATGGGCTTGTATGGGGAAAGGATCAATAGGGGCAGATTCATTGACGAATAATAGAATCCTTATTGCTCAATTAACTACAGATGGAGGATTAGAATTTGAATTAAACGTTCAAATAGGATCACCAGATGGAAAGTCACAAAGATTTGTTGCAAAAAACCCTTTGGATAAGGAAATAGAAATGGCTTGTCTAAATTATAGAAGTAAAGATTTCAAGAGGAAAAAGAAAAAATCACAAAAAAATAAATAATCAACTATCTATCAAAAATTAACAACGTTTTAAATTAAAAAATTATGAAAAAAATTACTTTATTATTAGGTGTATTTATGGCAACAACTTTTGCAAAGGCACAGGGTCTTGAAGGTATTGTTGTAGAAAAATACTACCAATCGAATGCTGCTGATTCAACAAATGCTGCTTTAAATGGTGCAACAACACCATTAGAAGTTGGTTCAATCACTTATAGAGTGTATGCAGATTTATTACCTAATTATAAATTTTTAGCATTGTATGGTAATCAAGCTCATCAATTGAAAATTGCTGCTACAAAAGATTTTTACAATGATCCAAATAACGGAGTAAAATATTTTACAGGAACAAGTGTTGTGAATATCAAGAAAAACACAACAATGATTGACTCTTATTTAACGGTTGGTGGAGTTGCTTCTGGAAAATTGGGAGTTTTAAAAACAGAAGACACAGATGGTTCTGTAGGAAATACACAATCAATTTTAGCAAATACATTAGGAGGTGATTTTGGTTTACCAATCAATGGAACTAATGCAGTTGATGGTATGATCAATGGAACACCTATTGCAGTGAACTTATTATTAAATCCAGGTGAAAATATTGATTTATTTGATCAAGTTCCAGGAAAATCTTTTATTTCTAATAATAGTGCGGTTTCAGCATTAGGTGGAGCAAAAGGTCCTACTACGGCAAATAAAGTTTTATTAGGTCAGTTTACAACAAAAGGAGATTTTAGTTTTGAATTAAATCTTCAAATTATAGATACATTAACTTCTCTTGAAGAGCGATATGTTGCAAATAATCCAACATTAGTTGTTGTACCTAATTCAAATTCTATTCAAGAACAAACGATTTCTAGTTTAACTGGTTTGTTTTTAGCACCAACTTCCACTCCAAATACTTCAGGGTTAGCACAAACTGAATTACAAAGAACTTCAGTTTCAATTTATCCTAATCCAGTGAAAGATGTGTTTTCAATTAATATAGAAAATGCTAAAGAGTTCGGTTCTAATTTTTACACAATTCAAGATATCACTGGAACGACAGTTTCAACTCATAAATTAGAAGTTACTTCAAAAGATTACACGAAAAAAGTGGATGTTTCAACATTACCAACAGGTGTATATTTTGTAACAGTATCTTTAGATAATACTCTAACTACATCAAAAATAGTTAAACAGTAATCCATACTTCGCTTTAAATTTCTCAAGATAGTTTCTATACTATTTTGAGAAATTTTCATTTTAAATAAATGCATTTGTATTTAATAGTTTTTAGATTTTGATAGTTAGTTCGATGAGAAATTTGTACTCTTTATTGCTTTTACTCTTTTTCACTTCCTTTAATTCTTTTGGACAGGGTATAATTCGTGGAAAAATTACCGATGAACATGGTCAGGGTTTATTTGGGGCCAAACTGTATATTAATACGGTTAAAAAATTTGGAGGAATATCAGATTTGGATGGTAATTATTCGGTTACTGTTAAAGAATCGGAAGCCATGTTAATTATTGGTTTTGAGGGATACGATACGATTCAAGAGGTATTTGTTATTAAAAACAATGATATTTATGAAAAAAACTTCACGTTAACTCCTGGTAATGTTACTCTTACAGAGGTGAAAGTAATTTCAAAAATGAAAAAATCAAATGATAGTTACATGGATAAGATGAAAATCAATTCGGCAACTACCATAGATTTTATTTCTTCCGAAACGATGAAAAAAACAGGAGATCCAAATGTTACTGCTGCAGTAGCTAGAGTTTCAGGTGTTTCAACTAACGGAAATGGATTTATTACTGTAAGAGGTATTGGAGATAGGTATGTGAAAACAACGTTAAATGGTTCTCGTATTCCAACTTTAGATCCACTAACAAATAACATTAAATTAGATATTTTCCCAGCAAGTTTGGTGGATAATATTATCATTACTAAAACAGCTAGTCCTGATTTACCTGGAGATTTTTCAGGTGCTTATATTTCAGTAGAGACAAAAGATTACCCTAATAAATTAGAAGTTAATGTTGAAACACAATTGGGTTATAATGCTCAAACAACATTCAAAGATTTTATTAGTTCACAAAGAAGTTCAACAGATTGGATGGGATTTGATAATGGTTTGAGAAATAGAAAGGACGTACCTTTAGTAAATCCAAATTTAGAAATCACTACTTATGATGAAATGAAAGTTTTGGGACTGACTAATTATTACAATTCTTTAGGTGTTAACAATTCTTGGGTAGAGGGTAGTTCTCAAGGAGATACTTATTTTAAATTAGGATTAGTACAATTAGGTTTGCTTTCAAAAGCTCAATTTAACGATGCAGATGCATATAACACGGCAAAAAGTCAATACAACAGTGTGTATAAACCGCAAGCTTTTGAAAAATTAAATCCGGATGGAAAAGATTATAACAATGGTTTTGCTCATAACTGGAATACAATAACAAGAAAAGCTCCGCTAAATTATTCTCAAAGTTTTAGTGTTGGTGATCAGGTTAAGTTATTTGGTAAACCTTTGGGATATTTAGTTGGATTTAGATACAATAGTGCTGTTAGATATGATCCTTCAGCTACATCTCAACGTTTAAGACCAAGTCCATCTTCTGAGAGTGGTTTTGAACCTGAAGTTCAGGATTCTGCAAAAGTAAGTAGACAAACAAACGGATGGAGTGGTTTACTTAATTTCTCTTATAAGTTAAACGATAAGAATAAAGTTTCATTATTATTTATGCCCAATTTTACAGGAACAAATGACGTTTCAAGTTATGCAACAATGCCTGACTTAAATGGAAATGTTTCTGAGGGAAGAACTCAAAAAATTCAATTTTATGAGCAAAGAAAGCAATTGATTTATCAGTTTAAATCGGATCACTTTATTGCAAAACCAAAAATTAAAATTGATTACAACGCATCTTATACACTTGGAAATAGTATTGTTCCAGATTTTAAAATAACTCAATATGGTTATTCTGTTGACAGTAAGGGAGTTGGGTCATTTCAATTTGCTCCAACAGCAGGTATGGGAATTCATAGGTATTATAGGTATTTGAATGAGAATATTTTGGATACACGAATTTCTGCTGAGATGCCAATTCATAAGAAAGAAACTACTTTAACTCGAAAAATCAAATTAGGAGGTTCATACCAAAAAACGGATAGAAAATCAGATATGCAAGATTTCTACTTAAATGAAGGTAATACACCTCAACATCCAAATCCTGATAATGCTGATATTGAGGCATTTTTAAATTCAGATCGTTTTATAATGAAAAATGGATTAGTCGATTATATATTTGCTAATACCAACAATAAATTCGATCATACAATTGGAACGAGTAGTATTAAAGCTGGATTTTTATTATTGGATTATGAATTAAATACGAAATTCCGTTTTTCTGGAGGAGTTAGAGTTGAACAAGCTCAAATATTTTCTGATGTAGAAGAATACCATCGTTTAAATTATTCGAACAATGATATCAGAAGATTTAATGGTTTTGGTATGTCATTAGCAAATGCAGCTAATTTTAACGAAGTGAATGTACTGCCGAGTGCTAATTTTGTATATAAATTGAAAGAGTACAAAGGTTCAAATACAAATATTAGGTTAAATGTGAGTCAAACAGTTGCAAGACCTAGTATTCGTGAGATGAGTGATGTTTCTTCTTTTGATAATGAGTATAGAACAATAATTTACGGAAATTCAGATTTAAAAGCTGCACATGTAACAAATTACGATTTTAGAACTGAATCGTATTTTAAAAATGGTGATAATGTTTCAGTAAGTTTATTTTATAAAGAGTTTAAAAATCACATTGAATTAGGATTTGGAAACGGTGGATTATCATGGATCAATGTTGATAAATCTATAGTTAAAGGAATAGAATTCGAATTAAAAAAATCAATGACTAAATTTTTTGAATTCAGAACAAATGTTACGTTAGTAAATTCTGTTTCATCTTTTATCCAACAGAATATAACCATTGTAGATGGTATAAAAGTATTTAATCCAATTGATACTATTAGTAGACCAATGTTTGGACAAGCACCTTATATTATTAACACGATGTTAATGTATAAAGCTGATAGTTTAGGATTAACTGCAACAGTTAGTTATAATGTTCAAGGGCCTAAATTAGTGATTGGTGGAGTTGGAAAAATCTTTGCTAATGTATATGAAATGCCGAGAAATACAATCGATTTTAAATTGACAAAAACATTAGGTGAACATTTCAGTTTGAGTGTTCAAATACGTGATATTTTGAATGCAAGAGTTAGAAGAGCGTATAAGTTACCTACAGGTTGGTCAACCTATGATAGTTATAGATACGGAACAAATTATTCTTTGGGTATTGCATATAAATTATAGATGTAAATCATCTTATCAAATTCAGGTTTCAAATGATAGCTAAAACAATAAATAAATTACTCATGAAAAACAATCGATTATTCTTCTTTTTGTTTTCTTTTTTCTTTTCGTATTCTACTTTTAGTCAGATTGAAGGAGTTAAGGTAGAGACTTATTATATTTCTGACACTGACGATTCAACTGATGTAATTGGAGGGAAAGTAGCTGCAGGTTCTACTACTTATCGAATTTATGTGGATTTGAAAAAAGGAAGTGTTTTGAAAAAAATCTATGGAGATGTGAATCACCCTTTAAAATTTTCAAGTACTGAAGTGTTTTATAATAATACGGATGGTCAAAGTGTCGCAAAGGATTTCATTAAAGGAAAATACGGTGAAGGAACAATTGCTTTAGATTCTTGGTTAACATTGGGTCAAACAGCTAAAAAGCAAGGTCCAAAAACGTATTTTGGAATTCTAAAAGATCAAGATACTGACGGATCTTTTATCGGAGGAATAAATAATGATGGGGGTAGTCAGGGGATTGTAGGTGGTTTATTAAAAAGCAATACAGCAGCTATTGGTTTACCTTTAACTTCGGCAGATGGTATGGATACAATGAATTACGTTCCAACTTCATGGTTTTCGTCGATATTCGGAAATGATAGTACCATTTTTGGATCAATTGTTCCTAAAAAAATATTTAATAGTAAATCATATGTGCTTTCAAATTCAGGTGTAAAAGGAGTTGATCCTGAAAAAAATCAAATTTTAGTAGCACAACTTACAACAAAGGGAGAAATAAAATTCGATTTAAATTTTGAAGTTGATATTTTAAATGAATCAGGTGCAGTTGAAACAATAAAATACGTTGCTTCTGACAGTGTACTTTTGGATGGTGAAAAATACAGTCCATTTTTAAGCTATCCTTTTACATGTGGATGTTTAGATCCAAATTATTTAGAATTTTCAACCAATTTTGCATGTAACGATCAAACATTATGTAAGACACCCATCGTAATTGGATGTATGGATACGATGGCTTGCAATTTTGATGCGAAAGCGAATGTGATGGTGCATAACATGTGTTGTTATCCAGGTTCTTGTGCAGATAGAGATATTGCTGTAGTTTGTCCTTCAGAAAGAGGATCAAATTTTAATTTTGATATACATCCTAATCCCACTTCTGGTTCAATTTTCTTAAATGTTGAGAGTGGATTAGCAACTGAAATAATTTATCAAGTTTACAATTCTTTTGGAATCAAAGTATTAGAAAAAAACTTAGGTGCTCATACAATTATAGTAAATGAAGAAATTGATTTATCATCATTAAATAATGGACTATATCATATTAGAGTAGATCTAAATGGGGTTTCAGATAGTAAGTTATTTATTAAAGATTAATTACAAATGAGAAATAGAGTTAAAGGTTTAACATTTATTTTAGTTACTATTTTCCTAGCTGTAGGAACTAGCTGTAAAAAGAAATCGAAAGATGATGCAATAGTAATTGAAACGGGTACTGTTATGGATATTGATAGCAATATCTATGAGACAGTAAAAATAGGTGATCAATGGTGGATGGCTGAAAATTTAAACGTAACTAAATTTAATGATGGCACTCCAATAATGGAAATTACTACCTCTGAAAATGATTCTATTTGGTCTAAAAACACCTTGCCAGCATACTGTTTAATTGATAAAAGATATGGAAGATTATACAATTGGCAAGCTGTTTCTGATCAAAAAAATATTGCTCCAAAAGGATGGCATATTCCAACAGATGAGGAATGGAAACAATTAGAGAAACACATTGGTATTTCAGAAACTGAAGTGGAAAAGTTGGCTTGGAGAGGTTCTAATTTAGCAGGAAAACTTTTACCATTGAACAATGTTGGATGGCCAACTGTTTCAGCTGTTTATGGTACGGATGATTATGGTTTTTCTGCTTTACCAGGTGGATGTAGGGTTTTCGATGGTACTACAAATTCGTCATCTAATTCAGCTTTTTGGTGGACAGCAACTGAAAAAGGGACTAAAGCTTATTACAGATATATAGATTATAATAATACGAATATTTACAGACAATTTACTTACAAAGCTTATGGCTTTAGTATTAGATGTGTAAAAGATTAAATAAGAAATAAAATGAAAAATATTTTTCTAGTACTTTTTATTCTTCCATTGATGGTGTTTGGTCAACAAGAAGATACTATTAAGTTTAAAAAATTTGATGTTGGATTTACCTATTCGCCAGAGTATTCATACAGAATGATACAATCAGATAATTCATCTCAATTTTTAAAAGAAAGCTATGATAGCTTAGAAACTCCAAAATTAGGATACACATTAGGTCTTAATGGTGTATATTCTTTTAATTCTAAATTAGCATTAAGTCTTGGTTTTTTATTTTCTGATAAAGGAGAAAAATTAAAAACGAACATCTTGGATGCTTTTTCAAATTATAAAAACCATTACTATTTTATCGATTTTCCTTTAAAATTAAAATATACCATTATAGATTCTAAAATCAAGTTTTATGGTAATCTTGGTGTCTCTACAAATTTGTTTTTACAACACCGAATTGCTTATACTTTAAGTGGTTCTTCTTTTTCTGATATTATTCAAGGAAATAGCAAGGATATTTCTAAAGTAAACATGGCTTTTAACGTTGGATTAGGTATAGATTGCCCACTATCAAGTAGATGGTTTTTTAAAGCTGAAGTAGGTTATAAACAATCATTTACTTCGATTACTGCCAATACGAATTTGAAAAGATACTTATTTAGTTTCGGTCCGACATTGGGATTGTTTTATAAGTTTTAAAAATTAAATGATATAAAAAAAACCGAGGAATTATTTCTTCGGTTTTTTTGTTTATAGTGCTCTTAAAATAGAGTTAACATTTGAGTAATATTTGGTAATCAAAACATATTTCATTGATAACACAGAGTTTACTCACTAGTAGCATAGTCACCCGATATTTGTATCGAAAAATTAAGTGTAAAGATTGCACAAGGTTTAAAAACATTTAAAATTAAATAAAACAGAAATGAAAACAAAAAAACAATTTTCTAAACTAGTTGCCACGGCAACTTTAGCTATGGCTGCAATTGCTCCTAGCTTTGGACAATCTACTTTAGGTGCTGCTTGTGGTTGCCCTACTGTAGCTTCTAGACCAACCGTTTTGTTATCTTCTTTACCAGGATTCACTGCATTAAATGGTGTTACAGGTGGAGAGTTAACACAAGGTGCTAATTTAACATGTGATAAAACATACATTATAGATCAAAAAATTTATATTCCTAAAGGTCAAACTTTAAACATTGCTCCAGGAACAGTTTTAAAAGGAAGAACAGCTCCTTTAGTTTCAGGTACTCCAGATCCAGCACAAGCAACTGCTTTGGTAATTGAAAGAGGTGGTAAAATAAATGCTGATGGTAATGCTGATTGTCAAATCGTTTTTACTGCTGAAGCAGATGCATTGGATGGTAAATTTCCAATTGCTAATAAAGGTCAATGGGGAGGTTTAGTTGTTTTGGGTTATGCTACAAATAACTTAACAGTTGCTGCCAATGGAACTTATCCAGTAGTTGGAGGAGGTAAATTAGCAAAAGGTGATGGTTTAGGTATTATTGAAGGTTTTGCATCGGGAGGTTATTATGATGCTTTTGGAGCTGATTTAAATAATGTTTTAGGAAGTGGTGTTGAAGCTTTTAATGATAATGATAACTCTGGAATTTTAAGATATGTTTCTGTTCGTTTTGCCGGAGCAATTCTTACTGTTGGTGCTGAGTTAAATGGTATTACATTAGGTTCAGTAGGAAGAGGAACAACAATTGAACATGTTGAAGTTGTTTCTTGTGCAGATGATAACATTGAGTTTTTCGGTGGAAATGTAAACATGAAATATGTTGCAGGTTTATTTGGAAATGATGATATGTTTGATTACGATTTAGCTTATTCTGGTAAAGGTCAATTTTTATTCGGAATGAAAACAGATAACACTGCTAACGTTGATTCTGATAATGGTTTTGAGGCCGATTCTGATGATAACCAAGGAGCAATTTCTGGAACTAAAATGTCTCACCCTGTATTTTACAATGTTACTTTATTAGGAAACGAAAAAAATCAATTTTCTTCTGATAATTCTGGATTGGCTGCATTTCAAGCAAAAGAATTAACAGAAGGAGAAGTTTACAATTCAGTTTTCGCGAACTTTGCAAACGGATTAAATATTCAAAAAACAATTTCAGGTGGGAAAAGAACAACTTTCTTATATGAAGCGTATGATAACTGGAATGGAACAACTCCAGGAACAAATGGTTTCAAATTCAAATGTAACACAATGGTTGGATGTAAAAACCCATTAAGAATTGATGCAAATAAAGTTTCTTCAGGAACATCTCCAAACAAAGTTTATGGTACAACTCCATCTCCTGCTGATTACACTAAATTTGTAACTACTGATAAAAATGATACAATTAATGGTAACAACTTACCTGGATTTGATTATTCTTTCACAGTAGATAACACTGGTAGTACTTCTTCTGTTAAATTCGCAAAAGCTGTTGATGCTGTTCCAAATCCTGCAATTGCAATTACTACAAATGGATGTAACACAACTCCTCCATTAGATGGTTTCTTCCGTGCTGCTTCTTATAGAGGTGCTTTTGATCCAACTGCAGGAACAAACTGGTTATCTGATTGGTCTTATGCACAAGTAATTAATGCTAACAAAGGATTAGTAAACTGTCCAACAGATATCAATAGTGATGGTAAAACAGACGTTAACGATTTCTTGATCTTCGGACCAGCTTTCGGTACATCTTGTAACTAATAGTATTTTAATTTCATAAGTGTCATTTTATGGCACTTATGAAATTCTTTTTTAAATAGGAATTTCCTATATTCAAGTGATCTAGATTATCAGACACTTTCTTTAATAACTGAATAGAATAAAAATTGCTTATAGAAGAATAGTTACTCATAGTATATAAGTAAAAGAATTAAATTTATTATTCTCAGTTTTCTCACATTTTCCCTTGTTTATTTATTATTGAAAATAAGAGTAGTTAAAAGTTACTTAAGGGGATTACTATTTCCATAAACTTTACTAATTCATTGAATTGAATCATTAGTATAACTAGTGTTAATGTGATAATACTGTTTAATAATTAATAATTTTTTGATTAAACAAATCTAGAAAAAATGAAAAAAAACAGATCAAGATTTATTCTTGGATTGGGATTAGCTTTCATCGGAAGTTTTGCTCAAGCTCAAGGATTAGAAGGAATTGTAGTTGAAAAATTCTACAAAGCAAATGCAGCTGACGTTGCAAATGCAACAAATAATGGAGCAGTGACTCCGTTAACAACAAACTCTGTTACGTATAGAGTATATGTTGATATGGCTGCTGGTTATAAGTTTTTGGCATTATATGGTAACCAAAACCATACATTAAAAATCACGTCTACAACTGATTTTTACAATGATCCAAATTATGGTGTTAAATGGGCTCAAGATTTAGGAACGAACAATGCTAGAAAAAACACAGGATTATTAGATTCATGGTTATCTGTTGGTGGTGGTGCTACAGGTAAAATGGCGGTATTGAAAACAGAAGATACTGATGGGTCTCCAGGTAATGGAACAATTGGAGGAGCAATTCTTCAAAATAACCCAGGTGGTTTATTCGGATTGCCAATTAATATCGGGTCAACTGCTAATGCAGGTGCTGCTGATGGTTTGATTTCAGGTTCTCCAGTTGCTCAAAATGCATTAGGATTCACTAATGAGTTTAATATATTTGATCAATCTACAGGTAATTCTTTTTCTACTACAAATGGTGCGATTGCTGCTTTAGGTGGTACAACAGGTGCTACTGCAAGTAACATGATTTGTATTGGTCAATTTACAACTGATGGTGTTTTTGGTTTCGAATTAAACGTTCAAGTTCAAAATATTGCTACAGGTGTTGCTGAACTTTATGTTGCTAGTAATGCTCAAGCTGGTGAAACAGTTTTTGCTGACTTAAATTTAAAACCAAATTTACCTCCAACAGTAAGTATTGCTTCTCCATCTACTGGTGCAGCTATTATTACTGGTACTAATTTAAACATTACTGCAAATGCTGCAGATAGTGATGGTACAGTTACTGGAGTTGAATTTTTTGTTGATGGTAATTCTATTGGTGTAGATGCTACTTCTCCTTATTCTGCATCATATACTGCAGCACTTGGATCTCACATAATCACTGCAAAAGCAACAGATAACAAAAGCGATTTTACTGTTTCTTCAAATGTAGCAATTACTGTTGCTAATAATCAAGCACCTACAGTTTCTGTTTCTGCTGCTTCATCAGCTATCGTTGGTGATGTTGTTGCAATTTCAGCAACTGCTGGAGATGTTGATGGTACAGTTGCACAAGTTGAATTCTTTGTAGACAATGTTTCTGTTGGTGTAGATGCTTCATCACCATATAATTTAGATTGGTCAGCAGTTACTGGAGTTCACTCTATTAAAGCAGTTGCTACTGATGATTTAGGTTTATCAACAACTTCAACTGTTGCGAATATCTCAGTTGCGAATAACAATCCTCCAACTGCTGTTATTACAGCTCCTTTAGCTTCTGCTACAATTATAGCTCCAACTGTTGTTACAATTAACGCTACTGCAGTTGATAATGATGGTACTGTAACAGGCGTTGAATTTTTCGTAAACAATGTTTCTGTTGGTTCTGATGCTACTTCACCTTATTCTTTTGATTGGACAAGTACGCCAGGTGTAAAAAACATTACTGTAAAATCTACTGATAACAAAGGTGCGATTACTACATCTTCTGTATTAACTTTAAATATTGCTGATCCTAATGCACTTCCTTATGAAGTTGTTGCTGTTTCTCAAAAATGTAATACACCTACTTTTAATATTCCTGTAGCTGCTGCTGCAACGAATTCAGTTGATAATGTTATTGGATATGATGTGGTATTAAATTATGATAAAACAAAAGTTACTCCTACAGGTAACATTACAGTTTTAAATAACTTAATTAACCCTGCTTATGTATCTACTCAAAATTCTATTGATGCTGCAAATGGTAAAATGAATATCGTTTTATCTTTTAACACAAATGCTCCATCAAATGCTGAATTCAATGGTATTGGTAACATCTTTTCTGTAGAATTTACTAAAACTGCAAATTTTGCTTCGGTTGATTCTGCTGTAATTTCAGTTCCTTTCTTACAAGAAAGTTACATTACAGGTGTTTCTACAAAAGCTACATCTTCTGCTAAAGCTTATACTTTTAAAGATTTTAACTTTATTGGTGCTTTAAAATTCTGGAAAGGAAACCAAGCATTACCTTATAATTCATTCTCTACGGGTGATCATTTAATCACAAATATTACTGGTGCTGATGTTAATACAGGAGCTTTAAGTTCAAATCCAGCAGTACAACCTGATGTTAATGGATCTTTCTCTTATGATTTAAGAAATGGTTTAGGAATAAGTATTAACAAAGATATCGCGCCAACAACAGATTTATATTCTATCGTAACTGGTGATGATGCTTCTCTTGGTAAATTGTTATTATTGAATACTCCTTCATTTACTCCATCTATCTACCAAATGATTGCATTAGATGTTAATTTAGATGGTGTTATCAGTGCTGGAGATATTTCTCAAATTGCTCAAAGAACAGTTATGGCAATCCGTGAATACAGACAAGCTTGGAATTATTCTAATGCGGGTGTTTCAAATGGAAGTGCTTCTAAAGATTGGATTTTTGTTGATTCAGCTAGAATTAATAATAACAATGCTTACAAAATATCTACTACTTTCCCTTTAAATGATGGTGTTGGTTATTCTAAATCAAGAGTTCCAGTAACTCCTTTCTATTTACCTGCAACTGTTACAGATTTTGACAATTGTCCTGCAATTACAGCTGAAACGTATAAAGGTATTTTATTAGGTGATGTTGATGGAAATTTAGATACTATTCCTAATTCATTAGTAAAAAGTAGTGTTCCAGTTGGAGATCGTTTAGTTTTTGATTTCACAAAAGCAATCGTAAATGGTTCAACGGTAGATGTGCCTGTTTCAATCGTATCTTCTTCTCCAGTTAGATCTTTTGACTTCCAATTGACATATAATGAAAGTCATATTGCTTATAAAGAAGCAATTGCTTCAAAAGGTGTTGATGGTTTAGGTTTCTACAATCAAGATGATAAAACTTTACGTTTTACAGCAAGTAATACAACTTCTTTTGATTTGAATTCTGAATTATTAGTTGTTCGTTTTGATTTATCTAAAGGTTCAATTGCTTCTGATGATTTTAAAACTTATAGAGCTTTATTAAATGGAAAAAGTGCTAATGTTGAATTGAAAAGTGCTGCTTTAGGTTTAGCTTCAATTAAAGCATCTGAAAATTCTGTTAGCATTTTCCCTAATCCAACAACTGGATTATTAAATGTTGTTGCTACTGAAAATTCTACTGTTGAAATCACTGATTTAACAGGAAAACAAGTAATGTTTGTTTCTAACTTAAACGCAAATGTTAAGCAAGAAATTAATGTTTCTGATTTCTCAAACGGTTTGTATATTGTTAAAGTTTACAATGAAAATTTCAACTCAGTTGAGAGAATTGTAGTAAATAAATAATTTATACATTGATTGAACAATTAAGGTCGTAATCTTCGGGTTACGACCTTTTTTATTTTTAGTATACAATCTTTAAAGGTTAACATTCGCCTCTTATTAGTTAAACTTATAATAATATAGGGTTCAATTTGAGTTAGTATTAAAGGTCTAATTTTGCACACAAAGAAACCTAAATCACATCAGTCTGATTTAGGTTTCTTTGTTTTTAAATCGATTATTAATTTTTCTATAAATGAAAGTACTTTTATATATTATTGTTTTTTTCGGATTCTTTGAGGTGTCTGCAAATGTTAATTTGAGTTCACCACCACCACCTACTTCTGTAGCGAATGATACTTTGTTTTTCGATTTACAAAATGCAATTTATTCAAATTCAGGATCAAATTATTTTATTGATTTACCAGTGTATATTCATTCAGTCAATCAAATTCGTTCTTTTGATTTTAGAATGAAATTTAATCAATCAAAACTTACCTATGTTACTACTAGTAAAATTATTTCTCAATTAGATCCATTATCATTTTTTAATCCTGATGATTCATATTTAAGAAATACAACTTCCGGACCATCATTTAACTATGTAACTCCTTTAAATACACCTTTAATTATTTTAAGATTTCAATTAGCTACAAGTTGTACTAAAGTTGATGTTACAGATTTTAACTCAATTAACACATTGTTAAACAGTAATACATGTAGAAATATTGTTACAATACCTTTATCAACTTCAGCGCAAAGCACTATAACATCTGGTACAATTTGTTCAGATGTTTCTATACCGTTTTCGTATACTTCAACCTCATATGGAAGACAGATTGCAAGTTATTCTTGGAATTTTGGTAACGGATTAACTTCCACACTCCAAAATCCTTCTACTAATTTTAATAATGATTCTACATATTCAATTTCTTTAGTAACTAAAACAATTGAGGGGTGTAAAGATTCTATTATTAAATCTTTGAAAGTGAATAAATCACCAGTTTCTGAGTTTTCATTATCTTTTGATAAAGTAAAAGATAGTGTTTTCTTTTTTAATATTATTCCATTAGCAGGAGCATCAGGTTTAAGTTGGGAGTGGAATTTTGGAGATTTATCAACGTCGACGAAACAAGATCCAGTTCATCAATACAATGTAGGAGGGACATATTCCGTATCTTTGTTGACTAGAACACCGGAAGGTTGTACAAATAAATTTATTACAAATATTTCTATAGATAAGCCAACAGCCAATTTCACTTCTACAACGAATAAATGTACAAATGCAACTTTGAAATTTACAAATACTTCCACTTTTGTGAATGGTACAATTGTAAGTTGGGATTGGGATTTTGGTGATAATACTAAATCAACCCTTGAGAACCCAACTCACATATATTCGTCTGCTGGTAATTATAATGTAAAATTAATTGTTACAGGAAATACTGGGTCTAAAGGAACTATTTCAAAATCTTTTATAGTTAATAATAAGCCAGTTGTTCAATTCGACGGGGATAATTTGTCAGGATGTTCACCTTTATCGGTTAATTTTAATGATCTTTCCACAACTGATAATGGTTCATCCTATTTTTGGGATTTTGGAGATTATATAATTTCAGCTGAACAATCTCCTACACATTCTTTTTTATCAAGTCGTTCATATACCATAAAGGAGGTAGTTACTGCTCCTGGAGGTTGTAAAGACTCTTTGATTAAGTCATCTTATATTACTGTTTTGAACGCACCAGTAACTGATTTCTCTGTATCAAGCGGGTGTGTGAATACAGTGATTAATTTTACAGATAAATCATCTGTAATTTCAAGTAGTATAATTTCTTGGGTATGGTCATTTGGCGATAATACATCATCTACTCTTCAGAATCCAACACATATCTATTCAAAAAATGGAAGTTATACCGTATCACTTACTACAATGACTAATTTAGGTTGTACGAGTACGTTAATTAAAACGATAATTATTAATTCAAAACCAATTGTTCAGTACAATACTGTTACACTTTCTGGTTGTAGTCCTTTAAATGTTGTTTTTGAAGATTTATCTTCAACTGCATCAGGATCAGTTTATAGTTGGATATTTGGTGATAATTCAATTTCAAATATTAAAAACCCAACGCATATATATACTTCAGATGGTTCTTTTACTGTGAAAGAAATCGTAACAGCACCTGGTGGTTGTAGCGATTCATTAATAAAAACAGGGTATATTAATGTTTTAAGTGCTATTAATACTGATTTTAGTGAGGCAAATAGGTGCTCTAATTCATCCACTTTATTCAAAGATAATTCGTTAATAACTTCAGGTAGTATAACCGGTTGGAAATGGGAATTTGGAAACGGAAGTTCAAGTTCAAATCAAAATCCAACTTTTGTTTATACTTCTCCAGGAAAATATATTGTAAAATTAACAACAACATCAGATCAAGGGTGTAGTAACTCTTATAGTAAAGAAGTAATCATAGATGCAAGACCTATTGTTAATTTTAAATCTGACCTTTTAGCAGGATGTGTACCTCAAACAATTAATTTTTCAAATTTATCAATTGCACCTGATAGTTCTAAATATTATTGGTCCTTTGGAGATGGGTCTTCTCTTTTTGCTAAAGATACAAATCACCTATATTCTTCAGTTGATTCTTTTACTGTTAAATATTTTGTTACCTCTCCTCAGGGTTGTATTGATTCTTTAGTTAAAACAAAATATATCTCATTAAAAGAAGCTCCGAAGGCTGATTTTAATTTAGAAACTACCACCACTTTAATTCCAGAATTGTCCATTTCTTTTTTAAATAAATCGGTTGGAGCGAATAAATATTATTGGGATTTTGGTGATTTAGTTTATTCAGGACAATTTACTCCGAAACATGCATATAGTGATTCTGGAAATTTTGAAATTTGTTTAACCGCTTCATCATCTGAATTTTGTTCTTCTAAAAAATGTGACACGATTAGGATTATCTCAGCTAAAAAAATCGCGATTCCTAGTGCATTCTCCCCAAATGGAGACTCTAAAAATGATGAATTTAAACTTTTAGGAGGTCCGTGTAAAGAGTTGAATATAAAGATTTTAAACGAGTGGGGAAATTTAATTTTCGAGAGTCATTCACAAGATATTGGGTGGGATGGAACATATAAAGGGGATCTTCAACCAATCGGGACCTATAATTATATAATTACAGGTAAAACAGTGGATGATAAAAGTATTAATTTATTCGGTATTTTAAATCTAACAAGATAAATATCAATATCTTAATTTAGTTATTAATCCAGCTATTTTCTGCTTTATTAAGCGAATATAAAAAATATTAAATTATTCTATATAATATGTGTAATTACTTAAAAATTAATAATATATCAAAAATAAATTTTAAATTAATTTTTGCTTTTTCAATTTTATTTACTATTTCTAACTCTCTAGGACAAGATTTTCATTTATCCCAATTTGATAGTAATCCTTTATTTTTAAATCCAGCTTTAACAGGTGAAAGGATTGGGAATCAAAAAGGGGTTCTTTTTTCTGCAAATTATAGAGATCAATCTGCCTCTTATTCAAAAAGTAATGGATCATTTAATACAATTGCGGTTGGTATTGATGTACCAATGAATACTCGTTTATCAATAGGCCAATTTATAGGAAATAACAGAAGTGTTGATGGCGCATTTAATTCATTTAATTTACTTCTTTCAGGATCATATAAAGTGATTGCATCTAAAGATGATAATGATCGTCAAAATTTATCTGTTGGAATGCAAGCAGGATTATTGAATAATAGTATAAATACACAATCATTCACTTATGCCTCTCAGTATTCACCAACTTCTTTAAACGGTTTTGATAATACTATATCTAGTGGTGAAGCATATTCTCAACTTAGTTATTATAAATTTGATTATAATTTTGGAATCTATTATCGTACTAAATCTAAAAATGACAAATTGATAATAACTAGTGGCTTATCTATTTATCATATTGGCAAGAAAGATGAAACGAATTTGCTGACAAGCTCAGTAGGAATGAGAACAAATTTTCACGCATCGGCTATTTATTCTGTGAATAGCAAAATCAAAGTAACACCTCAAGTTTTGTATATGAATCAATATAAAACAGATGAATTTAATATGGGAGCCTTATTGAATTATATTATAAAAGAAAATTATGAACCTATTGTGGGTTTAAATTGGGTGAATAAAAAAGCATTGGTTTTTCAAGCTGGTATGAAGGTGAATGGGACTACTTTGAGAATGAGTTATGCCGCGCCATTGAGTTATTTGAGATCATACAGTAATCAGGCAGTGGAATTTTCATTAATACATGTTTCTAATAAGAAAATTCAAAATAGTTCACCAGAAGGCTTGTAATCTAGTTTTTTCTTAATAAAAAAAGGGTTTACCTATTGATAAACCCTTTCTCTAATCTTATTTGTATTTCTTACAAAGGAATATTTCCATGTTTTTTCAAAGGCAATACTTCTGCTTTGTTTTCTAACATTTTAAATGCAGCGATTAATTTCTCTCTCGTTTCTTCTGGAAGAATTACATCATCCACAATTCCTCGTTCTGCGGCTCTGTATGGATTAGCAAATTTTTCAGCATATTCTGCTTCTTTTTCTAACCATTTAGCTTCAGGATCAGCTGCTTCAGAGATTTCTTTTTTGAAGATAATTTCTGCTGCTCCTTTTGCTCCCATTACTGCAATTTCAGCAGTTGGCCAAGCAAAATTCATATCTGCTCCAATGTTTTTAGAGTTCATTACGTCAAATGCTCCACCGTATGCTTTACGTGTAATTACAGTAATTCTTGGTACAGTTGCTTCACAGAATGCATACAATAATTTTGCTCCGTGTGTAATAATTCCTTTCCATTCTTGATCTGTTCCTGGTAAGAATCCTGGTACATCTTCAAATACCAATAATGGAATATTGAATGAATCACAGAAACGTACAAAACGTGCTGCTTTTCTAGAGGCATCAATATCTAAAACACCTGCCATAGAAGCCGGTTGATTCGCTACAATTCCTAATGTTTTTCCTGCTAAACGTCCGAAACCTACCACTATGTTTTTAGCGTAATCTTCTTGAACTTCACGGAAACTGTTATCATCAATTACACAATCAACTACTTTACGAATATCGTATGGTAAATTAGAGTTGGCTGGTAAAATTGTTTTAATGTTATTTAACTTCGCTGAATTGAATTCAAATGTTGAAAGCTTTGGAGCTAATTGATTCACATTTTGAGGCATATACGTAATTAAATCACGTACTTTTTTCAAACATTCTACATCATTTGCTGCTGTAAAATGGTTAACCCCTGATTTTTCAGCGTGTGTTTTAGCTCCACCTAAATCTTCAGAAGTAACTTCTTCGTGTGTTACTGTTTTTACCACGTTTGGTCCTGTAACAAACATATAAGAAGTGTCCTCTACCATAAAAACGAAATCCGTTAATGCTGGAGAATAAACCGCTCCTCCTGCACAAGGTCCCATTATGACACTTATTTGTGGAATAACACCTGATGCTCTAGTATTTCTATAAAAAATATCTGCATAACCCGCTAAAGAAACAACTCCTTCTTGAATACGTGCACCACCTGAATCATTTAAACCGATAATTGGAGCGCCATTTTTCATCGCTAAATCCATTACCGTACAGATTTTTTGAGCATGTGTTTCAGAAAGTGAACCACCTAAAACAGTAAAATCTTGAGAGAAAACATA
>CANCEQ010000022.1 GCA_947375085.1 Flavobacteriales bacterium
ATCGGCACAATTAACGTAATGTTAAAGTACTGTTGATTTTTATAAAGAATAATCATTTTCTAAACACTCGCGCGAATATCTTTGATATTTAATTGAAGTGTTTCTCTCTCTTTCCAAACGTTTGTTTCTAAAGTATATAGCACATCAAATGGCAATCCAGAAGCTACTAAATCCATTTTATCAGCCATTTTAAATGCAATTCCTTCAAGTACAATATCCGAGTTTGGTTGCGTCATAGACAGTTTTAAATGTTCTTCTTTTAAAAGTCGAACATCGGTAGAAAACACATTAGTTGACATAAAAACAGGTTTCATATTTCCTGGTCCGTGTGGTTCTAATTGGTTCAAAATTCGTTTCAATCGTGGTAGTTTCAAACGATTTTCGTCTTTTGTAAAAATTTCATCAAAAGCTATTTCTAAATCTACATTTTCTTCCGGTAATAAATCTTCTGATGCAATTGTCTGACTAACAACTTCTTCGAAACGCTCTTGAAATTTCGTCAAATTCTCCAATGTCAATGACATACCTGCTGCGTGTTTATGTCCACCGAATTGTTCTAGTAAATCTTCACACTGAATCAACGCTTCGTGAATATCAAAATCATTGACTGTCCGAGCAGAACCAGTAACCATTCCATTCGATTCTGTAAGTACAATCGTTGGTCGAAAGTGTCGTTCTATTAAACGAGAAGCCACAATTCCAACAACTCCTTTGTGCCAATCATTTTGAAAAACAACCGTAGTTTTTTTAGAAGAATAATTGACATCATTTTCAATTTGTTCCAATGCCTCAAACGTAATTTGCTGATCTAAAACACGTCGCTCTACATTGTCATCGTTGATTTCCTTGGCTATTTTGGAAACCGTATCATAATCCTCTGAAATCATCAACTCCACTGAATGTCGACCTGAACGTAATCTTCCAGCTGCGTTTATTCGTGGAGCAATTGTAAAAACAACATCGGTTAACGTTACTGGAAATTGTCGTTTAGCAATCAATAATAATTCTCGAAATGCCAAACGTGGCGATTCATTCAATCGTAACATTCCGTGATAACACAATACCCTATTTTCACCTGTAATTGGAACGATATCCGCACCAATACTAACAGCAACTAAATCCAAATAAACAAACAATTCTTCCTCGTTCCACTTATTTTGTTTCGCTAACGCTTGTAAAAGTTTAAATCCAACACCACAACCTGATAATTCTTTGTAAGGGTAGTTACAATCTTTTCTTTTAGGGTCAAGAATGATTCCATCAGGTAAAATATCTCCAGGATTATGGTGATCACAGACGATAAAGTCGATTTCTTTTTCATTGGCATATTGGACTTTATCAATCGATTTAATTCCACAATCCAATGAAATTATCAGCGAACAATTGGTTTCTTCGGCGTAATCAATTCCTAAAAAACTGACACCATATCCTTCTTTATAACGATCCGGAATGTAAAAATCAACGTTTTCATATTTCTGAATCAGATAAGAATACATCAAAGCAACAGCTGTCGTTCCATCGACATCATAATCACCAAATAAAAGAATTCTTTCATTTTTTGAAATGGCTAAATTGATTCTTTCAACCGCTCTGTCCATATCCTTCATTAAAAAAGGATCGTGCAATTCGGTAATCGAAGGTCTAAAAAATGCTTGTGCTTGATCAAACGTGGTAATTTCTCTTTGAAGTAATAATTCTGAAACAACTCTATCTACTTTTAAAGCTGAACGTAATTCTTCGACTTTTGAAGTTTCAATAGGTGATTTAACAAGCCATTTTTTTTGCATTTTCTCAATTTTTACTTGAAGATAATTAAAAATATGAATTTGAAAATGAAAATTATTAATGAATATTGAATTTGATACTAATTAAAAAACTAAATTTGGGTATGAGACATATCGTATTATTACTTTCTTATTTTATTGTTTTTCAATCATTCAGTCAGGTTTCGTATGATTTCTCTGAAGCTCTACCATTAGATGAAAATCCAATTTCCAGTGTTTCATCTTCTGATTTCGGAACGTATTTTTCTGAAAATAAAGAAACAAAATACATTTTCGACGCTCAAGGCATTTGGATTGAAACGACTATTTTCAACTCCATTTCTAAAGATACTATTCGTGAATCTTCTAAGTATACTGTTCGCAATGGTTACATTTTCGGTGTTGTTTTAAACGATTCGCTTCCTTGTGTTTTAGATGAAAATCGTTATCATTTTGGGTTAAAAGTAAGAGAACAAGTTGCAGGTGGGGCTTCAAAAAATGTACTTAAAAAATTAAAAGGATCGAGTTACATCATTAATTACAAGGAGAATGATGGGTATACTCCTAGTTTATTTACGTTAGCTGATAAAACGCTTTCTATTCAATATTTCGATTACGAGACGGGTACTACTATTTTTGATGTTATTGCTCAACAGTCATCTAAGAAAGTTCAGGGAATGAATTATATTTCTCTTGCACCTACTAAAAAGGAATTGAAAGGGATAGAGATCACTAAACTCTTCGGGGACAAAGTGTTGTATTTCAAAAATTGACCTTCTACAAATTAAAATCATAGCGAAAGGACTATGATTGGCTTGATTAAATGATGGGCTATGAGGTTAGGTAGAAAAATAATACATTAAAAAATCACATAATCATAGCGAAGGACTATGATTGGTTTGATTAAATGATGGGCTATGAAGATTGGCATCAGAAATTAACATTATTAAAAATCATAGTAATCATTAAATCACACAATCATAGCGAAGGGCTATGATTAACTATGACGGGTTATTATTGACTTTGCGACTACATATCCAGTTGAAACACAACCTTGTATTAAATAACCTCCTGTAGGCGCATCCCAATCTAGCATCTCTCCACAGGCATAGATGTTTGAATACTGCTTGAGTTGAAATTCACTTGTTATGGAATTCATTGATATACCGCCAATTGTCGAGATAACCTCATCTATTGGTCGAAGTGATGTGGGGTTGAATTGTAATTTTTTAATTCGTTCTGCTAAGGTTTCTGAATCCGAAAACTCTTCTTTGGTTGTCCAAATTTTAATGAGTTGTATTGCCGTTTTTGAAAGATGTAATGTTTTTAGTCCCTCGGTTGTGTTTTTTGATTTTTGTAGGACTTTCACAATTTCTTCGTGGTTTTTTGTAGGTTTTAAATCGATTGATAGTTGCCCTTCTCTATTTTCTCTAAATGCTTTGTTTACATAGTAAGTAGGTGTACCTTCTAATCCGTAGCTTGAAATTACTACATCTCCTTTTCGCGAAATTAAACCAAATGAAGTATCGGTGTTTTTCAAGGTTTGACCTTCTAAACTTGCTAATTTATTCGCATTTTCTACCTCAAATCCAGAATTACTTGATTCAAAGGAAACACACTCAATTTGTTTTGAAATTAAAAGGTCTATCCAATCTCCTGTTGAACCTGTTTTCTTCCAAGAAGCGCCACCCATTGCGAAGACTAAATAATCGAATGTATGTTTCACTCCCTTATCTTCAGATTGAAAAACAACTTCTTTTTCGCTAAAATCAATTAGTTTATGAGAATAATGAATAAAACCTCCAAGATTTTCGATTGTATTCAGCCAACTAGTTAATACTTCAATTGGCTTGATTCCTTTGATCGGGAAGATTTTTCCTGAGCTACCAACATACGTTTCAATTTGAATAGAAAGTAACCATTTTCTCCACTCTTCATTATCGAATTGTTGGAAAGCATCTTTTAAAAAAGGATGATTGTATTTCTCTTTGAATGTCTCTTTCTCCTCTGAATGCGTCAAATTAAAACCACCGTGACCGGCGACTAAAAATTTTCTACCGGCAGCTTTTTTATGATCAAAGAAATGCACTTCAAAACCTGCTTGTAAAAGGGTTGTTCCTGCCATTAATCCTGCAGGTCCCATTCCTATGATACAAACTTTTTTTGATTTCAATATCTTGAATTTATTTCTTTTTGTCCCAATAAATGGCCAACTTACCTGTAGACGACTTATTTTCTAGAATTTCGTGTGCTTTCGCTAGTTCAGAAACAGAATAATTACCCCCTTGTTGTGGAATGATAACTCCCTCTTTATACAATTTCAGAACTTGCTGTAAACAATAGGTCATCACTTTTTGTTTGTTATCAGCAATCTTTAGCATATTGACTCCTAATATATTTTTCGAACGCATCATCAATCCAATCGGAATAACAATGCCCATTTTACGAACGAAATTTAAAGTCGAAAAGAATCCCCATTTAGAACCTGACATCTCAGCTCCTCCAAATAAAATTAATCGACCTCCTGAACCTAATAACCTGAAATCTTTTTTAAATGTTGAACCTGCCACTGGATTATAACTTATATCCAGTCGTTCGCCTTTTAATTGTTTTTCAATTTCAGCTTCGTAATCAACTTGATTATAATTAATTACAAAATCAGCACCTAACGACTGAACCAATTCTCTCTTGTCTTCTGAACCAATTTTAGCAAATACTGTTGCACCTTTCTTTTTAGCTAATTGAATCAAAATCGTACCAACACCTCCTGCAGCAGCGTGGACTAATACATTCTCCCCTTCTCTTACTGGTGTTAAGTATTCAGCCATATAGAAAGCTGTAACCGATTGAGTACAAAGGCCCAAAGCAATGGTAGCATCCATCTCTTCAATTTCTACTACTGCAGAATCAAAAGTAGTAACGTGTTTTGCATATCCTCCAAAACGACAAAAGCCTACAACTCGCTTTCCAATTTTATCAGTTGATACGTTTACTCCAACATTGACAATTTTTCCAACTACCTCATATCCAATAACACAAGGCATCGGTGGCGCTTCTCTGTATAAGCCATTTCGAGCCATTACATCGGCATAATTTAATCCAAAAGCTTCTACTTCGATAATGACCTCATTTTCTTTTGGAAGCGAAACGGTAAAAGCTCTTTTTTCGAAAGCTTTATAAGCATTTCCTTTTTGAATTAGATAAATTGCTTCGGAATTAATTTTTCCCATTTTTCCCTTCAATAATAATGACTATCTCACCTTTTGGGGGATGCTGTTCGTAATATTCTTTAACTTCTTTTGCTGTCCCTCGTTTGTATTCTTCGTAAATTTTGGTCAACTCACGTACAACACACACTTTACGATCTGATCCCATAAACTCTTCAATTTGAGCTAAACATTTTACCAAACGATGGGGAGATTCATACAAAATAGTCGTTCTTTCTTCTTGTTCTATGGCTAATAATTTTGTTTGACGCCCTTTTTTATGCGGAAGAAAACCTTCAAAACAAAAACGATCGCAAGGAAATCCACTCGCTACTAAAGCAGGAACAAAAGCCGTAGGACCAGGCAAACATTCAACTTCAATTCCTTCTGAAACACACTCTCTCGCTAATAAAAATCCAGGGTCTGAAATTCCAGGTGTACCCGCATCAGAAACCAAAACAGCAAGTGTGCAACTTTTAATTTTATCAATTGTTGAACTTAACGCTTTGTGTTCATTATGCGAATGAAAAGGCAAAACATGTGAACTAATTTCTAAATGATTCAATAATTTTTTTGTGACACGTGTATCTTCAGCAAAAATGATATCTGCTTCCTTTAAAATTCGAATCGAACGTAATGTTATATCTTCCAAATTGCCAATAGGCGTAGGAACTAAACAAAGTTTTGCCATAAGTATGTTTTTACGCTGTAAAGATAGAGAAAGAGATGAATGATTTGATAATTGTCAATTGATAATTACTAATACTTATGTAACAATATAATATTCGACCGTTATGGGGGAAATTCTCTCCAAAAATAAAACTATGAAAACGATCGCACTCCTTATTGGACTAGTTGCATTCAATGCGATGAGTCAAAACGAAAATCAACCATCTGAAAATCTAACAACTCAAAGTAAAGAAATGGAAGTATTAATTTATCCAAATCCAGCCATTGATAATTGTGTAGTCAAAGTAGAAGAAGGATCTAACTGTAGTTTAATTAACTCGACCGGAGCAATCATTGGTACGTGGAAAATAGATTATTCGAACACCCTACATCTATCCGATTTAAAATCAGGAATATTTCAATTACTCATTGAAAAAGATACCGTTCGAGTTATTAAAAAAATTGTTGTTTTATAAACTAAAAAGCGTCTGAATCAAATAGAAACAGACGCTTTTAATATTATTTAAGTTTGATTTATTTAAATAAACAAATTCCGTAGTAAAGTAAAGCCGCTAAACCAGCACTTACAGGAATCGTAAGAACCCAAGCCCATAATAACCCAATTGTTACACCCCAACGAACCGCACTTAAACGTTTCGTAGCTCCAACACCGATAATAGAACCTGTGATTGTGTGAGTAGTAGAAACTGGAATACCTAAATTACTTACAACAAATAAAGTCAAAGCACCTGCTGTTTCAGCACAAACACCTTCCAATGGAGTTACTTTCGTGATTTTAGAACCCATTGTTTTTACAATTTTCCAACCACCAAATAATGTACCGATAGAAATCATTAAATAACATCCAAAAGAAATCCAAAATGGCATTGTACTCGAATTCACTTTCGTTACTAATTTATGTTCAGCTTTCAATTCACCCTTCTCTACAAAGTCAGTAAACAATCCAGCTTTTGAATATTTATGAGATAAATTCTCACTTTTAAAAATCACTTCGTTAGATTCAGCATCATAGATATCATGCCCTTTTGAATACACATGTAAATGATCTAATTCATTCTCAACAGATTTATAATCAGAGAATTTATTTGAATTTGAATAATTAGTATTTAATTTTTCATTGTTGAAAATAACCTCTTTCGATTTTAAATCGATGATTTTATCATCTTGTGCATAAAAAATAACACCTTCAACTTTACCTAATTCAGGTTTGTATTTATGTTTTTTACCACTTTCATCCTTGAATTCAATTTGCATTACTTCTGCAATTTTGAAATTTGGATCAATTTTTTCAACTTTATTTTCAGGATTACGACTGTAATTACCATATACCATTAAAGCGGCACAAATAATCCCCATTACTTTTTGTGAATCTGCACCTCCGTGACCTAAAGAGAATGCTGCAGAAGAAAGTAATTGTAATCTTTTGTACATGTTTGATTCTTTTAGAGCAGTTTGTTTTTTACCGTGGAAAAACATGTAATACAAATAAGCTAAAATAAAGATAATCAACATCAAAAGTACAATGTTCATCATTACTGGTTTCATATCCATGTATTCAACCATGTAATTCATAACGAGATACAAACCAAAAGAACCCCCTAAAATGATAAAGAATTTTAAGAAAACTTTTCGACTTAAAGTAACCAAAGCTAAGACAAATGCAATTATCCCCCCAATAAAAGGAGAAAGAAAAATAAAAGCAATAATTTTTAAAATCTCAGTAGTTTCAATCACTCCAAAACCACCATGTGCCACAGCAGCACCTGCAAAACCACCAATTAACGTATGTGAAGAAGATGATGGAATACCCAACTTCCAAGTAAATAAATTCCAAATAGTGGCTGCAAGAAGTCCAGCTAAAATTACCCACAAATCGATAGCGCTGTTATCTACCGTTTTGGCAACCGTATTACCAACACTCATATCGAATACCCAAAACGCTAGAACGTTGAAACCAGCAGCCCATACAACTGCTTGAAAAGGAGATAAGACCTTAGTAGCAACAACAGTAGCAATCGAGTTAGCAGCATCGTGAAAACCATTCACTAAGTCGAATAATAAAGCAATAACGATTACAACTATTAATAATTCAAACATATTAATGTATTTAATTAAGAATAATTTTTTTAAGCGTACTTAACAATAATAGATTCCATCACATTTCCTGCATCTTCGCATTTATCTGTAACGATTTCCATCAACTTATAGATTTCTCTTTTTTTGATCAACGTTTTAATATCGTGCTCATTTTCAAAAAGATTTTCGATACTTGAATCAAATAAATCATCCGCTTGATTTTCGATGCTATTGATTTTAATAATACAATTCATCACTTTTTGCGTATTCTTTAAATTTCTCAACTCCAAAACTGCAGCATTCACAGCTAAAACAGATTCTTTTATCGCATCAGCCATTTTTTGAATAGACGTATCAGATGGGTCAATCTTATACATATTGATTTTTTTACCAACAGCATAAATGTAATCAGCAATATCATCTAAAGCTGTAGCCAAACTATGTATATCTTCTCTATCGAAAGGAGTAATGAAGTTTTGACTTAATTCTATAAAAATTTGATGCGTCAATAAATCATTTTTATGCTCCAAATCTTCCATATCTTTTATGATAACTGCTCTTTTATTAAAATCAAGCTCGTTAACACACAAAACCAAATTGGATGCTATCAACTCTAAGTTCGCACTAGCATTTTCGAAAAGTGTAAAAAACACTCTGTCTTTTGGTAAAAAGAATTTTAAAATTTTAGAAGCCATATCATTAATTTTTGCGCAAAGATATAAGTAAATTTTAGGCTTGCTTCAAAAGAAACAAAAAAGTAATGTTAACATAATATTGAGGTAAATTAAAATGAATTTAATCTCTATAGATTTACAACAACATTAAACTGTTAATGATTTTATTTTCAAACACATAACATTGACTTTAACTTTAACTTATATACTTAGAGAATTTTGAAATGAATAGGTAATATTTTAGTTATCAAACCAATGTTAATCTATATAAATCAATCTATATGAAATATTATCAATATATTTTCTTGAATATCTTTTTCCTTTCAATTTTTTCAAGTTGTGGAAATGAAAAAACAATCAAAAAAAATAATACAGAAAAAAATAGTGTCAAAATTTATGGAAGTGATAGTGTTTTTCCACTACTGAAAAAAGAAAAAGATGATTTTAAAGTAGTTAATAAATCCATTTCAATAAGTTTAAATGGCGGGGGATCTCAAATAGGAATTAATAAGTTAATTGAGGGAAAAGCTGATATAGCAATGTCTTCACGGAAAATCTCAAAATCTGAAAAAGAAAAATTTAAGAAGAAAAATTTAACAATTAAATCTACAGTTATTGCTTATGATGCGATTATGGTGATAGTACATCCTGATAATCCTGTAAATAAAATTACAAGAGAAAATCTTGAAAAGATTTATACTGGAAAAATAAAAAACTGGAAAGAGCTTGGAGGTTCTAATCTCAAAATAATACCTTATTCAAGAGAAAAAACATCCGGTACGTATGAATATTTTAAAGAAAAAGTACTTAATGGAAATAATTATTCATCTAATTTGAAAAGTACTCATGTTACAAGTGCTATCGTAGAGTCTGTCGAAAGAAAATTAGGTGGTATCGGTTACATAAGTTTAGCCTTCCGTTCTATTTTTATAAAACCTTTAGCTATATCATTTGATAATGGGAAAAATTATATTCATCCTAATTTAGTTAACACTAAAAATAAAACTTATCCTATCTCTAGACCTTTGTACTTATTGTATAATAAATCTATAAACGAAGAAAAGAGCAAACTGATTCAGTTTACTCTGTCATCTAAAGGACAAGAAATTGTCTCCGAAATCGGATATATAAAAGTTAATTAAAATTTAAAGGAAGAGTTTCGGCTATCTCTGAAACAGACCAAGATGTCGTTTTAATTTCTTGACCATGTTTCATGTATTTCTTTAAGAGAATTTCATCTTGATTTCGTTTTACAACTCCTTCAAACATTAATTCTCCTGTCTCATAATAAATTTTCAATGGACCTTCAATTGTTTTATTTACGTGAGAGATTTTTATTCTAGGATTTCCATTCTTCCATAGATACTCCCAAGTGTTCTCGATTTTGTTATCAATAAAACTTCCAAACATACTTTTATCATTAATAAATTATAGAATAAAAGTAGAGGTAATCTTATGAAAGATGTTTACGAGAAAATTAAATCTTCATTAGGATAAAAGAACTTAAAATTCACAATTATTTTACATGAAAAAACCCCTTCCGAATTTTCGAAAGGGGTTTTTAAATCTAATTTCTTGAATTAACAGAATTCTTTGTACGCTTCTGTTAAATTATCAGCAATCATTTGAGCAGAACCTCCTTCAATATGGTGTCTTTCTAAGAAATGAACCAATTTACCATCTTTGAATAAAGCAATTGATGGAGAAGACGGAGGGTAAGGTAAAAAATACTTACGTGCTTGAGCAACAGCATCTGTATCAACACCTGCGAAAACTGTCGCTAAATGTTTTGGAGCTTTGTCAGCATTTAAAGATAATTTAACACCTGGACGCATATTTCCTGCTGCACATCCGCAAACAGAATTTACAACAACTAGTAAAGTACCATCACTATTTTTGATTGTTTCGTCTACTTGGTCTGCTGATATTAATTGTTCGAATCCTACATTTGTAAGATCATTTTTCATTGGTTGAACTAATTCTTGAGGATACATACTATATCTATTTAAAATTATATACTACAAAAATACTAATTTAGATAGATTCTAAGTAAAAAAATCACATAAATAGATACTTTTTACCAATCAAAAAAAATTAACGAATTAATTAAACAGAAAACCATATATTCGCTTAGTTGATTTGCATGAAAAAGCTTTATAAGAATCAAAAAAATGATAAAATTTAAAAGGCATATTCAATTCGTTAGTACATCAACGATCAATATGACCATTAAAAAACAAATTATCTACTTATGAAAAAGTATATATTTTCTATCTTATTGTGTTCATTTTTAGGGAATTTTGTAATTTCTCAAACAACAAACTTAGGTGGCCCTTATCTTTTAAAAACAAAAATACAACCTACTCAAACTTTCTATAAAACGCCATCAGTTGATAATGCAGCAGAATTAAAATCTTCTCAAAATGATCAAACAAAAGTTCGTTTTTTCGGGAAAGAATTCGATGTATCTATCAATATCTTAGATTCTGCAGAAAAAACATCACTTCCTAATGGAGACGTTCTATATCAATACGGAATTGAATCTAAAAATGCTATTTCAATCAATCTTCAATTTGACCAATTCTATCTTCCTGAAGGTGCCTCTCTATACTTGGTTGATCCTGTACATGAAAAATTTGATGGAGCCTATACACATTTCAATAACAACAAAGCAAATATGCTTGGTACAGAGATATTGAAAACAGATAAAGTGATCATTGAAGTTTTAATTCCAGCAGATAAAGAAAATCAAGCGAGGTTAAATTTAAGTATGATTATTCATGGTTATAAATCTCTAGAAACACTTCTTAAATCATTAAATTCATCAGGAACATGTGAAATTGATGTGAATTGCCCTTTAGGTCTAGGATGGGAAAATCAACGTAATTCTGTTGCTTTAATGATAAATGGTGGATCAACTTGCACAGGATCTTTGGTAAATAATACATCTGGAATAATTATACCGTATTTTTTATCAGCGAATCATTGTGGTACTTCGCCTGGTGCATGGGTATTACGTTTTAGATGGGAATCACCTGTTAATCAAGTAGATTGTGGAACTTCAGCAGTCTCTGGCGATGGTCAAAGCAATATGAATATAAATGGAGGTACTTTGTGTGCAAATAATTCAAATTCCGATTTTACGTTAACTCTATTAAATCAAGCACCAGATCCAAGTTGGGATATCTACTATAATGGTTGGGATAGAACAAACGTACCTGCAACTGAATTAACTGTAATTCATCATCCTGCCGGTGACTTAAAAAAAATATCAAGAGATAATAGTACAGCTATTTCAAGCTCATTTAATGGTGGAGTTGTAGATAGTCATTGGGAAGCTACTTCGTGGGATTTTGGAGCAACTGAAGGTGGTTCTTCTGGCTCACCTCTTTTCAATCAAGACCATAGAACTATAGGACAATTACATGGTGGTAACTCTTATTGTGGGGCAGCTTTAAGCGATATGAATGATGATTTTGGGAAGTTTCATTTATCATGGAGCGGTAACGGAACAGATAAAACCCGTTTGAGTAATTGGTTAGACCCAGGAAATTTATCACCTGATTTTATTGACGGTATAAATCCAGCAACACCATCTTTAACTTCAGATGGAGGAATTGGAATTCTTACAATTGAAAAAAGTACTTTGTGTGGTGGAGATATAACTCCGCATTTATATATCTATAATCCAGGTAAAGACACTCTTTTTACGGCAGATATTTATTATACTTATGATAATGGTATAACTAATATTTATCACTGGACAGGGTCACTTACCACTAACCATTCAATTCCGATTAGTTTGCCAAAAACAGTATTAAATGGAGGAGATCATCTCTTAAAATGTATTTTTAAAAACACGACAAAACCAGATTTAAATACTAAAAATGATTCCCTAGTCAAAACATTTAAAACCGTTGAGAATGGAACTATTTTAACTTTAGACATGATTATTACCTGCGACGCCAATGAAAATTATTGGCAAATAATTAATGAAAATCAACAAATTGAAACATCAGGTGGACCATATACTAACCTTAGTCCAACAATTATTCACGATTCTATATGTGTAACTAAAGCATGTTATACTTTTAAATTGTATGATACTCATGGTGATGGTATAGTTGGATATAATTCAAATTGTGATGATGGATTTTATACACTTAGGTATTCGGACAGTAGCATCGTTAGTGAACTAAAAGCAGAAAATTCCGCTTTTGGATATTCTTACAGCTCTGCATTTTGTGCTAATTTTCCTTCAACGGGTTTATTGATTTACCCAAATCCAAGTAGTTCAGAAGTAACATTTTATTATGAAAAAAATTTAATTTCCTCTATTGAAATTACATCAATTACTGGTCAAATGATCTATTTTGATAAAGATTTTAATTCACATCTTAAAAATTTAAATGTGAGCAACTTCTCAAAAGGAATATATATAGTAAAAATTATAAGCAATAATGAACCTTTTATCAGGTCTTTAGTGATTGATTAAACAGATTCAGTTATTTTATATTTTCTAATTTTCTAAAATATTCAATTTGATTATTTACAATTTTTAAAAATAACACTTGTTGATCTACGTTTTTTAAATCCAATATAAAGTGATTATCTATAAAATTATTTTCCTCAAAATAGTAAAAGTTATTGCCTTTTAAATCAGTAACCGAAATTTTTAATTCACCCTCATTTACATCCAATTTAAAAACCCCATTAGATGGATTTGGATACACGTTAATTTCATTCGTTTTTAAAGTTTCTAAACCCAATAAAGAATTTACTACGATATTCACACTATAACTCTTAGTTGATCCATCTTCGGCAGTAATAACATAAATTAAAGGTGAACTAAAATCATTTGATGTTACACCACTAATTTGAGGTACATTCAAAACACTTGCCAATGCTTTAGAAGATAAAGTAAATTTAGGGACTAATGATAAAACGGATGTTCCAAATGGCAAAGTAACTGTGATATTCGTATCTGATATACTAGCGTTAATAGGAGGATTAAGTAAAGAATAACTCAATATATCTTTCTCAGAACTAGGCAAGGGCGTAATGTTTACTATAACTGAATATTTTTTAATACTTCCAGTTTCTGCCGTTACTTTATAAATTAAAATAGAATTGAAATTATTAGAAGTAGTACCACTAATTTGTAAAGTTGTACCTATCGAAATCGATGCTTTTGGTGATATGTTAAAATTCGCAATTAAGGAAGTTAAATCTGTCCCATAAGGAACGGTTAAAGTTATGGTTGAATCTACAATTACTCCATTAATAAGTGGATTTTGAAAACCAAACGAAATTATATCATTATCAGCAGATAAAACATTTGTAGATAAGTTTGTCGTCATTACATTCCAACTATTCGGATTGGGATAAATAGCTGTCGCATTTTTAGTTGGATAGTAAAATTTAAAGACTTCATTTGGTTTAGTTTGATAAGCTAATAAATAATCTTCACCACTACTTTTTATGACTCTAAAATCTAATTTCATATCAAAAAATGTCGTCTTAGTAGAGGAAGTTGTTTGATTGCTTACCACATACAAAGTATCTCCTTTCTGATATGCTGTTGTAGCATATTTTGGATAACCATATCCATAAATCCATTGATTAAAAAATTTAGTATAGTCTTTTGAAGTAAAATGATTTACAAAATAAACAAGTGAATCTGTTGGGATTGATTTACCTGTAAACTTAACGGTATAATCTTTCAATAATTTAAAAAATATAGAGTCGTTACCGAAATTAAAACGCAACATATGCAATACAGTAGCTCCTTTTGCATAACTATTAGCGAAATTAAAAATGTTTCCAGGATTGGTTACTGAAGAAGCAGTTCCCATTGCACAATTTTCAGTATCATACAAAACTTGCGATTGTAAATTCCTAATAGCTGATTTTCCAGATGATGCTGAAATTAAAAATTCATCTGCCATTGTTTCACAATATTGAGCAAAACCTTCATTTAGCCATATATTTTCCCAATTTGAACACGTAATATTATCACCGAACCATTGATGAGATAATTCATGAGCAATCAAATCAAAATCAAACGAGTTCATCATTGTCATCGTCTGATTTTCGAGAGCACCCAAATTACAAGGAGCTGTATAATGACCATATTTTTCTTTAGAAAATGGATAAAGTCCAAATTTTTCTGAGAAAAATTCTATCAAAGTTACTGTTTGATTAATCCTTGCTTTATTTGAATTCAAATAACTTTGATCATAAACGTAATTTTCAATTAAAATAGAATCTGCAACTCCTTTAGGCTTTGCATAAATTGAATATTTAACATAAGGACCTGTAGAAAAGGTAATTAAATAATAAGCGATAGGATAAGTTGTTTTCCATTCAAAACGCTTTTTATTACCAAGCGAAATTGTATTTTTCAATAACCCATTTGAAGCAACCAAATTAGTAGATTCAGTAGTAATATTTATAGCTACTGAATCGGCTTTATCTTCTAAATCTTGCTTACAAGGCCACCATAAATAAGAACAATAAGGTTCAGATACGGTATAGGTATAACGATTATTTCCATAAATACCATTTAGCATACCTGCTCCAAAGTTTGGATCTTCCGATCCGTTTCCTTTATAGTAAACAAACGAAGAAAATAATGTGTTTTTTGCAATTGAATTTGGCAAAGTAATCGTTAACTCATTATTAATTAGATTAAAAGAACATTTTACTCCATTTACATAAGCTGAATCAACCGTAAAAGTGTTTGCTAAATTCAATACTACTTTATCAAAATTATCAATTTTAGTGGTAGCATTCATTTGAACAAAACCAGAAATTGCACGATTTAAATTACTAGCATTTAAATCAATATTGTAGAACTTTACATCGTAATTTTCAAGCAATACATTTGAACTTCGCTTTTTTATTGGAATTTGATTTGAATTAGAAGCGAAATTTTTGCACGCTGTTTTTAACTGAGAAATCGTATTGAAACTCGAAAAAAAAACAATTATAAGCAAAGCCAAATGAATTTTTTTCATCTTACCTATTACCAATCTTAAACTTATTTAATACTTAATAAACACATTTTTAGGCTCCGTGAAAAAACGTAAGGCTTCTAAACCTCCTTCTCTTCCAACTCCTGAAGATTTCATTCCTCCGAAAGGTGTTCTTAAATCTCTCACCATCCAAGAATTAATCCATACAATACCTGATTGTGCTTGATCGGCTACTCGATGTGCTCTTTTTAAATCAGATGTCCAAAGCGTTGTTTGAAGTCCGTATTCTGTTGAATTCGCCATCATTAACACTTCTTCTTCTGTATCGAAAGGTGTAATTGTTACTACTGGTCCAAAAATTTCTTCTTGATTCGTTCTGCAATCGTATGGTAAACCTTCAATAACCGTCGGACGCATGTAATACCCATTTTCGTAAGGAGCTTCTAATTGAACACGAACACCACCCGTTAAAACAGTTCCACCTTCTTCTTTAGCTAATTCAACATACGATAATACTTTCTCGATGTGTGGCAAAGAAACCAATGCTCCGATATTTGCTTTAGGATCAGTTGGATTTGATACTACCGAACGATTCACTTTCTCTACAAAAGCCGTTTTGAATTTTTCGTAAATAGAACGCTCGATAAAAATACGAGATCCGCATAAACAAATCTGACCTTGATTCGCAAATGAAGAACGAATCGTTGTACTCAACATATCATCAAAATCGCAATCAGCGAAAATGATTACTGGATTTTTACCTCCTAATTCAAGCGATAATTTCTTGAACATAGGAGCTGCTGTACGTGCTAAATATTCACCTGTTTTTGTCCCACCTGTAAAAGAAATTGCTTTGATTTTTTTATGTTTCACAATTGCATCACCTACTTTGTGACCTAAACCATGTAAAATATTCAAAACACCTGCTGGCATTCCTGCTTCTTCAGCCACTTTTCCTAGTAAATAAGCTGTATAAGGTGTTACCTCAGATGGTTTAGCAATAACACAGTTCCCTGCCGCTAGCGCTGGAGCGATTTTCCAAGAAAATAAATACAAAGGTAAATTCCAAGGAGAAATACACCCAACAATTCCGATTGGTTTACGCAAGGTATAATTGATTCCCTCTCCCTCCATATAATGCGATTCCGAGGAAAAATGTGTAATTGCTGTAGCGAAAAAATGAAAGTTAGATACAGAACGAGGAATATCCACGTGCGCTGCCAAAGATACTGGTTTCCCATTGTCTCTTGATTCAGCCTGAACAAATTCGTCCATTCTACGTTCAATTCCTTCTGAAAGTCGAACCAAAATCTTACTTCTTTCTTCCACGGTCATTTTAGACCAAATAGGAAATGCTTTTTCAGCCGCTTCAACCGCTAATTCAACATCTCTTTCATCAGAATCAGGAATTAAACTGTAAACATTTCCCGTTGCAGGCTCGTAATTATCAATATAGTCCCCGCCAATCGGTGCTCTGTATACACCATCTATGAAATTTTGTAATTTTTCCATCGTTTATTGTTTGATGTTTAATTGTTAATGTTAAATGAAAAATATGACCCAAGTTTCGTCATCAAACATTCAACATTTATAATCCAACATTCTTTCTATTTAACCTGTACATTATATTCCTTTAACTGCTCCAAATATTCTTTTGAATGAAAATCGATTCCTTTCAATTCGGATGTCTTTGCCGATTTTAATTCTTGACGTTTAATACTAGTCAAAAAACGTCGAATATCATCATCATTCTCTAAAATAATTCCTGGAACTGGAACAGATTCACCTTTCTCATTTTTCGCTACCATCGTGAAATAAGAAGAATTGCAGTGTTTCTTTTCTCCTGTTCGAATGTTTTCAGAATCCACTCGAATTCCAACTACCATCGAACTTTTTCCTGTATAATTAATCGAAGCACGAAGTGTAACCAACTCCCCTACTTCAATTGGATTTAAAAAATCAACCGTATTTACGGATGCTGTAACACTATAATTTCCAGAATGTTTTGAAGCACAAGCAAAAGCGATTTGATCCATAAGCGATAAAATATATCCCCCATGAATTTTACCGCTAAAGTTAGAATTACTCGGAAGCATTAGCTGTGAGAACAATACTTCCGAATCTTTTTTATATTTGAATTTCATATTTCTAGATATTAGATATTTAGACAATAGATATTAGACTTACGTTCATTTTTGCTATCAATTGTCTAAAAGCAAAGCGAACGTTCGACTGAGCTCACGCCGAAGTCTAATGTCTAACTATCTAAAGTCTATTAAACCAAAGAAAGCATTTTATCCATTACTTCTTGAGCATCCCAATTTGTATGAATGTTTGGTAATTTCATCACCTCATCCATAATAGCATCTTGATCTCTTCCGTTTTGAATTACTTTGTTGTAACGAATGTGACTAAAAGTAACTTGAGAATACAAAGGCAACCATTTATCTGGGTGTAAATTACTGAATTTACCTTCTATTTTTTTACGTAATAAGAAATCTTTATTTCCTGTTAAGTCACGCATTTCAACGTAATTTCTCAACGATAAATCAATGATTGCATTTCCGTCTGGAACTCTTTCTTTAGAATAAGCACTCAATAAACCATCCCAATTTCCGTTTGCTGCATCCAACATTTCTCCGAAAATTGTACAATCTTCAAAACCACAATTCATTCCTTGTCCGTAGAAAGGAACGGTTGCGTGAGCTGAATCACCTAATAAAAGAATTTTGTCTTCGTAATTCCAAGGACTACAACGAACCATCACCAATGCAGAAGTTGGATTTTCGAAGTAATCATCTAATAATGTTGGCATTAATGGAACTGCATCTGCAAACGTTTCATTGAAAAATGCGCTCACTTTTTCTCTTGTATTGATCGTGTCAAACGATTGTTCACCGAACATTGGGAAAAATAAAGTACATGTAAAACTACCATCCATATTAGCAAGGGCAATCATCATGAACTCACCTCTAGGCCAAATATGCAAACAGTTTTTATCTAATTTATGTGTTCCATCTTCGTTTGCTGGAATGATTAATTCCTTGTATCCGTGATCTAAATATTTTTGAGAATAATCGAACATCGGTGTTTTTTGCATTCTAAAACGAACAGCAGAAAAAGCACCATCAGTTGCGAAAATATTATCGAATGAGTATTTTTCTTCTTCATTCGTTTCCACATTTTCGAAAACCAATGTGTTTGAATTCAACTCAACATCTTTGCATTTGCGATTGAAATTATAACTGATAGAAGGGTATTTATCAGCTAAATTCATTAATTTTTGATTCAAGGCACCTCTTGGAACTGAAAAAATCGCTTGATCTTCTTTCCCATATTGTTGGTAAGATAATGTTCCATCCACCGCGTGCATACAACGTTTGTACATCGGAATCGACATTGCTTTGATATCTTCTTCAATACCAGCTTCTCTCAAGGCTTTCAATCCTCTGTCTGAAAGTGCTAGATTGATTGATTTTCCAGCTAATAATTTTGCTTTACGTAAATCAGGTCTGTTTTCAAATACAGTAACATCATACCCTTTTTTCGCCATTAAGATCGCTTGTAAACTCCCTACTAAACCTGACCCTACAATTCCTATTTTTTTCATTCGATTTCGTTTTAAACTAATTTCTTATTTCCTCCCCCTTGATCCCCCTCCAAAGGGGGAAAAATGAATCTTAAATCGCTTTTTCTAATATTTGTCCGAAGTAAAATACATCTTCAAACGAGTTATATAAAGGTGCTGGCGCAACACGAATTACGTTTGGCTCTCTCCAGTCTGCTATCACTCCTTCTTCTGTAATTTTGTCAAATAATTTTCGTGCTTCACCGTGAACTAAAATCGATAACTGTGCACCTCTCTTCGTTTTATCTCTTGGAGTGATGATTTCAAATGTGCAATTTTCTTTATTTCTTTCTGAAATATCATCGATTACATATTCTAAATAAGCCGTTAAAATATCTCTTTTAGCACCAATTTTATCCATTCCTGCTTCTTCGAAAATATCCAAAGAGGCATTGTGAGCCGCCATTCCTAATACAGGAGCATTACTTAATTGCCATCCTTCAGCCCCTTTCATTGGTTGAAATCCTGGTTCCATTAAGAAACGAGTTGATTTATCGTGACCCCACCAACCAGCAAAACGTGGTAATTGAGGTGAATCAGCGTGACGTTCGTGAATAAACATACCTGAAACCCCACCTGGAGAAGAATTTAAGTATTTGTAACTACACCAAGCAGCAAAATCTACTCCCCATTCGTTTAATTTCAAATTGATATTTCCAGCTGCATGCGCTAAATCGAAACCAGCAATTGCTCCTACTTTGTGAGCTGCTTCTGTAATCGACTTCATATCAAACAATTGACCAGAATAATAATTTACTCCACCAATCATTACCAAAGCTAATTCATCACCTATTTCAGCTATTTTAGCTAAAATATCTTCTTCACGAATCAAGTGTTCACCTTCTCTTGGAGCAATTTCAATTAAGTCTTCTTCCAAACTTAAACCATGAAATTTAATTTGAGATTCCAATGCATATTGATCACTTGGAAACGCTTTTGCTTCACAAATTAATTTCTTTCTCTTTCCTTCTGGTCTGAAAAAAGAAACCATCAATAAATGTAAGTTCGTTGTTAATGAATGTGTAACTACGACCTCAATCGGTTTAGCACCTACAATATTTGCAACTTTATTTGTTAAATTTTCGTGGTATGAAAACCAAGGTTTTTTCGCTAAAAAATGAGCTTCAACTCCGTAAGATGACCAAGCATCTAACTCTTCTAACAAATACTCTTTCGTTGATTTTGGTTGTAATCCTAACGAATTTCCAGTGAAATAACGAACTGTTTTTTCGTGGAAATTTGGAAGATGAAATCGTTCTCTAAAAGATTTTAATGGATCTTTTTCATCCATTTGTTGGGCAAAAGAAAGGGTATTCTCAAATTGACTCATAGCAAATTTTGTTTAAAATTTTAGACAATAAATTAATACTGTACATTATGTTTCAAATATAAACAATTTGAATACTATTTAAACCAAAAATAGCTGTTTGTTATATTACTAACGGATTTTTTTTTAAATGTGTTTTCTATGAAATAGAAGTTTTTAGCAATTAAGATAAAAGTAGCATACAAAAGAATATGCGCTCTTATGGACTAATATGGTAAAAAAACAATACCAAGTTTTAACACCTAAGGCACATTAGGAAAACATTAGTACACAAAGACTATGCGCTCTTATGTGAATTCTTTGTGACTTATGTGGTGAAAAAAACATTACCAAGTTTTAACACATAAGGCACATTAGGAAAACATTAGCACACAAAAGAATATGCGCTCTTATGCGAATTCTTTGTGACTTATGTGGTGAAAAAACTATAAACTCTTAAAAATTATTATAAAATGTTGGTAAATCAACTTATATTTTTAATTAACTTAACATAAAAAACTTAAAATGAGACTAACCAAAACAGAAATCAAAAATCTAACTTATCAAATAATCGGAGCAGCAATTGAAGTTCATAAAGCACTAGGTCCAGGTCTTTATGAAAAAGTATATTTACAATGCCTAATTCACGAATTAAAAATTAGAAACTTAAAGTTTAAAACTGAAATGAAAATTCCCTTTATATATAAAAATTGTGAATTTGAAACGGACTTTAGATGTGACATTATAGTCGAAGATAACATTGTAATCGAATTGAAGTCTGTCGATAAAATTATACCTATTCATGAAGCTCAATTATTAACATATTTAAAACTATTACAAGTCCCCAAAGGGATTATTTTAAATTTTAATTGTTCAAATTTATATGCCGAAGGTCAAAAAACTTTTGTGACAATGCACTATGAATGGTTAGATGAGTGATTAAATAAATTAAAATATAATACACATATTAAATAGTTAAAAACTATGTGCTCTTATGTGAATTCTTTGTGACTTATGTGGTGAAAAAACTATACCAAGTTTTAACACATAAGGCACATTAGGAAAACATTAGTACACAAAAGAAAGCTCTTGTGCGAAATCTAGGTGATCAATTTGGTGAAAAAATAACAGGTTTCAACAATTCACTTTTAGTAAAGTTTATGATGAGCATAAAAAAGAGAAGCGAAAGCCCGTACTTTTGCAAAATGAAATTAAGTGTATTTATCTGTTTTTTAGCTATTTCGTTAGCTTCTTTTTCACAAGGAAAGAAAATCACAGTCGTTATAGATGCAGGTCACGGAGGAAATGACCATGGTTTTATTGCAGAAGATGCCACCTTACTACCTGAAAAATCGCTGAATTTATTGATTGCAAACAAAGTTGGGGGTTATATTCAACAGTATTTGACAAACATTGAAATTGTATATACTCGAACAGATGATACTTTTATTAGTCTCGATGATCGTGTTTTTAAAGCAAATTCTATCAATGCAGATTTATTTGTCAGTATTCATTGCAATGCGAACGATCATCATATGGTACACGGAACAGAATCGCACGTTCATACTATGGATTCTAAAAAATCGGTTGATATAGCGCAAATAATGGAGAAAGAATTTTCTTCTAAAGCTGGTAGACATTCGAGAGGAGTAAAAGATAGTGACGATAGACAACATTCGCTTCAAGTTTTAAAATACACCAATATGACCAGCGTATTAATTGAGTGTGGATTTATGACAAATGCTAAAGAGGCGAAATACTTAAATACGACGGAAGGTCAAGATGTAATCGCTTCTGCCATTTTCAGAGGTATACGAACGTATGTACAAAAAGAAAATCCAAACACTAATTTCATCAAATCGACAACCACGGCAAAACCAATTGCCAAAAACAATTCTACAACTCCTGCTAATTCAGCGAAAACTTCTGGAAATACGACTAATACAACAACAGCGAAAACAGTCGATGCAACCTACGCAATTCAAATATTATCTACGAAGGAACCGATCGAAACAGATGCTCCTGCATTCAAAAAAATAGACGAGAAAGTAATTCGCCAAAAAGTGAATACCACAAGTGAATTCAAATACCGTTATTTAGTAGGTTCGTTTGACACAAGAGAAGCCGGAGCGACTACTCTAAAGAAATTACAAACCAATGGCTTCAAAGATGCCATTATTATTCAATTAGATTAATTAATTTAAAATCAACAGGTTACTGTTAATCTTTTTAAAATTTTCTAATTTTTTAAAATTTTTTATAAAAATATCTTTGTTAAATAAATTCTTTCATTAACTTTGCACACGCTAATACAGAAATGTACGCAAATTCCTTCTTAGCTCAGTTGGTTAGAGCATCTGACTGTTAATCAGAGGGTCTCTGGTTCAAGTCCAGAAGGGGGAGCTTCACAGGACAAGCCATCAGAAATGATGGCTTTTTCATTGTCTATCAGTGAGTTAAGGTAGTTGCATCTTTTAGTTTTTAGAGGTTTATATTTTTTGAAAAGCTACAACTCAATATCTTTGTTATTAGAGCTGGATTTCTAATAAATCAATTCACCTTCTTAAATATGACAAACTATTTAATTGTTCCTGGTCTGGGCAATTCAGGTCCAGAACATTGGCAAACTTATTTCCAAAACTCCGCTCCTAATTTTTCCCGAATTGAACAGGCCGATTGGGATACCCCAACTTGTGAAGATTGGATTAGAAATATGGATGCTATGATAACATCGTATGAATTATCATCTGTCGTTTTAATTGGACATAGCTTAGGTTGTTCAACCATTGCACATTGGTCAGCTAAGTTTAAAAGAAATATTAAAGGGGCAATGCTAGTAGCACCGAGTGACCTTGAAGCACCAAATTACACTTTCCCGACAAAAGGATTTTCACCCATCCCACTTGATAAATTAAATTTCAATTCTATTGTAGTAGCCAGCTCAAATGATATTTGGATTTCTTTAGAGAGAGCAAAATTTTTTGCAGAAAATTGGGGCAGTGAATTTATAAACATTGGCGATGCAGGTCACATAAATGCATCTTCCGGACACACGAATTGGGAAGAGGGATTAACGATTTTGAAAAAATTGGGATAGTTTATCCCTTTAATTTCCTGATA
>CANCEQ010000023.1 GCA_947375085.1 Flavobacteriales bacterium
TAGACTACAAAAAAAATGAATTAAAAATATTTTTTTTTAAACAATCTATTTTTGGACATAATTCTTATAAATCTCAACACAAATAATTAAAATGAATAAATTAATCTTAATAACACTACTTTTAATTAGTAAACAGTTAAATTCCCAAATTGAAATTCCATATTCAGTTTTTGATAATTCAATCATTTCTCATGTTGGGTTTACTTTATCTTTTAATATTGATAATAGGCAATCTAATTGGGTCGCCTATCAACTTACAAGTAAAGAAACACAAGCAAAATTTATAAGAAAAAATAAGTTTGTTGAAGACCCCTTGATACTTAATTCAGATTTCAGTATTGATTATGAAAAATCTGGGTTTGATCGTGGTCATCTTGCTCCAGCTGCTGATATGGCTTTTTCAAAAATTGCTATGGAAGAATCATTTTATTATTCCAATATGTCTCCACAAGTTCCGAGTTTTAATAGAGGTATTTGGAAACAATTAGAAGCTCAAACCAGAAAATGGGCAATTGAACTTGATTCTATATATATTGTAACTGGTCCAATATTTATAGACACGAATAGTATGAATACAATTGGTCCTCATAAAATTGCTGTACCAGAAGCATTCTATAAAATCATATTGGATAATCAAAAAGGTCAAGAAAAAGTAATTGCATTTATAATTAAAAATGAAATGTCAAAAAATGAGCTTAAATCATTTGTGGTAAAAGTTGATGAAATAGAACAAATTACTAAAATTGATTTTTTTCCTAATTTAGAAGATAGCATTGAAAATGAATTAGAAAGTTCTATTAAAATAAATAAATGGCGTTTTGTTAAATCAATAAAATTATTTTGATTTTAAAATAAAACAAAATAGCTTTGATCCGATTTAGGTGGTTTAGGTTTATAATGAAAGTGATGAAACGTATGTTTTGTCACTTTTTTATTTTTTTAAATTAATTCACCCATATAAATGTATTATTTTTTAGATAAATTTATTCTCTTATATAGTGAATTCAAGTATGACAAAAGAGGCTATAAAATCATTTTTAAAAAACAATGCAATTACAATAAAAGGTCTGACTATCAAATACCATGGTTTAGAATTAAATGGTTATTTTGAATTTAAAAAACCAATTGACAAAAAAGATAAGTATTCATTTATCTGTATTCCAAACAATAAAAAAATCATAATTGAAGGGGTTGACATTGAAACTATGATGGTTAATAAATAAATTGAAATTTAAAAGAACTAAAAGGTTAAATATTAGGTCAGTCCTATAAAAACGTTCCACTAATTACCGCTTTCCGCAATTAAAAAAGTCGGAAAGCTTCTCATTAGTGGAAATTAGAAGTACATGCCCGGATGCACTAATTCAAAAATTCAAAAATTCAATCAAAGAACTAATTCAAAGTGCAATTCAAACAATCTTTCCAAGTCAAAAAACAAAATAATGTGACTTTTGCTTTTCACTATTTTATACCTAATTTTAACCACTCATAATTAAAACCGTAATTCAACATCAAAATGAAAATAGTAGCTTTTCTAATCACTTTTTTATTTACTATTGTTTCTTTTGCTCAAAAATTAGAAACAGAAGTTCATTTAAAACATACGATGCGTCAAGAAAATGAATCGTATCAATTCACTGTTTTATCAGAAGATAAAAAAGGTGTTTCTCATTTTGATAAAAAAAAATACTACTACTGGTTTAAAGCCCAAAAAGTCATCATCACTCAAGGTGGTGCTTCTGGTCAATTATTAAATGGTTCTTTCGAAGCATTTTATGACAATAAACAACTTTCTAGAAAAGGAAAATTCAAAAAAGGATTAAAAGATGGTGAATGGTTGTATTGGAGAGAAAATGGTTCTCTAATTCGTACTGAAAATTGGAACAATGGTAATAAAAGAGGAATTGAAGTGGTTTACAATGAAAAAGGAATTGTTACTGAAACTTATAAGTACAAATGTTGTTCATTTTCTAAACAAACGAAAGACAGTTTAATTGTTTCTAACTATTCAGGCTCAAAAAAAACAATTACACTTTTTGACAAAGATGGTGTTGAAGTTTCAACTACCAAAATTAAAAATGGAACAATAGTTACTCCGAAAACGAAAGAAGAAAAAACGGAAAAAGAAAAATCAAATTCCGATAAAAAAACGAACAGTGACAATGCAAAAGAAAAGAAAAACTTTTTTTCATTTTTAAAAAAGAAATAGAAAAAAGAAACAATTACTAAACCATCTAACAATACATTGAAGAAATCAAAAGAAACTAGTCCTGAAAAGAAATGGTATCAATTTTCTTTCTTAAAAAAGAAGGAGAAAAAAGAAAATTCAAAAAAGTAGTGGTTTTCATCTTCCCCCTTTTGGAGGGGGACCGAGGGGGAGGATTTCTATGAATTGCAATTCCAACTTATCTCCATTTCAAAAGTAATTTTTTAGATGCTAAACTTAAAAAAAAATAGTAAACTCTCTTCCCTTTTAATCCCCCGTTCTACTGAATTTATCGAAGTGAAGGGGAAACTACTCCCATCTTCTGCTCTTGGTTACGCCATTACTTTTTTATTCTTGATTGCGCTTATTTGTTCTGGTGTTTTATTTATTTCAAGTGCAAACAAGAGACTTGAATTAAACTTTCAAATGAAAGAACACCTCATCATGGACAATTATTTGTCACTTCAAATAGGTGCCTCACTTGAAAATCAAACTTCAAAAACAATTATTCATCCTTCAGGAGATACTTCAGAAATTAGCATAAAACCTTGGGGTGCTTTTAAAGTAGTAATTGCCAAAACAAGACATTTAACGCGAACAATATCTAAATCTGCTATCGTTGGCAATCAAACAGATGATGTTTTACCTGTTTTATATTTACCTGATAACAACCAAGTTCTAAAATTAAGTGGAGATACAAAAATAGAAGGTACTGCATATTTACCAGAAAGAGGATTAGAGCGTGGGTATATTGCTGGTAAAAATTACATGAATGATAAATTACTCTATGGCGAACAAAAAAAGAGTGAAAAATATTTACCAAAGATCAAAACGGCTTATTCCAATTTATCATTGGAAAGTTATATAAAAGAGGTAAATAAAATAGATGGTATTTCAAAAGATACAATCTTTGAATTTGACCAACCAACTTCTTTATTTTCCTCAATTGAGGCTATTAATATCACCAATTCAATAAAAGGAAATATAATTATTCAATCGTTTAATTCCATATTTGTTTCTAGTCAAGCTAAACTTGAAAATGTTATCCTTATTTCTCCGAAAGTAACCTTTGAAAGTGGTTTTAAAGGTAGTGTTCAAGTCATCGCGCATGAGCAAATTATCTGTGAAAAAGACGTTCAATTAACATATCCTTCAGCGCTTGTATTGAATGAAACCAAAATGAATCTCGACAAAGAAAATGCATCCATTCAAATCCAAGAAAATGTGCAAATAAGAGGTGGTGTTTTAATGGTTTCACAGGCCTATAATTTTAGAAAACCTATTCAATTAAAAATGGATATTCATTCATTAATAGCAGGTATTGTATATAACCAAGGAGAAACAAATATCAATGGAAAAATTATAGGTCATTTATACAGCCAAGGATTTAACTTAAATGCAGGTGGTGGTCAATATTCAAATCATTTATTGGATGTTCTGCTTTCTAGTGATAAACTCCCAAAAGAGTTTATCATTCCGAATTGGTTAGAAGATGAAAAGAAAGGTAAATCAAAAATTATAGGATGCTTCTAAAATTCATAAATAGAATTTTAAGCAGAACTTATTCCCCCTTTGGAGGGGGACCGAGGGGGAGGACTCGTTTAATTAATCAAAAACTCCCAGCTTCAAGTATAGCTGAAGTAGTAATCGCTTTAACCATAATAGCTCTATGCTTCAGTGTTGCAGCACTTATCTTCATTCGTTCTATGAACGTAACATCGCGTTTTCAAGACGTAAGAAAGCAAACTGAAATTCAATCAAAAATTATCGAATCATTGTATAAAGAGAATGATTCGATACCATTTATTGAAGAAGAAGATGTAGAGGTAACTGTTACCCAAGATGAAAACAACGATTCATTAAATACCATCGATTTTTTAGCAGATGACAATCGTTTAATTTGGAAAATCCAAAGCATTAAAAAATGAATTTAAGAGAAAAAAATAGCATATCTGCCTTCACAATTTTTGAAGTAACGATAGTACTCGGTTTAATGAGTGCAATCATTGCTATTATAGCCGTTTCATACAATCGATTCAATGAACAACTAAAAAACAGTTCGGTAATTCACGAAGAATTAAATACCTTTTTCGCATTTCGTTCTAATTTATGGAATGAATTATACACTTCAGATTCAATCAATTATCAAAATAAACAAATAAACATCTATTCAGATAACAATCTTGTAGAATATAAAATTGAAAATGATTTTTTAGAAAGAAAAGCTGGCAAAGATTGGGTTTCAACACCTTTTCCAATGATTGAGTTAAAAGAAGAACAGCAAAATAATGACAAAATAATTTCATTTATCTTTGATTGGAAAGGTGAACCAATGAAGTTACATTACTTTTGTAAACCCGAATTAAAACACAAGATAGACCACTATTTTGAAAATTTTGAAACAAAGTGAGTGAAATAAGTAAGAATATATTCCAAAAAGACATCAAATTTGGAAAGGTGTTTCCTGATAAAGCGAAAGAAAGCTTTTACAGTGAATTTAGTACCCTGCTCGATAGTGGTGTCGATATTCAAAGGGCACTTACAATCTTAATTGAAGAGCAAGAAAAACAAACTTTAATAGATGTGTTAGAGGGAGTTTTAAATAATTTGGTAATGGGTAACTCTCTATCAGACGCTCTAAAAATGACTACTTATTTTTCTGCATACGAATACCAAAGTGTAAGAATTGGAGAAGAATCAGGTCGCTTAAAATTGGTACTTGAACATTTAGCAAAATTTTACGAGGACAAGGTAAAGTTACGAAGACAACTTATTGGTGTATTCACCTACCCTGCTTTTGTTATCTGCATCACTTTTGGTGTATTGTACTTTATGTTAAGTAGTGTTGTTCCGATGTTTGAAGACGTATTTAAACAATTTGGTCAAGAACTACCTTATTTAACGCAAAAGATAATTTGGCTTTCTCGCTATTTCTCTACTTTCTTAATGTTCTTTTTACTAGCAGTTGTAGGTTTTGCAGCTTATGGATATTCACAAAGAAAAGAAGTTTGGTTTCGTAAAGCAACGGGTAATTTTTTATTGAAAATTCCTGTAATTGGTGGTTTATTGAAAAAAGTATATTTGGCTCGTTTCTGTCAAAGTATGTCTTTACTATTGTCCTCTAAGACTCCATTAGTGACTACCTTAGAATTAATCGAAGATATGATAGGCTTTTATCCTTTAGAGGAAGCAATGAAAGAAACTAGAAAAGTAATTCTGTCAGGAGAAAATTTGAACGTAGGTTTATCAAAATTTCCTATTTTTGACAAGCGTTTGATTTCGCTTACAAAAATTGCAGAAGAAATTAATCAATTGGATACTACCTTTGAACGATTAACCAAGCAATACCAAGAAGAAATCGAATTCAGAACAAAATTGTTGGGAACAGTAATTGAACCATTAATAATTGTAATCATCGGTTTAATCGTAGGAGTCATAATGATTTCAATGTATTTACCAATGTTTAATTTAAGCAACGTAATTAAATAATTACGTTGCAAAATCGTCATAGGGACATGGCACGCCATGTCCCATGGATATTTTAAAATATTGAATAATGGTAAAACCCATTTTCAAATAGAAATGACATAAGTAGAATAAATTATAAATATGAACAAAATTAAATCACATATAACCGATTCATTAAAATTCAATTTAATGAATCGAAAAAATCAATCACCACAGGGTCAGGTCGCTACCTTTCCATGTCGCAATAAAATGCTTGTAAATGCATTCTCATTAGCAGAGATATTAATTGTATTGGCCATTATGGGTATTTTAATTATGTTAGTTGTTCCTAATCAAGCAGGTGTTGCATCTCGTACAAAAAGTTTAGAAGCACAACAAGAATTAAAAATGGTACACAATCTTGAGTATGCCTATTTTCTTCAATTCTCAAAATACTCAACAGATTTACCTGGTTTAAATTACATTCCACATAAAACAGTTTTAAACGGTGGCACAGCAAACTACGAAATATCAATTCTTGAGGCAAGTCCAACTGGGTTTAAAGCAAAGGCAGAATCAGTAGTTGATTTTAATGGTGATGGTAAGAAAAATAGTTGGGAAATCGATCAAGATGGTGTTTTAAAAGAAACACAAGTAGATTAATGATAAAAATTCTTCTCATATTATTGTTGTTGATCATATTCGTTCAGGATGTGAAGTTAAGAGCTGTTTACTGGTTTTTATTTCCAATCCTAATGGTATTTTGTTTATGGATTGGGTTTGAGTCTAACGACATTGTAAATATAGGATGGAGCTCATTGTTTTTTATTTCTTCAATGTCATTTTTAACACTTTATGTAAGTATAAAACAAGGTCATTTAGTCAACATTTCAAATGGATATTTTAGTCTAGGCGACATGTTATTTTTAATTGCTATTATCCCCCTTCTAACTTTTCCCTTGTACCTTTTATTTTTTACTACTGGTACACTATTGACATTAGTCGTTCACGGAGTTGTAGTATCAATTTCAAAACAAAATAAAACGATTCCTTTTGCAGGATATATGGCGCTTTTTCTAGTTGCTTATTTAGTATTTGACAATCAAATAAATAACCTAATAATTCGCTTGATTTGAGTACTATTCAACATATAGAAATTACTCCCGAATTACAACAATTAATTCGTTCAGATTTGGCGTGGCATTATCGAATCGTCCCTCAAAGTAGTGAGGCTGATAAAATTGTGTTCTATGTCGACGAAAGTGCCGATCAATTGATTGTTAAAGAAGAATTGATTGCGCTTTTAGGTACAGGTATCGATTTGATTTCAGTAGATAAAGATACGATTCAACGAAGTTTAGGAAAGTATTATCGAACAACAAATGAACAAGATCAAAAAGTAGCAATTGATTCAAAAACAGATTTTGTTGACCGTTTAATTCAAGAAGCGAATAACATTGGAAGCAGTGATATTCACATTGAAATATTTGGCGAAAAAGCAAGGGTAAGAATGCGTATCGATGGAATGTTGATCCAACGATACTTAGTCGAAAAAGCAGATTATCCTGAATTAATAAACAAAATTAAAATCAGAAGTAAATTAGATATTTCTGAAAAAAGGTTGCCTCAAGATGGTCGTATTCAATACGATGATTTTGACATTCGTGTATCTATTCTACCAACTTTGCACGGTGAGAAAATAGTATTGAGGATTTTAGGTCAAGATGCTTCATCTTTGAGCATTGACAACCTTGGATTTTCAGGTTTAGAAAAAAAATATTACCTAGAAGGTATTAAAAAACCAAATGGGATTATTCTAATCAGTGGACCAACAGGTTCAGGTAAAACAACCACACTGTATGCAACACTAAAAATGTTGAACGATGAAAAGAGAAACATCGTTACGGTTGAAGATCCTATAGAATATACCTTAGACGGAATCAATCAGGTTCAATTAAAAGAATCAATTGGTTTAACCTTTGCAAGTGCTTTACGATCATTTTTACGTCAAGATCCCGATGTCATTATGTTGGGAGAGATTCGTGATTCAGAAACAGCACAAATGGCTATTAGAGCTGCATTAACAGGGCACTTAGTACTTTCAACAATACATACAAATTCAGCTTGGGGTACTATATCTCGTTTAATCGACATGGGGGTTCCTTCCTTCTTATTGGCGAACACTATAAATTCATCAGTTGCACAACGTTTGGTGCGAAAATTATGTGTTGAATGTAAAACAGAAAAACCATTAGACCAAAAAGATTGGCCGATTGGGTCATCTCAAGAAAATATACCATCGACGCAAATGGTAGCAGTAGGATGTGATAAATGTCATTACACGGGTTACAAGGGGCGTATTGCACTATATGAAGTTATTTCAATGGACAGTGAATTAGCTGTTTACATTAAAAACAATGACAATAATGTGGAGCAAGTTTTAAAAAAACGAGGTATTAATAATTTGGCGACAAGAGCTTTAGAAATTTTAACAGAAGGACAAACTTCACTTGAGGAAGTATATGCCTTACTAACAGGATATTGAATGAAAATAACAAGAGTGAACACACATTTTATCTTGACTTTACTAATTATTTTAGTAACAAGTTTTAGTGGAATGGGTCAAAATTACACAGATGCAGAATTAAGAACAAAGTTAGATTCTTTGAGTTCTAAAAATCCAGGTTTAAACAATACTGTTCAACTTAGTGTTTCAGGTTTAGCACTTTATGAATTTGTATATTCGGTAGCTTTGGAGAATAATTTGAATATCACCATCGAACCAAGCTTAAATCAAGCAATTACTTATAATTTCTTTGATGCCAAAGTGAAAGATATTTTGGTGTTTTTATATTTTAATTTCGAGTTAGAATTTGAATTTACAGGAAGTATTTTAGCCATCAGAAAACGTTCGGTTCAGAAACCAAAACCAGCAACGGTTGTAACTAAACAAATTGATATTAAATACAATCCTGCAAATGAATTTCTATCGATGAATCTGCAAAATGATACGCTTTGGAAGGTGGTTGAAAAAGTCACAACATTGACGGATAAAAACTTTGTAATCAATCCAGAAGTTCGTAACAAACAAGTAAATGCTTTCTTTCAGAACAGACCGTATGAACAAGTCTTAGAAATGTTTGTAAAAGCCAATGGTTTATCAATCAACAAAGAAAAAGATGGATTCTATACCATTGCTTTAGAATCAAATCAAGATGCGACTTCAACAGCTAATGGTAAAACTACTGGTTCACAAGGAAAAAAGACAAAAACAGCTTCTCCTTCAGATGATTTTAACCTTGAAAAAAACAAAGATGGTACGGTAAATGTTTTTGCAAATAATGTAGATTTAATCGACATTTTAAAAACTGCTGCTTCTGAATTAAACGCACATTATGTGCTTCATTCGACAGTAGAAGGAAAAGGTAATTTAGATTTAAAAAACGTAACTTTTAATGAATTAATTGCACATCTTTTTACAACTACTAAATACAATTATACGGTTAAAGATCAATTGTATATAATTGGTGAACGTAAAATGGAGGGTATCAGAAAATCAGAGTTAATTCGTTTAGAAAATAGAACGGTTGAAAATGTTAAAACAGCTATCCCTAAAGAATTATTGAACGATGTAGATGTATCCGAATTTTTAGAGTTGAATGGTTTAATTGTTTCTGGAAGTGAGCGCGCCATACTGGAATTAAAAACGTTTTTAAAATCAATTGATATTGTGGTTCCAATGATCCAAATTGACATCATGTTGATTACCTCATCTCGATCAAATACAGTGAACGTAGGCTCTCAAGCAGGTATTGGTGCTTCTCCTGCTGCTTCAACACAAGTACTAAACCAAACTGAAGGTTTAAACATAAAATTAGGAGCAAAAGCAATTAATGCACTTTTAGAGGCAATATCAGGTTTTGGAGTATTGAATCTTGGTAAAGTAACCGATAATTTTTTCTCCAATTTATCCGCACTTGAAACCAACAATGTCATTAACATTGAGAGTACACCAAAAATTTCAACCTTAAATGGGCAAAAAGCAAGTCTTTCTATAGGTAAAACAACCTATTACCAAGAAACGGTTGTAAATGTATCTACTTCAGTAACACAACAAGGCGTTTTACAATCGAAAGTATGGAAGTCTATTCCTGCCGATTTATCAGTAAATATTCAACCGTTTGTTAGTGCAGATGAACAAATAACTTTGACAATTAAAGTGGATCAAAATGCTTTTGCAGGTAAAGCAGATCCAACATCTCCACCCAATATGACTACTCAAAAATTCGAGTCAATGGTGCGTGTGAAAAATGGTGAATTGGTTCTTTTAGGTGGTTTAGAAGAGATTAACGACAACAAATCAGGTACTGGTGTTCCGTGGTTAGCAAGAATCCCAGTTATTAAATGGATTTTTAGTGGCCGTTCAAATATTAAATCTAAATCAAAATTACACATCTTAATAAGACCAACAGTTACGTATTAATGAATAAATGGAACTCAATATGGCAACCCTCATCGTGGGTGATAGTACATTTAGACTATCACGTTGGAGGAGTACGCATTGTTGCTTCGATTGAAAAAAAATCAAGTAAACAGAGTTCAGTTTTCGAAGAATTTGAAAACATTGGTGAGGTAATTAAAAAATTTGGTAAAAATAAAGCCTACACATTGCATGTAAGTGGTACCGGTGTTTTAACTCGTCTTGTAGAATTCATTCCAGGTTATAAGGAACAATTAATCGTAAGTGGTGATAAAGATGATTTCTATTTCTGTTCTTATAATGATTCTTATAAAGTAGCGACATCTTTCTTTCGTAAAAACTTAATTGAAGATATTGTTATCGAATTGGACGAAGCAAAAGTAATGCTAGTAGGCATTTCTTGTGGAATTATTCCTGTTTTACTTTCAGCTTCGGATAAGGAAAAAATAGCATTTGATTACATTATAGAAATTGAAAACGGAAGAATTCTTCAAATTACTCGAAATGATTCACCGTCTGTTAGATCTACAATAAATAGTATTTTCAGAACAAGAAATGAAGCCATTAATCAAGGAATTGTTCTAAGTTATAGTTCTAATTTTGAAAACTATACAAGTGGTTTTGAGGAAGCGATAAGAAAAGATAAATTAGAAAATTATGCTCAATTTAGTCGATTCAAATTCTTTGGTTTACTTGCGGTTAGTATCATCTTCTCTGCCCTAGTTGTAAACTATTTTTATCTGAATAACCTAAATGATGAGGTTGCACAGTTAGAAACTGATTTAGCTTTGAATAATTCAAATATGTCAACGCTTGAAACATTAAAACAGGAAAAAACTAGAAAAGAGCAGTTAGTAATAAGTTCAGGAGTAAATCCAGATCAATTTATTTCTTACTTTATTGACAAAATAGGTGAATCGGTTCCTAAATCAATTTCTCTTAGAGAAATGTATGTATTTCCATTAGCCGAAAATTTAAAAGAAAAAAGAAAAGTTGAGATACGTCATGATGCAATTGAAATTATTGGTTTTACTCCAAACAGTCAGGTATTAGACGATTGGATGGAAAAAATGAACCGATACGAATGGGTAGAAAGTGTTGAATTATTGAACTATTTAGAATCGACTAATTCAAAAGCAGAGTTTAAACTTTTAATCAGCTTTTCAAAATGACATTTTTCGACCAATATAGCTTCAAACAAAAAAACTATGCGTTATTAATACTTACTGTATTATTAATAGCAGCTAGTTATAAAAGAGCATTCAAAACAACCATAGAAACACTCGCTTATAAAAAAGAATTAAACGAAAAAATTGCAATTTCACAAAATGCAGTAAACGAAATTCACATAACACAAGCACAAATTGCCCATTTCAATAAATTATTAGGGAAAGAAAACAGTACGATTGAAAAAGTTCAACAAGGATTCTTAAACTTCTTAGCAAAAGACAAAACAAATTTAATTGTCTATCAAGTAGATGAAGTCTTAACTTACAAACATCCTGATTTCTCTATTAATACACACAAAATTATCTTAACAGGGAATTTCTTAGAAACACTTCGGTTCATTTATAATTTGGAAAGAAAATTTGATTTAGCGAAATTGATTAATGTAAGTTTCGAATATAAAAAATACAATTCAGAAGAAAACGAAGAATTATATACAACACTTCTACTTCAAAATTACGAACGAGGAAATTCGACTAATCAGATTAGTAAATTGTAAAAATAAATTGAGAAGATGGAATTAAAAAAAGGAAAAATGAATAATATGAAATATCTATTTTTAGCAGTTATCGCATTTTTATCATTACAAAGTTGTAAGGATATAAAAGCGAAAAATATTTCAGGAGATATTCCAATTCTGATTTTACCTCAAAAATTAGATACCATACTAACTAATCCTGTTCAAATAAAATGGGAGGAAATGGAAGGTGCAACAAAATATCGTTTACAGATTGCAAGTCCAAGTTTTGCTGACATTACAAAATATGTATTGGATACAACAATCACAGGAACAAGTTATTCTATCGCTTTAGATTCAAGTCAATTTGAGTTGAAATTAACAGCAATGAATGCAGGTTACACCTCACAAATTTTAGGTCCAATTAAATTTTGGGTTGGAAAAAAAGCATCCACTACAACAGGTACTTTAATAGTTCCGTTATCAACTCCGGCTGATAGTTGTTACAAAAACAATGACTTTGATGGCGTATTTAAATGGGGACAAATAACAGGTGGAACGAATTATCAATTTGAATTAAGAAAAGGAAATGAGTTTATTGGCGGAACCAGTGTCTTTTCTTTACCAGCATCCAATTCATTTCAAGCTACATTACCTTCTAATTTATTACCACTAGCTCCAGGTAGATATTTTTGGGCTGTTAAAGGTTATGTTGGATCAATTGAACAACCCTATTCACAAAGAGTATTTTTCATAGATACAGTTCGTCCAACAACACCTATAATTGATGTTCCCACATCATCTTCTTTGCAGGCTGACAGTATCACTTTTACTTGGCATTATAATCCAACGAATGAAACGTTTAAAGCACCTGTTCAATCAACAATTGAAATCGCTACAGATATTAATTTCAATACTATTTATAAATCGGTTACTTGTAATCCTGCAATAACATCTACTAAAATAAAATTAGTAGCAGCAGTTGGTGGCACAACATATTATTGTCGAATTCAAAACATTGATGAAGCTGGCAATAAATCAGATTATTCAATCGTAAAAACATTAACAATTACCCCATAAATAAAAGGAAGGTAAACAAATGAAAAACAAAGGAGTAACTTATTTATTATTAATAATAGTAGCAGTAGTCTGGTACAATTTATTTTTAAGAATTAAATCCAATTTTGTCGGAGATGATGTAATCATTCCACCGAGTAATATTGAATACTCTATTATTAAAACAAATGCAAGAGATACCTTTACATTGAATGCCAATTACAGAGATCCTTTTCAAGGGATAAGCACATCACAATCAAATCCAACAATATCAAATTTACCTGAAGCACCAAAGCAAAACGTATATATAGCACCGAAAGTTGAAAAAGTATTTCAATGGCCAAGTGTAAAATATTACGGCATGCTAAAAAAAGCAAACGCTAAAAAAGCTGTTGGGATTTTAGATTTTGATGGTTCCCATTTTAACCTCATCGAAGGTGAATACCTTTACGATAACTATCAAATAAAAGCAGTATTTAGAGACTCATTAGTAATCAAATACAACAAATTACAGAAGACCTTTTATAAAAAGAAACAGTAATTAATATTTGTACACCTAGCCAAAAAAAAGAAGTAATTAAGCCTGTCATTTGATATAACTGATCTGGTCGAAGTGCCACTTGCGTTTTTGTTCCATTTCTTTCCACAAAATCACAAAAGGCTTTAAATCCTCACATCATTCAAATGCATACCAACAAGCGTATGTAAATCTTCCGCGAAAAGCTTCAAATTTCCATACCCTTGCCAAACCAAAAAGCACCCCCTAAAATATAATTTGAGTCCTAATTTAATCGAAAAAAGAACACTGAGCCTGTCGAAGTGCCACTTGCGCTTTTGCTCCATTCCTTTCCACAAAATTACAAAAGGCTTTAAATCCTCAAATTATTCAAATGCATACCAACAAGCGTATGTAAATTCTCCGCGAAAAGCTCCAAATTTCCATACCCTTGAAAAATATGAAAACTAATCCTGATAAATATTTCCACACTTATTACAATGCCAAGAATTTAGCCATTCATTATATTTCTTAGGATAAATCTTTTTATTATAATTTTTTGTTGTTTTATAAACTTTAAAACCAAATAGTAAAATGATTATTCCTAAAATTAATTTCCAATCTAAATCTCTCCAAAACAAAACCAAAATACCTCCTATAATAAAAGCTAATTGATACAAACTAGATATGTTTTTAGATGGTGGAGCAACCCTTTGTGCTAAAAGTGACTGTGTATATCCTCTAGTATTTGTATCTGCTACTCCAATCCCAATATCACCGCCTAAACCTACACCAATACCAGTAGAAGTACTTTTAGTATTTATATGATGTGTTCCATTTTGGTAGATGACACTTAATCTTTGTACATCTATAGAATTACATTTTTCGCAAATCATTTTTTGAATTTTTAGTTAATTAGAAAGGTTGAATATTAAAATTATTTAACCGTTAACAAATCTAATAAATTAGAACAAATATGTAAAACCAAAATTGATTAAAATAAACTACAAGTTAATATTACTAATAATCAAAAATAAAAAATAAGTGCAAATCTAGGGTGTTCACTCATTCCGTCAAGTTCAAGCCCTCCGGGTTTTGTCAAAATAATCTCCACCCCTCCCCCATTTTCGCTTCTATTTCCTGTAAAAAAGAGTTCCTAATCCGTTTCCTGTGCTTGTCGAAGGAGGGGTAGTATTTTTTTGTCAAAAATCTTCCCTTCCATTCCCTCACACCCAAAAATAAAGGCATTCTTTTTTCTTTTTTTTTCGGTTTTTTTCTCTTTTTCTTCAAAAATAATTGCGCGGAGCGAAGCGACAAGGATACATAATTTTTTAAACCGTGAATTATGTACAAACGAACAAATCCAGCAGTCATTAAGAGCTATTTATTAAGACTAACAAAAAGTGAGTTACAAGAAGAAATCCAAATTCTTCAATCAAAAATTATTGAATTAGATGCAGGTAATAAACGAACAATGTTTATTCAGCTCTACAAATTTACTTTGAATCAATTACCCCACGCAAAACAATCTAGTTACAAACTGTAATCCGTATAAAAATGTTAGATTATCAATTAAAAACATACAATCCGGATAACAACTATACTGGATTTCATTTTTTCATCTTAAACAAAGGTTTAAACAGTGGCAAACCATTATTAGAACCCTGTCCAAATTGTTTTGTTTGCACACTCAAAACAGAAGCCGAAAAAGAACAACTGTATTGGCTTGTTTTTGGTTTATGGCAAGGGAAAATATTTCATAAAAATTTGTTAGGTTCTGTAATCCCATACATACGATTAAAATGTTTAAAAGAAGTTATTCAATTAGGTATTACCAAATATTTATCTAACCCCGAAAAAGCCAAAAAGAACATTTCAACAATCCATCAAATTGAAAACCAAAGACAAACAATTTTGAATCAATTTCAATTGATGCAGCAGTTAAAATTGGCACTTATTCATGAGGTGTTGAAATAGTATTAAGTTATCCCCAAATTGAAATAAATATTGTTTTAGTTTGGGGATATTTGTTAGGTTTGTAATATAGTTGACCATAAACATATCCTAAGAAATGGCTGAAAACAACCGTAAAATACCCGAAGGGATAAAAAGAGAAGTAAGAAAAAGATGTGGCTTTGGATGCGTGATATGCGGTATTCCTATTTTTGAATATGATCATATTGAAGAATGGTCAAAAGTTCAAAAACATGAAGCCAATAATATTACTCTTTTGTGTGATTTGCATCACAAAGAAAAGACAAATAGATTACTTAGTAAAGACCAAGTCTTAAAGGCTAATTCGAATCCTTATAACATTATAAATAACTTATCAAACCCTCATAAATTAAATTACGATTCAAAAGAATTTTCAATATATTTTGGAGATATGAGATTTAGAATTGAAAATTTAAATACTAAAAATGACTTTTTAATTCCATTATTAGTTGATAACATGAAATTAATATCTTTTGATATTATAGAAGAACAACTTTTCTTGAATATAGCATTAAAAAACGATCTAAACGAATTGCTTTTAAGAATTGAAAACAATGAATTGATTTATTCTGCTGAGAATTGGGATGTTGAATTTATCGCAAATAGACTGAAAATTAGAAGAGGATTTCGTGAAATAATTTTTGATATTGAATTCTTAATTCCGAATTGTATAAAAATTCATAAGGCAGAATTCTTTTATAATAATCGTAAGATAATAGTAGATACAAATGGTATAAAAATGAATGGGTTTACTTTTAAAGGTCAAGAAGTTGTCAATTTTCGTATTGGTCTTGCAATTGGAGAATTTAATGAGAAAACTTCTTGTGCAATTAGATTAAGTTAAAAATTTAAATTAAAAAATATGACCACTACTAATAAAATATCAGTTGAAGATTTAATCATATTTGACTTAAAAAGTTCAAATGAAGTAGGTATAAGTACAGATGGAAATTTTCCAGTTTATACATCACCACTCATTGGCTTAGTATGTACAATATCAAAATTAAATGGTAAAAATGAATTTACAAAGCAATTAGTATCATTGTCACTTTCATATTTTAATCATAAAAATTCAGTTATTAATTCTTATGCAAATATCTTTTCAATAAGTCAGAAAATTAAAAATGAGTCAGATCATTTTGCTTTAATTCATATTGGATCTGAACTTATTAATTCATTTATTGTGAATATTAAAGCATCTTTTGATATTATCTGTTGTATACTTCAAATACTTGAAAATAAACAAGCGATTGAAGAACATAAATATACTGATATTAATAAATACACAAATCAACGATTCAATAGCGATTTAAAATTAATTATCAAAAATATAAAGGATCAATCTTGGTTCAACGAACTTATCGATATCCGAAATAAAATAATACATCGTGGTTATAAAACTGAATTTTTTATTCAGAGAATATTAAATCAAAACACATATAACTATTCCGAACATACCCAAATAAGATTAACTCTTCCAAAGCTATTTGAAAATTTAGAACATTCGGGTCTTAATTCATTTGATCTCAGATGCTATTATAAAAAAATTGAGATTTCTAAATATATTCAAGAATTTATGAAATTAGAAACTTGTGAATCACAATTAGCTGATAAATTAATTGAATTAGAAATGACATTTGGTATTATAACATATTCACCTTCACAATGTGATAATTTTGGAAATTTAACATTAAATTGAAAAGTAGGAATTATAAATACAAAAATAGAATGGCAATCGAATATTTAAGTGTAGTATCTCTATTTATTGAAATGTATTTTGATGGAGGAGAATCCCGAATTGGGATTGGTACAGCTTTTACTGTTAAAAAAAACGAAAAACATTATTTGATTACAAATTGGCATTGTTTAACTGGTATTGATCCTATTTCAAACAAACCATTAAATGAAAATGGGTTATGTAATCCAGATATATTGAAAGTATGGTTTTGTGGAGAAAAAATTGGGACATGGATTCCAAAATCAATTAATTTACTTGATGAAAATGGAAACCACAAATGGATAGAACATCCTGAAGGTAAAAATGTTGATGTTGTGGCATTACCTTTAGATGAACAATATAATGATGTTAAAATTTATCCGATGGACTTAGAATTAGCGCACACACAATTGAAAATTTATCCCTCTAAAGCAGTAAGTATTATTGGATTTCCAAAAGGAATATCATCATCAGGTAAATTCCCTATTTGGAAAAAAGGTCATATAGCAAGTGATTTTGATGTGAATTATAATAATCAACCTGTTTTTTTAATTGATGCTACTACAAAAAGTGGTATGTCAGGTTCACCAGTTGTTTTGAAAGAATCTGGTATATGTGAGTTTGAAAATGAGGCAATAGCAAATGGTACTTATATTAGATTTTTAGGTGTTTATGCAGGTAGAATAGACAAAGATATTGAAATAGGTAGGGTATGGAAAGCTTGTGTAATAGACGATATTTTTATGTAAAAAATATATTTTTCAAGTACAATTATTGTCAAACTAACTTACTAGACAAATAAAAATAATTTCAATGAAATACATAGAGATTTACAAGATTATTCAAATAATAAAATGAGATGAAGAAAAGATATATACTTAATGGTTTTTCTACAAGAGATGATGCTCAGAAAAGGAATCGTGAATTTGCTTTAAAACATGGGATTAAACCTGACTCAACAACAAAATTCATGTTTAATATTCATTGTCTCCAGCGTGAAGAATGGGGTTTAGAAATTTTAGAGGATAATCTGAATTTATTGGATGAGTCAGAAAAAACATCTCAAAGATTGCGTGAAATCCCTAATAATCCATTTATACAACCATTTATTCCTATGGTTTTTAGATATCTAGAATCTCAATGGGTTGACGCTTTTTTTAAGAATGGAATTCTTAGATTGAGTTCATTTAAAAAGTTTCATCAACATAAAGATGAACAAAGGGGAGATAAAAAAGAAGGATCAAATATGATAGTTGGATTGGGTAATGAAAATCAAATTTTCGCAATGACAGCAGATGGACTTGACGCTTTTGTTTTATCAACTAGTTTATCTTACAACAATAAAATGTATAATGACTTTAGTGTGGATGCATGTTTTGTAATTGAAAAACCTTTAGAATTTATGGATGCGATTATCAAGGTGCTTCCAGAGTTTAAAGGTTTAAATTTTGGGCCATGTCTTTATCAACCAGAAAAAATAATTACTCGAAGTTTACCTGAATTTGATTTAGATTCACTTAAAAGTGATGATGATCCTAATTTTAATGATGCTGATAAAATGTTTAATGTTATTAATCAAGCTGGGGGATTAGAAGTTTTGTTTGCAAAGACAAATGAATATTCAAATCAACATGAGTACAGAATGCTTTGGCATACATATTTAGATCCAATGCCAGATTATATTGACCTTGTAGTACCTGAAGCTACTAAGTTTTGCCGAAAAATAGAAAAAAACAACGATTAAGTGGTTTTTTTGAAAGATGAGTGTAATTCTTACATTTTTACTTGAAACTATTATTTTAGTCCTCTAAATAGATTGAATATAATACTGAAAAAACAGTTAAGCAAAAGTAGACCTGAGCTTAACAACAATAAATAAGACTAAAAAATAAATTCAAATACTAAAATCCTAATAATTTTAAGTAAAATCAACCAATTAAAAAAAGCTTTTTCTAAGAAAGTGTAAGAATCATAATAATAGCACTAAAACAAGAAATGATTTTGATTATGTTTGGGTATTTTTTCTCTCTTTTTTACAAGTTTTCTACAAGCCATAAGACAATAAAAAATGGAAATAACAAAAGTTGGCTTATTAAAACAATTTGACTTTCCTGTAAGGTTTTTATTCGGACGAGATGATAAAACCTTTCTAAGACTTTTTTGGTTTAATTACGACAGATTAAAAGATGAGTTTTATATGGGTTCTTCGTTAAATCCAATAATCTCATCAGGAATAGGCGATGTTTGCGACGCAATATTTTTAGAAAACACTTTTCATATAGAAGTTGACAATACCTCTGAGAAAAAAAGGTTTAACTCTTTGAAGTTTTCTTTTCATTCAAGTGGAATAAGACATTTGAGAATGATTGACCCTTCCAAAAGTATTACAGGAAAAAACTGCTATGAGCAACTGTATCGAGAAAACTATGGAAAGTTTGAAGACTTGAAATCTCCAGAAATACTTTTCGCTATGGTCTCAAAAAGAATTTCATTATACGCAGATTATAAAAAGAACGTGAATAAAGACAAAACAAATGCTGTTTTATTGAATACACCAGCAAATTATCTACAGTACCGTCAAATTTTTGAATTTTATATTTGTAAATCTCCAAAAGAGTCAGTTCCAAATTTCATAATTCAGAAGGATTCTCCATTTGACGACTTGACATTCAAGCTTAAGGAAAATTTATATTTGTATGTAAAATTCGTAATAAACACCTCAGACAATCAATTAAATAAAAACTATCCAAACAAAGAAATTTTGTTTTTCACTGACGGTGGTAAGCTAAAAACATTTAGTTTTGAGTAGAACAAAATCCAGCAATAAAACGTTATTGATCATTTTATATCTATGTTGAGGATAATTAATCGGGTAAATCGAGTTTTAACAATTTAAATTAACTTAATATTAAGTATAAAACATTAAAAATCAATGGCAACATTTTTTAACGGAGTAAATTGTGATATTTATATAGGAAAAGGGGCAGGTAAAATGCTTTTAAATGATATTCAAAATGCTAAAAAATCAATAAAAATTGTATCTCCTTATTTATCACCTCATTTAGTAAAAGAATTGATTGAATTGCGTAAAAAAAATCTTGATATTCAGCTTATAACATCAGATAAAATAGAAGATTTTTATGGAGGATATGATAAAAATATATATAAAATTATTCTGCAACATAGAAGAATAGATTTGGAAGCTCAAAAAGTAAGAAATAAATGGATTGATATTTCAAAAAAACTTTTGTACTCCTTATAGGGTGGAGTAATAATTGAATTATTGATGATTTATTTTTTTAGAGATTTAAAAATCATTTTGGGAATAATACCTTTGATAATTATTTATCAGCGATATAAATTATTCATGAAAAGAGTAAAAAATAAGCAAATATATCATTACACTTATTCGAAGCTTTTTCCTTTCAAAGTTTACATTTCCCCTGAAAAAAGTCATTTTAGTGATACATTTATACATGGAAAAATTTATTTAATTGATGATAAAATTGCTTATTTAGGATCCTTAAATTTTACAAATAGTGGTACAAAAGATAATTATGAAACAAGGATCAAAACAACAGATGAATCTGCGGTACTAAAAATTAAAGAAGAAATAAATGATTTGTTTTATTATTCAAACTTACCAGAAAGGGATATTCAAAAATGGGGTAAGCAATTATACTCAGAGCCAATAAATTAAACAATCTTATTAAATTAAATCGAATCAATTTATCAAATACTTTATTTATAGTATAATTAAATTTTCCTACTAAGCTGATAAAATTTATACTTAATTTATGGGGATTTGATTAGATTTGTTTCGCATATTAATAAGTTAGTGGCAACCGTAATGCCCCAGCAACACAAATAGAAAATGAGAGAAAAACTTTATACATCAGCAGGATTTTATTATTCATCTTATTTTAGAATTAAAGTTGACACTAACGACTCTTTTCTAAATTTTGACGAAACTTTATCAGAACTTGGAGCTGCTATTTTTTTTCACGAATACATCCATTTCTTACAAGATATTACGACAACTCACGGTCTATTCAACATAGCAAGTGAAGTGGACTTTATTAAACTTTTTAATTCTAAACTACAAATAGAAGGTGTTAACTCTATAAATGTTCCGTTTGAAACGTCAATAGAAGACGGAAACACTCATATAAATATGCAGATGAAAAAAATATTTATAGGAGCAGGTGAACACAAGAATTTTAACCAAGACTATATTGTAAACAATGAACCATATAATCTAACAATAGATGGAAGGTCTTTGACATTTAAGAGAGAATTTATTCAAGTAGGAAATGAAATGGAAGGCGGCTTTAAATATTACTTTGGCTCATATTGCATTTGTGAAGGAATGGCTTATGAAATGGAGCAAATTCTTTATCCCAATGTGATTCTTCCTAACCCGACAAAACTTCCTTATTCAGCACCTAGACTAATCGCAGATAAATTATATCCTAACTTCTCTGACAACATTGAGAATTTAATAGCATTATGTGATGCTTCCTTAATGTATAGCGACCCAGGAATGGTTTTTTGTAAAATTTTACGCCAGATGTATGCGACAAGTTATTATCCTCAAAAGCCCGAAGATATTTATCAATATGTTTATAGTGATATAAAATTTGAATTTCAAAAAATTTCCAACCCTCTTGAGTTGTTTTACTATGCAGGACACATTGCAAACACACAGTTATCCGATTATTTTCGTTCTAACATTTATAAAAAAAACAACGTTTGGATAGCAAGAACAATTTCAGCTTCAGAAAATTTAAGAACGCAAATACCATCATTTATGCTTGATATTGTTAGAAGTGGAGACATAAGAAATAGTATGATTTTTCAAGCAGTAAAAAGAAAGTTAGGAACACCAATTATTGTTAACAACAATAATGAAATGTATTTTGAGAACATATTAAATAGCTTTGGAGTTGAAATTGAGCCACAATACTTTTGGGTATTTAGTGAAATTAGAGACTTAATTACAAAACAATGGACTGAATTAGAGAGAAATAATCTTTGCGGTCTAAAAGATTATTGCGACAAAGGAAATGAAGAAAATCCCTTCACAGACATTAGGTGTAGGAATGAGCCTTGGAGAAGGTCAAACGATGAAAACAGAAATCTTTGTAGTTTCGGTGCAACTTGGAAAGCTTGGGCTTTACAAGGTAAATCACTAACGAATGATTAGACAACAAGGACGAACGGCAGTCACTAACAGGCGTTTGGCTCAACTGCTCGAAGTCTTCACTTCGTGTCTGGGCGATAACGGGAAGCTTTAAATTTTAGCTTCGATTAACATTCACGGCGGACGAAAACCATACTTGAAATTAAATCTTAACATAAAAAACAAATAAAATGATTATTAAAAATGAAGGAACAGTAAACTTTTGGTTCGATATGAATAAGAACCCTAATGCTTTTACAGATGGAGCTAATATAAAATGGTGTGAGACTCAAATAAATGGAGAAAACGCATTAATATTAAGTGAGTCTAAAACATTAACTGTTATTATGAATCCAAATACTGATAGAGAAATAACAGTATTTAAAACAAGTATTGAAGTCCCTAAACAAGAAAAGCATATGGTAACTATAAGTTGGTCGCCTGAACAAATTTGTCTATACTTTAATGGAGATGTAATACAAATATTCAAACTAAGCGACCTAAACTAAATTTAAGCTCGTATTTTGTTAATCAAATATCAATATAAACAGGAGTACATTGTTTGCTTTTTTTTAGTTTTAAAATATGTTGTTTTATTTTAAATTCTCTTTTTTTATTTCTCATAACTATTATACGGTTGACTTTGACCGAAAGGGTTTAATAAATTGTGTATGTTGTGTGCTCACAGCAGGGCATAACAACTTATAAGCAAGTGGCTTGGCAAGTACGCATCCAAGTGCTACTCGCCTATCCGCAATACGTAACAAAAAAACCGTTCGAAATTCTTATCGAGCGGTTAACTATAAATAATCCTATTCAAAAAATCACTTCTTAAGCTTTTTCACAACCCACTTCAAAAACAAAGTCACCCCAAAACTAACAGTAGCACCAATCATCGCTAGGATAACAGTTTTTAAAATATCTTGCATATCAATTGTTGCAAGTACGGTTAACACCGTTCCGGATGCTGTTCCTAAAGCTGTACTATGGTCGTGTTGGGGTAACATATTTTATTTTTTAAGATTGTGCTTGATCAGCTGCATTTCTTTCTTCTGCTTCAATTCGTTCTAACTTCATCGTTTCTTCAGCAATTTGTGCTAAATATTGAAGTCTTTCCTCTAAACGCGCTTGCATTTCTTTGATTG
>CANCEQ010000024.1 GCA_947375085.1 Flavobacteriales bacterium
CCAAACTCAAACAATCCAAATCACCCAAGTTACAGAAAGGATAATCAGAATCCTAACCAAAATAATCAGAACAATAATCAACAACAAAATAAACCAGTTCACAATCCAAATCCGAATCAAAACAAAACTCCTCAACAAATCGAAAGAGAAAAAGAGGAAGAAATGTATGATTTAGTTGGTGTTGTTACTGCGGAAGGTGTTTTGGAAGTAGCTGCTGAAGGATTTGGATTCTTACGTTCATCTGATTATAATTATTTACCTTCTCCTGATGATGTGTACGTTTCACAAAGTCAAATCAAATTATTTGGAGTTAAAACAGGTGATACAATTAAAGGATCTATTCGTCCTCCGAGAGAAGGAGAAAAATTCTTCCCTTTAGTGAAAGTAGATTCAATTAATGGACGTCACCCTTCTTATATTAGAGATAGAGTTCCTTTTCAATATTTAACTCCTTTATTTCCTGACGAAAAATTCAAATTAACAGGACATAAACAAGAATCTCTTTCTACAAGAGTAATGGATATGTTTGCACCGATTGGTAAAGGTCAACGAGGATTAATCGTGGCTCAACCAAAAACGGGTAAAACGATGTTATTAAAAGATGTTGCAAATGCAATTGCTGCTAATCATCCTGAAACTTATTTAATCGTATTGTTAATAGATGAACGTCCAGAAGAGGTTACTGATATGGCTAGAAGTGTAAAAGCGGAAGTTATTGCTTCTACTTTTGATGAACCAGCTGATAGACACGTAAAAGTTGCCAATATGGTGCTTGAAAAAGCAAAACGTATGGTTGAATGCGGTCACGATGTTTGTATCCTTTTAGATTCTATTACGCGTTTAGCTAGAGCTTACAACACTGTTTCTCCTTCTTCAGGAAAAGTTCTTTCTGGAGGTGTTGATGCAAATGCACTTCACAAACCAAAACGTTTCTTTGGATCAGCTAGAAAAATTGAAAACGGAGGTTCACTTACTATTTTAGCAACTGCTTTAACAGATACAGGTTCTAAAATGGATGAAGTTATCTTTGAAGAGTTCAAAGGAACAGGTAATATGGAATTACAATTAGATCGTAAAATTGCGAATCGTCGTATTTTCCCTGCAATTGATTTAGTTGCTTCTGGAACAAGAAGAGATGATTTATTATTAGGAAAAGATGTACTTCAACGTATTTGGGTTCTTCGTAAATTCATTTCTGATATGAATCCAGTTGAAGCAATGGAATTCTTAAAAAACAATATGGAAACAACTCTTTCAAATGAAGAGTTCTTGGTTTCTATGAATAGATGATTTCGGTACGTTTTTTTTCCTTTGGAAAAAGACTACTCAATCGTCTATTCAAATACAAACTTTATTAAAATATTTTTTGATTTTTGATGTTGAATTCTTAATTGTCTAATTCAACATCAAAAATCTAAAATTCAACATTAAAATTATGCGTATTACAGTTAAAGTAGGGATATTATTTGCAATCGGTTGGATACTTGTGAAATTGAGTATTTTCGGTATGGGAGTTACTTCAGAGGATTCTTTAAAGCCTTCTCTACTTATCAATATGTTATTTCTTATACTTGCAATTACGGTAGGATTATACATTCAAAAAAGAAGAGATACTGAAGAAAGTAATGCGTTAAGAGATATTAAAAATGGTTTAAGCGCTGGAGTGCCTTACGCAATTTTAGTTAGTGTTTTTATTTATTTCTACTATTCTAAAATCGACCCTGATTTTACGAAGCATAAAATTGCTGAAAGTAGTTTTGAGTTAAAAAAAGTATTAGAAAATCCAGTAAAACTTAAAAAATTAAAAGAAACTAATCCTGACTTTGAAGTAATGACAGAAAAGCAAATTACAAAAGCTGTTCTAAAAAATACAGCTGGTGCCTACAATCCTAAATCAACGGGTATAATGGCTTTAGCAGCAATGTTATTATATTCAACTATAAACAGTGTGTTAATCACAGTGGTTTTTAGAAAGGTGGTTTTTAGACAAAAATAAAAATTGCTTATGGATGACTTTCAATAAACTCATCCATAAGCAATTAATAGATTATAATAAACTTACAATTTGATCGCCTAATTCTTCATAATTAATACCATCAAAAGTTCCTGAAGACATCATCAATAGAACAGAATCATTCCAATTTTGATCTTTGAGGTAATTTAAAACCTCTGAAGTTTCTGTCATCACTTTTACATTTCCTCCAAAAGCCTCTTTAACCATTTCAGCTGTTATCGGCTCTAATTTTTTATGTTTTACCACCTCATGACTAAAGTAAACAACAGCTTCATCCGCTTTATCCATTGCTCCTTTATAGTGAGGTAAAAACTCTTTCTTTAACGAAGAAAATGTATGTAATTCCATACAAGCAATAACTTTTCTAGAAGCAAATTGTTCTTTAACTGCTTTTGTAGTAGCTGTTAATTTTGAAGGTGAGTGGGCAAAATCTTTAAACATGGTAAAGTTTTTTGATTCTGCAATTTTTTGTAATCTCTTTCCTGCTCCTTTAAATGTAGTAACAGCTTGAAAAAAAGAATGAGGATTTATTCCAATTGCTTCACCAAGCCTCATAGCTCCCATTAAATTTTGAAGATTATGACCTCCAAAAATTTGCAATTCATACGTTTTTCCTTCAAAATGTAAACGCGTGCCTCTTTCAGTCACCTCATAATTTGGTGTTTTATAAGGAATTGAATTTAATGTATTTGAATATTTTTCACCAAGCTTTTTAACTTCTTTATCCTCCGTATTGTATATTAAAGTTCCTCCAGCTTCTATTTTTTGGCAAAAAACATCAAATTGATCTACATAGTTTTCGAATGTTGGAAATACATTAATATGATCCCAAGCAATTCCACTGATGATTGCCACATTTGGTTGATATAAATGAAACTTCGGTCGTCTATCAATAGGTGAACTCAAATATTCATCTCCTTCTAAAATCATAATAGGAGCTTCTTCAGTCAATTTAACCATACAGTCATACCCTTCTAATTGAGCACCAACCATATAATCAACATTCAATTTCAATTCGTTTACTACATGTAAAAGCATAGAAGTAATAGTCGTTTTACCATGACTACCTCCAATAACCACCCTTACCTTATCTTTACTTTGTTCGTATAAATATTCAGGATAAGAAAATATAGGAATGTTTAATTCTTTCGCCTTTAATAACTCTGGATTATCTTCACGAGCATGCATACCTAAAATAACAGCATCTAATCTTGTAGATATTAAATCAGAATTCCAACCAATTTTGGAAGGTAATATACCTTGAATTTCTAAACGAGTTCTTGAAGGTTCAAAAATTTCATCATCTGAACCAGTAACATTGATTCCTTTTCGACTTAAAGCAATAGCTAAATTATGCATGGCACTTCCGCCAATTGCAATAAAATGAACATTCATGAAATTATTTTTTAAAGTTGAATTTAATAATGTTTTTCCAATGTAGGTCCTTGTGTTTCTTTCTGCCAAACTCTCTCAGAAGAAGGACTTCCATTTTTAGAATACGTTATTGTATTTAAAGTTTGTGTTCGAACATACACATCTCCTTTTCCCCCAACAACAACAACTCTTCTTGTAATTATAGCTTTCATCAATCCATTTTCATCATTTTGAGTAAATGATTCCTGAGAAACGCCTTCAGGATATTCTTTACCTAATGAATTAGCAATAACTGGTTTCTCAGAATTTACTGTATTTTGTTTATCATGAATAGATTGTTGAGCTGATAAATTTTTGTCATTTTGAACTTCCAATTGTTTCCCATGCTCGTCAGACAAAGATGTTGTCATATCCTTTATTGTCCCATTATGCTCTATTAATTTATCGTTTGATGATGTATTACTTTGATCAATTTTATCAAATTTATTATCTAGATTATTTTTACTTGCTAAATATTTGACCATTTCTTTGTTATACTCGTCATTTGTGTCGTCACTTAACGTTTTATTAGCTTTTTTTAATGTTTCATTTGAGGTCTGAAGTGACTCTTCGTTTGAGGTCTGTTCTGAAGCGATTTTTTTATTTAATTCGACAACATCACTTATCGCTTTATTTGAAGAAACTGTCTTATTATCAACACTTTGATCTGTTGACTCTTGAACTTTATGCTTTATATCTGTAAGATCGACTGAAATATCATTAGCATTTAGCATATCATTTTCAACCTTATCCCCCATTTTCTTTTCTGCATCATGAATTTGAATTTTAGAATTTAAAATTTCTCCAGTCTCAGTATTATTTAAATCTACATTTTTTTGAACGGTTTTATTTACTGTCGATTCAATTCTTTCTTCTACTGCTTTTCTAGAGCCATCATCATCAATTTGCTTATCAATTATTTTATGTTCTACTTCTATTATATTTTGTTTTGAATCAACATTTTTTTCATCATATCTTATTGATTCATCATTATTTAATTTTGCAAATTCATCTTTTTCTTTCTTCAAAAAATCGCCTTTATCTACAAACACAACGTCTTTTTTAGCATATTCAGCATCATTTTCTTGATTAACCAAATTCATTTGATCTTGAATCTGTAAATGATCTTTATCTTCAAAAATAGTTGATTGATCATTTTTATCATTCTGCTCTTTACTTACTTTTTTATTTAATTCAATAACATCTTGATGTCCTGCATCTTTTGAACTATTTTCTTTCTCAATACTCGTGTTAATATCGTCAACATTTTTTGTAGTTTTCAAATGCTCTTCCTGTTTCTCATCGCCAAGTTCACCTGCTCTATCATTTACATTTTGAATACCACTATTCAACTCTTTATTTCTAGCTACCTCTCTTGCAATTTCAGCCTTTTTAAGTTCATCTTTCGCGTCAATAATATCTTTAGAATAAGGTATACCAAGTGGTTGTAACTTCTCAGGACTTAAATTAGAACCGTTTGATGCTATTGTTTTAGTTTCCTCAATAACAACAGGCTTAGGATTCAATAAAGCTTCAATCTCAGCTAATTTTTGTTTTGGATATGGATCTGTACTTCTAATACCAACTGCACGTTCATAATACTCTTTTGCTTTTAAATAATTTTTTTCATTAAATTTTTTATCAGCCGCAGAAACTAATTTTTTATACTCATTATCACCTTGAGTAACTCCTTTTGCTATTTCTAGTTTATCACATTCAGCAATTTGTTTAATAGCAATTTGATTGCCACTTTCAAAAGTTAAAATCTTTTCATATAAAGTTTTAGCATCTAAATATTTTTCTTGCTTAAATAACCTATCAGCATCTAACATCAATTTATCAATATTTTTCTTCAGATCGGAATTTTGAGCATTTGATTTTGCTAAATCATCCATCAACTGTTTAACCTCTGAAATTTTGCTTTGAGCAATATTATCATTTGGTTTAGCAGCTAATGCACTCTGAAATTCTGATAAAGCTATATCGTATTTTTTATCATTTATATTTTTATTTCCAGCAGTAATATGTTTATCATACAGTGCATTTTTTTGAGCTTCTGCTTGATTTGAACTTTCTTCTGCTTTCTTTAATTTTTCTAATTCTAACACTTTACTTTTAGGCAAAGCTTCAGCAGGTTTCTTAGTGCCTGCCTCCTTGTATTTTGAAATTGCACCAGCATAATCTTTAGAAGATTCTAGTGCTGATGCCTCAGCTATTATTTTTTTGTAAGCGTCTTCTACTGAAGATTGTGCATCTAAGTCTTTTAAAATCTTATCAATTTCTTGTATTTTTTGAGTTACAATTGCATCTGGTTTAACAGTCAAAGCCTGTTCTAACTTAGTTTTTGATTCAGAGTACTTTTTAGAACTGAAGAGTGCCAAACCTTCTTTTTTAAATACTTCAAATTGAGCATCTTTTTCAGCTTGACCTTTATTAGCGTCCTCTTTAGCCTGGGCAAGTTTTAATTTTTCTAATTCAGTAATTTTAGTTTTAGGTAAAGTCTCAGAAGCCTTTTTAGCTCCTGCTTCTTTGTATTTAGCAATAGCACCATCGTAATTCTTAGCACTTTCAAGTGCAGAAGCTTCAGATATTATTTTCTTATATTCATCATCTAAAGCAGCTTGCGACTGATTCGCTTTAATTGCATTATCGATTTCAATGATTTTTTGAGAAATTACAGGGTCAGCTTTAAGTCCTATTGCTTGCTCTAATTTGGCTTTCGCTTCAATATACTTTTTAGCTGTAGCCAATGTCATTCCGTCTTTTTTCAACGCTTCAAATTGAGCATCTTTTTCAGCCTGACCTTTTTGAGCATCCAATTTTACATTAATTTCTTGAATTTTTGCTGTTGCAATAGTATTCCCTGCTTCTTCTTTTAAAACTTCTTCATATTTTAATTTTGCTCCAGCTAAATCATTTTTAGCCATCAAGGTTGTTCCTTCCGATATTAATTTATCAATTTTCGCTTTTTTAGCCGAATTAGCAGTTTGATTAGCAATTAAATCCGAAATTTCTTTAATTTTTTGTTTAGGTAAAGTCTGAGCAGGTTCAAGTGTTGAAGCTTCTGTAAATTTAGCTTTTGCTTCAACTAATTTACCTGAGCTTAATAAACTTTCACCCTCTGAAATTGCTGAGTTATATTTATCATTTTTAGCTTTATCGGCTAATTCTTTAGCTAATTCAGCATCAATCTCTTTAATTTTAACAGTGATAGATGGATCTGGCTTAATAGCCAAAGCACTCTCTAACTTAGTTTTAGCTTCAGACCATTTTTTTGAAGTAGCTAATGCAAGACCATCTTTTTTCAATGTTTCAAACTGAGCTTCTTTTGCTTTTTGATCAGCAAGTAATGTATTCAATTTTGATATTTCTCCTTTTGGATAAGCTTCGTCTTTCTTTTTTATAGCTTCAGTATATTTTGCTATCGCTTCAGTATATTTTTTCTGATCTCTTAAATTATCAGCGGCAGTTATTAAATTTTTATATTCTGTCTCTAATTGTTGATTTGCAGACTGCTCTGCTTGTTGCGCTTTCAACAATTTATCTATCTCTGCAATTTTTGCTAAAGGAACTTTTTCTTTCGGTTTAATTACAGATGCCTCTTCATACTCTGTTAAAGCTTCTTTATATTTCTTTTGATTAAATAAACCATCCCCATTTTTAATCGCCTCATTGTATTTTAAATCATCCGGATTTGCTCCTGTCGCTACTGGTTGAGCCGCTAATAAATCTTCTATTTTTTTCTTTGTTTTAGCACTCGAAGCTTGATCAAAATTAATTTGCATTCTCGCTTCATCCCAAAAGAATGAAGCCACTTGTTCCGAATTTAAAAATGAGAAATCAACATTTGGTCTTTCAGAAAACAATCCCATATCCAATGTTGGTAAAGGAAATTCTGCTCCTGCTGGAATATCCTCTTGATTCATTTTAGAACCATTAAAACCTACTTTTTTGGTTACAAATCCATTTTTTGAATACGACAAAACAAAATCCATTTTCATTTGTCCATCATAAACCAAATTATATTTACCATTCGAAGATGTAACAGCAGAAGTAACTACTTTACCCCCACTAATCATTGAAATGGTTACTCCTGCTTCAGGCTTTTTAGTATCTTCATTCGTTATTTTACCAAAAACCATATAAGTCAAATCTTGAGAAGACCCAAAAAAAGACAAAAACAATATACTTATAAATAAAATTAATTTCATATTATTATTTTTAAACGTAATACTGCACAACTAGTTACAGATTTGGTTTAATATTGAGTAAATACTTCTATATTTATCTCATCAACTCACAAATATCGATAAAAATTAATTAGAAAACAATCAAAAAATATGCTAAAGATTAATCAATTAAGCTACTGGGAAAGAGACACTTACTTTAAAGAAATTGATTTACTGGTAATTGGCGCAGGTATTGTAGGTTATAATTGCGCATTAGAATTCAAAAAAAACAATCCAAATGCTAATGTTTTGCTAGTAGAAAGAGGTTTTTTACCAACCGGTGCTAGTAGTAAAAATGCAGGATTTGCTTGTTTTGGAAGTGCAACTGAATTAATTGATGATTTGACTCATATTCCTGAAAATGAGGTTTGGAATACTGTTGAAATGAGATGGAAAGGATTGCAAAACTTGAAATCAATAATTGGAGCTGAAAATCTCGATTTACAAATAAATGGTTCATGGGATCTTATTACTTCAAACGAAGAAAAAGATGCAAAGTTAACTCTCGAAAAACTTGACTATTTAAATTCTAAATCGTTTGATATTACAGGAGAAAAAAATATTTATTCCGTTGATAAAAATGTGAGCGAAACTTTTGGATTTAAAGGTGTTAAAACAAGTTTTTTTAATCGATTAGAAGGACAGATTGACACAGGAAAAATGATTGAAACCTTTCATCTATTAGCTATGAAAAATGGCATAAAATGTCTTTTTGGAATTGATGTTAAAAACTTAGAATCTACAGATAATAATGTTTATATTGAAACTTCAATTGGTCAAGTAAAGGCTTCAAAAGTTGCTATTTGCACCAATGGATTCGCAAAGCAATTTCTCCCAAAAGAAGATGTTCAACCCGCAAGAGCTCAAGTAATAATTACAAAACCTATAGACAACATAAATCTTAAAGGTACATTTCACTATCAACAAGGATATTACTATTTCAGAAATATTCATAATAGAATATTATTAGGAGGAGGAAGAAACCTGAACTTTGAAGGAGAAACAACTACCGAATTTGAGCAAACAGAACAAATACAAACGGCATTAAAAAAACTTTTAACAGAAGTAATTCTTCCAAAAACACCATTCGAAATTGACTATACCTGGTCTGGAATTATGGGGGTTGGAAAAACAAAAAAACCGATAATAAAAAAAATCACTCCAAATATTGCTGTAGGTGTTAGAATGGGGGGAATGGGTGTTGCTATCGGTTCATTAGTCGGAAAAGAAGTTTCTGAGTTGTTAGATTAAGGTTGTGAATTTAGAATCACAGATAATGTTCTTAAAACAGAAATAACCCTTAAAAAAATGAAAAAAAAATCTTACATTTGGGTTCTAAAATTTATAAAATGAAAAACATCACTTTAGTAGACAAACACATTGCGTTAGGTGGGAAAATGGTTCCTTTCGCTGGTTTTAATATGCCTGTTCAATATGAAGGGGTAACGGTTGAACACGAAACAGTTCGCAATGCTGTTGGTGTATTTGATGTTTCTCATATGGGTGAATTTGTTTTAAAAGGACCAAATGCTTTGGCTTTAATTCAAAAATTTTCATCAAATGATGCATCGGTTCTTGTAGATGGTAAAGCGCAATATTCTTGTATGCCAAACGGTAAAGGTGGTATCGTAGATGATTTAATTATATACAGAGTAAATGCTGAAGAGTATTTTATAGTTGTAAACGCTTCAAATATTGAAAAAGATTGGAATTGGATTTCATCTTTAAATGATTTAGGAGTAGAAATGCACAACCTATCTGATGAATACTCATTATTGGCTATTCAAGGTCCTAAAGCTGCTGAAGCAATGCAATCATTGACTGATGTCAACTTAAAAGACATGGTTTATTATACTTTTCAATATGGAACTTTTGCTGGTGTTGAAAATGTAATGATTTCTGCTACAGGATATACAGGTTCTGGAGGTTTCGAAATCTATGTAAAAAATGAAGATGCAGAAAAAGTATGGGATAAAGTATTTGAAGCTGGAAAAGATTTTGGAATCAAACCTATTGGATTAGCTGCAAGAGATACATTAAGACTAGAAATGGGATTCTGTTTGTATGGAAATGACATTGATGATACTACTTCTCCACTAGAAGCTGGATTAGGATGGATTACTAAATTCACAAAAGATTTCACAGACTCTGAATTTTTGAAAAAACAAAAAGAAGAAGGTGTAACAAGAAAGCTAATTGCTTTTGAAATGATTGAAAGAGGAATTCCAAGACATGACTACCCTATCGTTGATGCGGAAGGTACTGTAATTGGAAAAGTAAACTCTGGTACAATGTCACCAAGTATGAAAGTTGGAATTGGATTAGGATATGTAACTATCGAAAATGCTGCTTTAGATTCTGAAATATTTGTTGAGATCAGAGACAAAGGAGTTAAAGCAAAAGTGGTTAAACTTCCTTTCTACAAAAAATAATATATTTTAAAAGAGGCTTTAAATTAAAATTAAAGCCTCTTTTACCTTTCCTAAATCATTTCAACAATTTTAATGCTACCTTTAATACTACTTCAATCAAATCAAAATGTTTCAGAAAATGGACTTTCAATTTTCGGAATTTATACAGGGATTTTTATCATTATAATCATTCTCATGCCTTTTGTTTTTTTTATTAAATCAAAAACAAAAAGACACTGGGAGTCAGGTATCTTTCCTCCTAATCTTGAGTACAATCGAAAAAACTTACTCGAAGCTTACATCTGTTTATCAGCTAATATGATTTTAAAAGATAAAAATGAGCCTAGAGAAAAAGTAATTTTCATTCAAAAATATTTCAGAGCTAAATTCCCTTTTAGTTATGAAGAATTTTCTCATTCATTATCATTTGCTTATCAAAATTCAATCGAAACAAGTTCAATTACAAATTGGATTACAAAACACATTTCAAACACAGAAGAAAGAAAACAAATTCTTTATTTTTTAGTTGGCTTATCTCTTACAGATGGGGAGCTAATTAGCTCTGAGTTAAAACTTTTAACTGAAATCAGAATTCAATTAGGTTTAGATGAAAAAGAACTTGATTCAATTCTTGCAATGCATATAAAAGAAGAAAGAGAAACCTCATTCAATAAAAACAAAGCAAGACGAACAATTTCTAAAACTGAAACATACTGCAAAATTTTAGAGGTAGATAGAAATGCTACTTTTGAAGATATCAAAAAAGCGTATCGAAAATTAGCTATGCTGAATCATCCTGATAAATTTCAAAAATCAGGAGAAGAAATGTTACAATTAGCAAATGAACGCTTTTTAAAAATACAAGAAGCGTATACCTATTTAGAAGAATTAAATGAATTAATGAATAAAAATAGCAAAAGCAATTGAAATGATAATCACCATTAAAAAGTAAACAATTAAATGGTAAGTGATTCTACCATTAGTCTTTTCAACGATTAAATCAAACAGTTTTTTCAAATTTATTCAGGGATATAATCTTTATGCAATTCGACTTCAACTTCCACTTTAGGAACTCTGAATAACATAATAAGTCCAACAACAAAAAAGAATGCAACAGAAATGATAGAAAAACGAATTGAACCTGTCAGCATTTCCATTAAACCAAAAAAGATAAGTCCTAAAACAATACCTAATTTTTCTGTGACATCATAGAATGAAAAATAGCTTGCATGGTCAGAAGTGTTTTCAGGTAAAAATTTAGAATAAGTTGAACGTGCCATTGCTTGAACTCCTCCCATCACCAAACCAACTAAAGATGCAAGAATATAAAATTCTACTGGTGATTTAATAAAAAATGCCATAACACATATACCAATCCAAATCAATACTGATACTATTAAAGTTTTAATATTTCCTATTTTGTTTGACAAACGCGACATCATAAAAGCACCTGCAGCACCTAAAATTTGAATTAATAAAATAGCGATTATTAATCCAGAATTTCCACTACCTGCGGGCCAATTTATTTCTTTATTGGCAAATATAGTAGCCATCAACATAACTGTTTGAACACCTGTATTAAAAAAGAAAAAAGACATTAAGAATCGCTTTAAACGAAATGTTTTTTTAAACTCTTGAAAAACCAATTTTAATTCTTTAAAACCTCTCCAAAAAACACTATTTTCTTTTGGTTTTTTACCATACACATTATTAGGCAATACATTGTAAGTAATCTGACTAAAACCAAGCCACCAAATTCCTACAAATAGAAAACAATATTTCGCAGGTTGATGAAAAACTTGCATCCAAACAAGGCAAATTATCAAAAGTAGCATTGAACCAAAATAGCCCATAATAAAACCTTTTGCTGAAATTTTGTCGTGATCTACAACTTCGGCAATTTCAGGTAAAAAGGCATTATAAAACACCAAACTATTCCAAAAACCGATACTAGCTAGAAACACAGATAACATTCCTAACTCTAGAGGTAAATCGTTAAACCAGAACAATGAAATACAAGCAAATGAACCTAGATAACAGAAAAATTTCAAAAATTTCTTTTTACTCCCAGTATAATCTGCTACTCCAGATAAAAGCGGTGATAAACAAGCTACCACAATGAAGGAAGTAGCTAAAACAAAAGAAAAAAGTACTGAAGACGATAATTGTACGCCAAAAAAATCTACTAGAATTGTTTGTCCAACTTTTAAGTCTTCCACCTTAACTCCAATTTTTTCAGCATATCTTTGTTTGGTAATTGTATCATAAAAAATAGGAAAAATAGCAGAGGAAACAACTAAATTATACACTGAATTCGCCCAGTCATAAAATACCCAACCTCTAATTGTTTTCTTGTCTCCTTTTACTATTTTCTTTGACTCCATAAATTATGCTTTGTGAGACTCTCCCTCAACGTAATCTCTTAAATATTCAAAAAGTGGATTTAGATTTCCTTGTAAATTAGTTTCACTTGCTCTTCCTATTATATCATCAGGATCTTCCCCTAATAAAGCAGGAAGAATGAATTTAATCATCTCATTTCCAAAATCCTGTGAAGCATCCAATGGTAACTCACAAGGTAAATTATCAACTGCCATAACAGCTATAACCCCCTCTTTGGTATAATCATCTTCTTCTCCTGTTTGCGGATTATATCCGTAAATTGGATCTGCAATTTTACTCGGACGTATCGTACAACCAATAGGTTCATCAATGTCACATGAAATATCGGCAACAACAGATAATTTACAGTCAGAAGCTTTTAATTCTTCTTTCGTTAAAATATATGGTGATGCATTGTTCCAAAAGTGACAAGGGATGTACATATTAGCTACTTTAGCATAACGAGAAAAAGTAGATATATAAATTTCTGGAGTTGAATAAAATTCTTTTTTATTAAAATCAGCCCCATCTTTTCTACCATAATAATCTTCCACCTCTAATTGTGTGTAAACTGGAGAATCAAATTTTTGTGTTAAAAATTCCTCAGGAGAAACCTCTTTAATTGGTAAAAGATCTAAAATCTCTCTTGCTCCATGTCCTACTCTACCGAATCCAGTAACGACAATCTTAGTATCATTTGGAAGAATTACTTTTTTTAATTCTTCTTCAACTTCCTTTCTATCAATACATTTATTTGCTTCTTTGATTGAAAAAAGGTTATGTTTCAATCCAAAAGTTCTAAAACCATTGTAACATCCAACTATACCTGCATAACGTCCAAAGCCAATTAATCGTTTATTCGTTTTATCTTTTAAAACCTCATAATCAATCATTTGTATTTTTTTCTCCAACAATGCTAATAACAACTTTCTATTATAAGCTTGTTTTTTAATTGTATGAGAAAAGAATAAAAACTTTTTATTTGGAATTAAATCACTAATATTCACCTCTTTAACACCCATGATTATATCACAAGAAGTTAAATCTTCGTTCATTGTAATACCTTCTGCTAAATATTCTTCATCCTTGAATGCACGAATTGGACTAGGTTGAACAATAACTTCAACATTCGGAAATTTGGCCTGAACAATTTTACATTGCTTAGGAGAAAGTGGTACTCGCTTATCAGGTGGAACTTTACCTTCTCTTATAATTCCAAGCTTTATTTTATTCATATTCTTTTATTTTCCTTTAATTTAACGGCTCATTTAGAAGATAAGAATCAATAAATTCTCTTACACATCCATCTCCACCTTTTTTACTTAAAATTACATCAACATTTGTTTTTACAACATCCATTGCATCAACTGGACAAGCAGAAAAACCTACTTTTTTAATAATTTCAAGATCATTGATATCATCACCAATTATAGCAACATTTTCTAACTGAATATTTAACTCTTCACAATATTTTTGAAGAATTTCAATCTTTTTATCCCTTCCAACATAACACCTTTGAATCCCCAACATTTCTGCTCGTTTTTTCACCATATTATCTGAAAAACCTGAAGAGATAATTCCAACTTGAAATTCACTTTTCGTTAAATGTAGAATAGCCATCCCATCTTTTGTATTGTATTTTTTAATCTGATCTCCATTTTCAGTAAAATACATTCCACCATCAGTCATTACTCCATCTACATCTAAAATCAATAATTTAATTTTAGCAATTTTATTTTTAAAAGCATTCGTTTTAAACATTGGTTTAAACAACAGTGAATGCATATCAATCGTATTTTCCTCACAGATTGCTTCTAAATCAAAAAGAGATAATTCCTTTGTGTTTTCTACGTTTAAATCTCCTAGAAAATCAGAAAAATCGACTCCGTATTTATCGCAAATACCCTTTATATTTTGTTCTAAAAACATCTGCTTATATCATTTTATAACCTACACTAGCAGCAACTGGACGAAGCGACTCTAACAATGTTGTAAATTCAGCATGATCTAATTGTTGAGAAGCATCTGATTTTGCTACTTTTGGATTTGGATGTGCTTCAATTAACAAACCATCAATTCCCATTGCTACACAAGCTCTTGCCAAACTTGGTACTCCATAAGCGTACCCCATCGCATGACTTGGATCTAAAATAACAGGTAAATTTGTATGTTCTTGCAACCAAGCAACTCCACATAAATCTAAAGTAAAACGCGTCCCTGTTTCAAAAGTTCTTAATCCTCTTTCACATAAAATCACATTTTCATTTCCACCTGATAATACAAATTCAGCTGCTTGAACAAATTCTTGTAATGTAGAACCAAATCCTCGTTTAATTAAAACAGGTTTCTTCGTTTTAGCACATGCTCTCAAGATACCTTGGTCGTACATTGCTTTTGCCCCCACTTGAATAACATCTGAATATTCAATAATTTCGTCAATTTGAGTTGCATCACGAACTTCAGTTATAACGTTCAATCCGAATTCATCTCTCATTTTAGCTAAAAGCTTTAATCCTTCTAACTCCATCCCTTGAAAACTATAAGGACTCGTTCTAGGCTTGTAACACCCTCCTCTTAAAGTACTTAAACCTAAAGAAACCAATAATTCAGAAGATTGTCGAATTTGTTCTTCAGACTCAACTGAGCATGGTCCACCAATTAAAACTGTATTATTTGTTTTACCACCAATTGTAATACCACCAATTTTAACTTCTCTTTTATCCGATTGGTATTTTTTTGATGACAACTGCATATCATTTGGGAACACCCAAAAATCTTCAGAAATAGATTCTAAAGAAACAGGCAATTCTTTTACTCCAGAACCTGTAATCAATACATTTTTTCCGTTGTAGACAATATGAAATGCTTGATTTTCAATTGCTATATTACCAGCTTGTTCAGCTGAAATTTGTTCTTTTAAATGAATTATCATAGTTCTGCTTTAATCAGATTTACAAAATTAACAATTCCTGCTGAATTTTTATTGTTTTTTAACACAGGAAGGTACATTATTGGAAAAGCACAATTCTTTATCAATTGTAACATTGAATAAACCGTGTCTTCTTCATCTATCGTTTTCGGAGTTCTATTTATTAGTTCCTCTCCTTTAATATTATTCAAATCAGAAAGGTTTTTTAACATACCTTTTCGAACATCTGCATTAGAGATTAATCCTAAAAATTTATTTTCATTTCCTAACACAAGACAAAAACCCATATTTCCAATTTCAATTGCTCTTAAAATCGATTCAATTGATAAATCGCTTTCATATACTACAGGACATTCTTCCAAAGGAATCATAAAATGCTTTAATTTATATTCAGACTCTACTTCTCTTTTAGTCAAATTCATTAATGCATGTCCAATACTTGGAGCGTTAAATAAATAAGACCCTGAAACAGATGAACTTACCCCCATATTTCTTAAAATAAAGGAAACTTCACCATTTACACCTCCATCAACGTGAATTGATTTTTCAGGAAATTGCTTTCTAAACTGTCTAATTTTAGTAAAATTAATAGCATCAAACTTCCCTCCACTTTGACCAGGAATAGTAGCCATGATCAAAATGAAATCAAAATTTTTAAAAGCTTCGAAAACAGAAACTGGAGTGGGCGTAATAATCGCTAACCCTTTTTTCCCTTTTATATCAGAAGGAATTTCTAAAGGAACATTTAAATCTTCAAATTGAAAAGTAACGTATTCAACTGGATTTTCTCTTAACAATTCAAAATAGCTAGTTGGATCAGGAGTAATTATATGTAAATCAATCGGTAAACTACACCATTGTCTGATTTGCTTAATATCCTCAAAAACAGCTAAATCATCATTACAATCTACATGCAATAATTCAACCTGATGTTGAACTAAATCTTCTATCACTTCTTTTAGAGGACGAAGCTTATCACTATAAATAGATGCTGAAATTTTCATGACGTTAATTTGATTTGTAAAGATAATGAATGTAGTGAAATATTTAACCGTTTATCCTTTGTTTAGTTAGTTATTTCTAATTTTACATAAAAAACTAAAAATGAATTTACAAAACCAACGATATATTGGGTCAAATAATAGAGAAAGTCTAGTTGATTTAAATACCCCTAACAACTTCAATAACAAGCTAATCATTTTTATTCACGGATATATGGGATATAAAGATTGGGGATGTTGGCCTCTTGTAGAAAAATTCTATACAGACCTTGGTTATGGTTTTTGTAAATACAATGTAAGTCATAATGGAGGAACAGTTGAACAACCAATTGATTTTTCAGACCTAGAAGCATTTGGAGAAAACAATTATTCAAAAGAATTATTTGATCTACAACAAGTTATAAATTGGATTGAATCAAAATTTGAAAAACTTCCAGAGATATACCTAATTGGCCATTCAAGAGGAGGAGGTATCGCTCTTTTATCTTCCACTGATAAAAGAGTAAACAAAATTGCAACATGGGCAGCTATTTGTGATATTGAAAAAAGATTTCCAGAAGGAACTCAATTAAAAGTATGGAAAACCCAAGGAAAAAGATATGTAGTCAATGGTAGAACCGAACAAAAAATGCCAAATAACTATTCTCAATACGAAGATTTTATTGAGAACAAAGACAATTTAAACATTGAAGAAATTTGTAAAAAATCTTCAACTCCTACCCTAGTTATTCATGGTGATTTAGACACTTCTGTTGATATTGAAGAGAGTAGAAATATTGCTTCTTGGGTAAAAACTAGAGTTTTCGAAATCGAAGATGCTGAACACACTTTTGGAGCAACTCAACCTTGGACTGAAATGGAAATGCCTGAACATCTTCAAAAGGTATGTGAAATTACGAAAGGATTTTTTGAAATTGAATATTAATAAAGTTATATAACCTGCAAATATTACTTTCCTTTTGCCTTCAGAATAATTAAAATAGTATATAACATTATTTTAAAATCTAAAGCCAATGTTCTATTTTTCAAATATAAAAGATCAAATTTCATTCGTTGAATCATTTGATCTACATTTTCAGCATACCCAAATTTAACTTGTCCCCAAGAAGTAATTCCTGGTCTCACCTTGGTTAATTGTATAAATTGTGGCTCAAGTTGGATTATTTGATCAATATAAAATTGGCGTTCTGGCCTTGGTCCAACCAAAGACATTTCTCCTTTAAGAACATTCACAAATTGTGGAAATTCATCTAACCTTAATTTCCTCATCACCCTTCCAATTTTTGTTATTCTTGGATCATATTCAGAAGATAATTGAGGTCCAGTTTTTTCAGAATCAACATACATTGTCCTGAATTTAATGATCTTAAACAAATCACCATTTAACCCTACTCTTTCTTGTAAAAAGAAAATTGGTCCTTCAGATGACATTTTCACTAAAATAGCCATCACTATATAAAAAGGAAGTAAAATTATAAAGGCTATTAATGAAATTAAAAAATCTAACACTCTTTTAATCACCTGTTGACTATAAGGCATAGAATCAGTTGTCACTTCAAAAAGTAAAGCTCCAAACAAATTATTCATTTTAACTGACCCTAATAATATATCGTACATATCTGGTGAAATCTTAATCTTTACAGACAACCCTTCAATTCTTGATATAATGGTTCTCAAACGATTGTGATCACTGTTTTCAAGTGCAATAATCACTTCTTCAATTCCATTTTCAATTAAAATCGATTCTAAATCTTTAATATTTCCCAAATAATTCAATTTATTATCTAGCAATCTATCAACCCCGTTTAAGTTAACGTATCCAACTATCTGATTACCTATACTTTTAGGTAAAGAAATTATCTCATTATAAATAGACAATGCTTTTAAGTCTCCACCTATCAAAACAGTCTTAAAACCAGTTTTATTTCGTTGAATACTTTTAACCAATATACTCACAAAAATAATTCTCGGTATGAAAACAGCTGTAAAATAGACAGTAAACAGAATTATTCCTGATCGGTAAAACAACTGATAATCATTCACTTCATCATCTAGAATTAAAGTAAAAAAGATAAGTAATGTTCCAATTAATACACCAACAAAAGATTGATTGAAAATTTTTAATCGGTATTGTCTTTTTACATCAAAATAAGTACCTTGTAGTAAAAATAAAAACAACCAAAAAAAAGGAATAAGTACAATCCCCATATAAAAATTAGCATCAACTGAAAATTGCTCGTTTTCAATTGCTACTTTTCTCAAAAAATAAAAAAGTGCCCAAGAAATTGTAGCCATGAACCAATCCATAACAACAAAACCATAGGTTATCAATCTTTTTTTAATCATCTAAAAATGAACAATTTTAATATTATCTAAATAAATATTAGAGGAAGATAAACCTGCGTCAAACAAAGCTTTAAAAGAAATTTCGTAATAAGATGCAGTAGTATTATACGAAACTAATTCTTTTAAATCTATGTATATTTTTTTCCATTGAACAGATTCAGAGTCCTGTTTGTTCAGTTGTATATTAGGATTATCAGAAACACCCGATGGAGAAACAACAATTAATCCAGTAGTTAAACTATTTGTATTATGATAATCAATCTCTAAATACACTTCTTTTCCAATTGGTAAATGTAATCCACCTGAAGTTCTTCCCAACCATAAAGAATCAGAAGCACTCAATGAAATTTTCCCGTAATAATTTCCATATTTCAAAATTAAAGGATCATCCTCTGAATGAATTTGTACTTTTGAATCTATATCATTTTCAATTTTAATTGTCGCATCCTCGAAGTCTTCAATCCAAAATTGAGTTGCTGAATTATAATAAGTTACTGGCTTTATTTCAAAAGTTTTATTCTGTTCTAAAACAACATTTAATTCATAAGGCTCCATAAAAGGATAAATCTTTTTAGTTGCAGATATACCATTATTTTTTATAACAGGATAAATTTTAAGATTTACACTTCCCCTTTTTAACAATGGTATTTTAAAAGGCATTTCAAAAATCCCCATCATCTTACCATCTACAAAAACATAAGCATCTGTAAAACTTTCAGACAAGACACCTTGAGGACTTGTAGCATTTTGGTTAGAAATAAGAGACCACTTACTAACGGAAATCCAAGAAGGATCAGGATTATTTTTAACACAAGAACTACTAATAAAACAAAATAGTAGTATATATATAAAAGACTTCATTCAATCGAAATAATTACTAATAAACGATGAATATACTTAATTATTGTCTACCAAAATAAAATTTGAATGATTTATCAATTCTTCAATTTTTTGAGCTACACACAAAGAATCATAACCATTTGTTAAAGAAACAATTGGATCTAAATCTTTTGTAATGGATTCATAAAAAGATTTAAATTCTTCCAATTTTGGATTCGAATCTTTAATTATTGGTCGCTCTGATAAAAGTTTTTTTGTAGAATTCTCTGCAGTTCTTTCAGAACGAACCTCTTCCACCTCGTTCAATAAAAAATTAACATTAACAATTGATTCTTTTTGATAAAAAGAAGAATCACATTTCTTTTGTTGTGCTACTCTACTTGCAGTTAAATTAGCAACACACCCATTATCAAATTCAACTCGTGCATTTACAATATCGAAATCGTCACTTACAACAGAAACACCAGATGCAGAAACCTTTCTAACACTAGACTTTACAATACTCAATATAACATCAATATCATTCATCATTAGATCAAGAACCACCGACACATCCTGTAAATTTGAATTATAGTGATGTAAACGATGTGTTTCTATATACATTGGACGTTTTATAAAATCTAAACTCTTCAAAAAAGCAGGATTAAATCGTTCAATAGAACCTATCTGTACTTTTACACTTGCCTCTCTTGATAAACTTATCAGCGATTTTGCTTCGTCAATAGTTTGAGTGAGTGGTTTTTCAATAAAAATATGTTTGCTTTTCCTTAATGCAATGGAAGCAAATTCAAAATGTTTTATGGTTGGAGAAACTATATCAATACAATCTACTTGTTCTAATAAATCTTCATATTTTGAAAACCTTTTTAATGAAAAAGAATTTTCAATTTCATCTGCCAAATTATCATATGGATCATAAAAACCAATAATTTCAAATTGATTTTTTAATTCAAGTAAAATTCTAATATGATCTTTTGCTAATTCTGTAGCTCCTAAAACACCTATCTTAAGCATTATTAAATATTTTCTACAAATTTAGAGTAGATTAAGTTTCACTTTACTAGGTTCATTAGAGTTTATCAACAAAACTAAGGTTAACACCTTTTAGTAGCATTACAACCTTTTCTTATAAATTATAAAAAACTGATTTTAAATCACTTAAAATTTAATTAAAAAATAATTTCAAAATAACTTTAAAATAATTGCAATTTTAAAAATTAAATTAGTTAGATTTGCACTCGTAAATGGAGGCTATAGCTCAGTCGGTTAGAGCGACGGTTTGTGGTACCGTAGGTCGTGGGTTCGATCCCCACTAGCCTCCCAAAAGTAAAAAGGTTGAACAATGTTCAACCTTTTTTTGTGTCTTTAACTTTTAAAACCTGATTACATAACCAATTTGCACACCTAACAAACTTAGTTTTGACCTATATAATTCTGAAAAATTAGATTCCGTAACTATAGAATTCTTTGGGAAATTTAAAATTTCCGGTTTAAATCTTCCACTTTCGTCGGGCTGAATATTCATTTTGTTTAAATTGACATAACTCATATCTGTAAATCCTTTCAAATAATTAACACTTAATTGAATTCTACCATCGTTTTTATTGCTTTTCTGAAACAAATTATTCAATGAAATCTCCACCCCGACTCTTCCACCATAAACAGGAATAACAGATCTCTGAAATTTAGTCGACTTATAATCAAAATCTTGGTCATGATCGTGGTCATGGTAAAAATCAGGATAATCCATAGTAGTATTAAATGAAGCTAATCCAATTTGAGGAGTCAAAAAACCATTTAAAATATGATAATCTTTTCCAATTGTCCACTTTACCCCAAGTAAATACGTATTGAAATGTGTTCGGTAATTTATAGAATAATTGGTTGATTTTCCATAAAATTGACTGGTTGAAAAGTTGAAATTTTTACCTGAATTAAAAGAATGACTTAAATCTAACTCAATCCCCAATGGAAAAAACTCTTTAGGTCTCATTGAAAAAGTACCTCCTATACCAATACAATTATTCATATTTGGCATCAAATTACTAGATGGTAAATCCAATAAACCATATATACCCAACTGACTTCTTTGACCATATAGTGTAAAAGTCAAAAAGAAACAAGAAATTAAAAAGTATTTCATAACTGATAATGTTTTTTATCAATTATACTGAATCATTTTTAAATCACTATTTAATGATTTGTTAATTAACTATTTATTTACAATTCATTATTTAATCAATTTCATAATGATGACAAAAATTAAAGGGATAAAAAGTAATAACCACGATTTTGGATTAGCGAAATTAACAGTCCATCCCATCATAGGATTACGTTTTGGCGGCATCAGTCGAGGATCTTCCCTATTAAAATAAAACATTCCTAGTTTCCAATTTGAAGCGTCATTATGCCATAAATCATAATTTTCTTTTGAAGAATTGTTTTTATTTTTCATTTTTCTGATTTTAGATAATTCGATCTTTTTTAACAAAAATATTCAACCACATAGCCCTACCGAACCTTAGAATTAATGGTTGAAGGGATAACATTGTAATTGCTAGAATAAATATAAAAAATAAAAAGTTAACTTCTAAATATAAGTAAAAAAAAGAAGTAATTGTAATCGTAATAATTACTACTAATGGGTAACTCATCCATATTGAACCATAATAAAATCCGGGTTCTATTTGAAAATCTTGATTGCATTTCCCACAGCGTTCATACATCAATAGACACCTCTTAAAATGGTATGGATTTTTATCTACGAATAGATTACCCTCTTGACATTTGGGGCATTTTAATTTTAAAACACTATATCTAGTTGTACCTTTTCTCAATGAATGTTATTTTTTAAAACATTTAATTTTAAAACTTCTGTTAATATACAAAACTAAACTTATTAATTAATCATTCGATATCAAACATTAAACATCAAAAATTCACTATCTTCGCGCACAAATAAAAATTTGCACAATTTCCCATGAAAAACGCTGAAGAAATCGAGAAAAGGAGAACATTTGGAATTATTTCTCACCCCGATGCTGGTAAAACTACTTTAACTGAAAAACTTTTACTTTTTGGAGGAGCGATTCAAACAGCTGGAGCAGTTAAGAATAATAAAATCAAAAAAACAGCTACTTCCGATTTCATGGAAATTGAAAAACAAAGAGGGATTTCTGTTGCCACTTCTGTAATGGCTTTCGAATACGCTGGAAAACAAGTAAATATCCTAGATACACCTGGTCACAAGGATTTTGCTGAAGATACTTTTAGAACATTAACTGCTGTAGATAGTGTTATTTTGGTTATCGATAGTGCAAGCGGGGTCGAAGAACAAACTAAAAAATTAATGGAAGTTTGTCGAATGCGTAAAACTCCTGTTATCATTTTCATTAACAAATTAGATAGAGAAGGTAAATATACTTTTGACTTATTAGATGAACTAGAATCAACTTTAGAGATTAAAGTTCGACCATTAACTTGGCCTATTGGAATGGGAGACCGATTTAAAGGTGTTTACAA
>CANCEQ010000025.1 GCA_947375085.1 Flavobacteriales bacterium
TGTTAATGACCAAGCGACATTATCAGAGCGACATATTTATGGAGCATCAAGACTAGGAATAGTAAAAGAACACAAAGCGATATTTAATGTTGAAATAGATGAAATGCCGATTGAATTTGAAGGAGTGTATCAAAATACGTTAGGAAAAAAGAACTATGAGTTAACCAATCATTTAGGCAACGTAAACGCAGTTATAAATGACCGTAAAACGCTGAATCTTGGTAGTTCGACTAGTCTTTATTCAGCTACTCTTGTACAAACAAGTGACTACTATCCATTTGGAATGCAGATGCCAGATAGACACCATGAATATACGAGTGATAAATATCGATTCGCATTCATGGGTAATGAATCAGACCCAGAGATGAAAGGTAGTGGAAATGAAATAAATACAGACCATAGACAACTTGATGTTCGTTTAGGTCGTTGGTTTGCTCCAGATAAACGAAGAGGATACTTCCCTTCTATGAGTCAATATGCTTATGCATTTAATACTCCGATAGCGGCTAAAGATGATAACGGATTATATACTATATTTATAAATGGTTATATTTATGGTGCTCCAAATGTCCGATTTAAGAATATAGGTGGCACTTGGGTACCTTATTATTATAACGATGATATTGAACCTTTAGCACCTTATTGGTATGATAGGGGACCAGATTTCATCAAAAAAGCACATGAATATTTTGGAGATGAAGGAGGAGAGAAATTTATAAATGGTACTGGTGAACATATGTTTTCAAGAGCTCAAGATAGACAAGAACAAGGGAGACAAGAAGGAAAATATATGGCTCTAATGTTGATAAAAGAGATTAATATTTTAAATTCAGACAAAGATAAAACTAATGATGTAACTGAAATTAATGTTGTAAGTCATAGTATGGGGGCCGCATATTCCGAAGGAATGCTAGAAGAATTTATGAAACATGAGGAACTTTCAAAATTATTAAAAAAGGGTGAAATTGTTCATTTAAGTGCTTGTGATGGTGATGCCATTAAAATTGCTAAGAATAGTGAAGTTTTAGAAAGGTATCAATTAAATATTATGTATGATAAAACTTTATATAAAGCTGATTTTGGCGGAAGAAAAACTGGTGGATATAATATTAAAGGAGTTGTAAATATGGGGGTAATCGATGAGCCCGTATCATCTTTACATCCTAAAAAAAATCCAGCAAAATATGACCCTCATTTTGATACAAAATCAATGCCCCAAATTTGGGATTTTGTCAAAGCAATTAAAAAGGGACAATGTACACCTCAATATATAAAGAAGGAAGATGCTGGTTATGAAGATACAGTTCCAAATGATAATAAAAATACGAACACTAAAAATAAAGGTTAATGAAAATAAAGGTATTTATCTTATTATCAATGGTTTTGTATGGATGTGTGTTTAACAATGAAACAACCTTATCAGAAAGAGAATTATATAAAAAATCTAGAAATAAACCTATTACAGAAAAAGAAAAAATATATGTAAGACAATTAATGAGTAAAGGTTATGATAAAATAGATGTTCAACCACCCAGAATAGGTGATGATTTATCTGGCAATTCATCATATCATATTGCATTTAATTCAAACCTTATATATAACAATGATAATATAGACAGTATAACTAAGATTAATTATGAAATTGCTAAAGAACTATATGAAAATGTTATAGAAGATTCAATTTTGTTTGATATTTCAGAAATATGTGTGACGATGAAAATAAAAAGTAGCTTTGATAATTCGGAGAAAGAAAAATATAAGTCAGTTTCTAAGAAGTTATTGGAAAACGACCTAAATTTTAAGGTGATAAGAAAAGGAAAGGATTCATATGAAAGAGTATTGATTCATTAAAGTTAAAACATAATCCAATAAATATAATCCACAACACCAGTCGAGGATGGTGAGAGTTTGATAGGAAATGATAATAAAGAGCCGAACTTCACGGCTCTTTTATACTTAAAAACAATAACAGATGAATGAAATATCTTGTAAAGCACCTTTTGAATATCTAGTTCTAGATGTGAAGTTTTGTGGTGTCGATGTACCTACTGGTAAATCTGCTGTCCTATTGTTGTTCATGGATGCTTATACTGGTATTGTTTTTCACTCACAATATACAACACAGACTGGTAAAGGTGTATTGGTTAAGTTCCTACGGTATATATGTAACAAATATAACTTTGACGACCTTAATATCAACTTTAAGCTTATAACAGCATTAGATGAACCATTTAAAGATGTACTTAATTCATTTCTACCTAACGCAACTGAAATCATTTTTAATGCTAGTTTATCCAATCAACTTTGTGATTCAGTAAGACCAAAGTATGTTGATTTGATTCAGTAGTTATTAAAACCCTAGTCCAAGCGACCACATCGAACTAGGTCACTCATTCCGTTATACTCTCTATATGAGCTAAAAGAAACCACTTCAACAACTTGTGATTTAAGAATATCCAACAGTTGTAAGAATGAATCAATACGAATTATTCCGTTTGGTGTTTTAACATTGTTGATTCCGAAATGAAGACCATATTGTTCTTGCTCTAAAACAGCGTTGCCAAAGGAATTAAGACTTGTATAACAACGGCTAGCGTATTTGGTGCTAAATGAAATCCGAAGACCTCTAAGGCTCTCTTTTATCATCTTTAAGTTATTTTTAAATTCTACCGCTTCCATAATTACTAATTAAAATTGTTGTACAAATATAAGTATAACTTATCAAATATACAAGTTATGATTATATTTTTTATGATTATTTAATCTGTGATTAAATATTATAACTACCTTTGATGAATAAAACATCTAGTATATGTCAGTATTAAGAGTTAATGAGTTGTTAATCAAAAAGAATGTCACCCGACAAGAACTTTCAGATAAGATTGGTGTAAGTCTTACAGCTATTAGTTATATATGTTCTGGTAAGAATAATCCAACAGTGGCTTTATTATTGAAAATCGCTGAAGCTTTGGACGTGGATATTCGAGAACTATTCAACCCAACCAAAGGTGGTATGGTGTCACATGAAGAATTAAAAGATGCTAAAGAACTTCTTCAACGAGGCATGAAGCTACTAAACGTAATCAACTAGGATAGCTTTGATATAAGGTCTTTGATTCGTTCTATTTGGAGCTTGTATTGGATGATTTGGAGCTTTTTTTGAAGCTCTTTCTTCTGATTAGGTGTTGATGCTAACTGTATTTGTTGATTGGTGATGGATAGCTTTTTGTTGAGAATATCTGTTTGTGTCATGGGTTATTTTATTTATAAATACCAGCAACCAGCACCATTATTTATATTTTCCAGAAAAAAACACCGAGAGAACGCTTGAACCATTGATTGGAGAGCGACATGACCCGAATAATCTATCAAGTTAATAGAATAAAACTGTGCTAACGTTGAGTCTTTTGGTGCTTATAAAAACGCAAATATCAACCATAAAGAAACGTAATCACCTCCTCCACATCCTCGAATAGTTCCAAAAAAAATCCACCCAGAATCCCAAAAAAAATTTAAACGGACCTTCATGTGGTTGATATTGACCACATCAAAAAATCAGTATAATGAGGTAGGTAACGAGAATTTAGTAACCAAAATATTCTTAACTATTCAACGGAGGGAGGGGGCAACAACAAAAGGTCACCCATGATTGAGTGACCTTGTATTGATTTTGGAGGTTAATTATTGATTAAGAATCCTACCTACCTTGGATTTGGATATACCCGTTATAGCTTCAATTTCACGAAGAGATTTACCTTCTGACAACAAGCTTTGAATCAAATGATATTCTTCTTGTTTTTTGCTGTCACGTTGTTCTTGGCTAGGCGTTTGTAGATGTTCGGCTTCGTTTTCTAAACCTACATATTCAAATCCTAAGAATCTATCATCAAGGTGCATTTCACAAGCTATTACGTTTTGACCATCAAAAACCATTTCAGAGCTTCTACTTGCCTTGGCTTGTTTGATATAGCGGAGATTAGATTCTTTGGAACTTTTACCAATGGCAGATGCTGAATCAACAAAGTTGGATAAGTGCTTGCTACCACCTAATTCATTTAATGTTATAGGTGTTCCAGCTTTTACCTTGGGTGTATGAGCTAACACCAACAATGATAATTGGTATTTATCTTTGAGCTCATTTAGCTTTCTAACTAGTGCCATAGCTACACTTGTATCTTGCGTTGATTCTGACTTTAAGAAAGTTAGATTATCAATCACAAGTACTTGTGGTTGTAGCTCTAGTATATCTGATTCAATCTTTTGAATGATTAAATCATCAGCATTTGCCTTGGGATTATCCGTGATTAATTGACGAAAGTCAATATTATCAATAAAAAGGTTATCTGAAAACTCATAACCACGACCATCAGCATCAGAGTAGCGTTTTTGAAATTGTTTATCTGAAAGCTCAAAGTCATAAAATAGTACTCGTAGCGGACCGTTCTCGTTAGGTAGAACTTTCATAACACTTCGTCCTTTTGATAACGCATCAGCGATTTGTGTCGCCCAAACACTCTTCCCAGCTCCAGTGTCTGCAAAAAGGATATGAACTTCTCCCGTTTGCCATATCGCACCTAAAAGTGGCTTTATTTCTGCTTGACCTTCAGCATCTTTTAATCTTTGTTTGGCTGTCCTTGGTCTTGAATTTGAAGCTAGAATGATGGATTCCTTTTTGGTTTCAGATGAGTGTGATGCTTCTTTGATTCCTTCCTTCTCATTATAAACAAGCACTATGTTGTGTAGCTTTGCAATATGAAAAAGTGTTGATAGTGTTATTGAACCATCATAATCATTTAACAATGAAGAGAATTTGTCATCAACTGTATCGTAATCATACTCGGCATATAGACTGCTAATCTTATGGAATGGTTCACGACCATCCTCATCCAATTCACACAAAGCCATTCCTATCTTATACCAATTATCATAGTGAGTAGTTAGGTCCGTTTGTGTTTGCTCTAGCATCTCAACAAGCTTGTTAACTCTTAATAGCTTAATAGCATTATGAGAATCTGGCTTGATAGCAACGTCTAACTTGATGCTCGAAGTTGATGGTGTAATGGATAACCATTTATCCAAGAATTTCTCATCTAGGGGTTCAAGGTCCCATTCTGGAAGGATATAAGCATTCTGGTCGTGTGATAAGAAACAAGCTCTTGCGATGTCACGACCAGACTTATCAACTTCTTTAGCATATACCGTTTGAATATAATTCGAAACAGCATCGAAGTATCTACCATGAGATTCTGCCTTGGATGGAATAAGAATAAGCATCTTGAATCCCTTGTTGGTTGGTGAGTTAAACATCATTACCGTTGGAATCTGTTCATCAGTTAGAAGACGAGATTTTAGGTATTCCATGTCTTCTGGAAGCATATCGTCAAAATCCAAACACAAGTACCTAGAATGACTAATAAGTTCATCGTTGGCTCTCTTATAGAAAGTACCAGATGGAGTTACATAAGGTAGCTCTTTGCGTTTTATTTGCTTTTGTTCATCTTTTGATGCAGAACGGATTCGTTGACAAATACTTCGAATATCTTCATCGGTTGTGATGATTTTATATAACACCTCGATATTTATTACTGAATCGGGGTTGGTGTTGGTTATCGGATTTTCAAAATAGCTCATCTGTGGAAGAGATACATCTTGATTGAACATTTCCGATTGTTCAACAACAGCTTTGAAAGTTTCGTAGCTATTGTTTACTTCTGATGATGGTAGACCTATATTAGATAGGTGATTTGCTTGTGAGTTTGGATTACATACGGTCATCTAATTTAGAGTGTTTAACGTGTTCTGCGTTTATTAGGGCAATTATTACCGCAGAATTATTGTATTTGAAGGTCTGGTTAGAAGCCAGACTTTCTAATTTTTGACGAGTTTGCTCGTCCATTCTCATTGAGAACATTTTACTTTTTGCTTTTTTCATTGTTTTTATTTTTAATGAAATGTTATTTTATTAGATAAATACATACAGTATGTAGAATCTTTACAATTAGTACTACATTTTCGAAGATAAGTCAAGCATTTTTGAAAAATAAATTAAAATCGGCTTGTAAGTGCTTGATAATCAATAAAAATATTTTCATCTTTTTTTAGGGTTTCAGAAGTGCAGAGAGATGGTGCGGTATTTCTATAATGTGTCCCAAGTGTCCCACTGTCCCAAAGTGTCCCATATTTTTAAAAGTGGGACAGTTGAAGATATAAAGACTTAAAATCGTTGATTCTATTGAGTTGTAGATGTTTTTTTGGTGTCCCAACTGTCCCAAAGTGTCCCATTCTAGTTTTTTTTGTGGGACACTTCATATTCAAAGTGGGACACTTGTTAGTTTTCGAGACGGAATCCATCCGTCTCTCTTTTGGGTTTCAGAGAGTGATGTATTCTTCTTATTATATCTATATATTATATATAAAAAAAAATAACTAGATAGTACCTAGAGAAAAAAATGATGTATGTACAGTCTATACAGTAGAAGCTCACTCTCTTGAAACCTAAATAAGGTAGCATCCGATTTTATCAATCAATACAATTTGCTATCCCCAAAATATAAAATGGGACACTTAAAAGATAAAGTGGGACACTTTTGGGACACCTATAAAGTGCCTTTAAGCTAGTAAAATCAATGCTTTTGATTGGTTACTGTCCCAACTGTCCCATAATTAGAAAAGTGGGACACTTGGGACACTTTGGGACACTACAAGTATTTTTCTAAACAACAAAGGCACCTCGAAAGGTGCCAGAGTTATTTGTGAAACATTTTGTGTTTTGCTTTAAAACTTACTAGTATAAATACAATCCCATCAACCAAAAGTTCTAAATCTTGTACTTAAATTTTATAAAAATAGAATTGTTTTATATCTCGAAAAAAGAGATGTGAAATTCAATAATAAACATGCTTTTCAGATGTTAATAAATTAATTTCCAGGTTTTTAGCTATTTACTTGTTTTTGTGAAAAATGCCTGGTTTATTTGCATCGTGGTCGAAAAACAACTGTTAATTGTCCATTGAAATAAGAAAAAATACACCCCGTAAACACTGGGTTGTAGAGGGCAAAAAAAAGAGGGTTTTTCGACCACTATTAAAATGAAGATTATGAGAACAGCGATTTATGTTAGAATTTCAACAAGTACAAAAGGGCAAAATAACGATAACCAACTTTTGGTGCTTCGTGAGTATTGTGCGAAAATGAACTATACTATAATAAACGAGTATTGTGATGAAGTTTCTGGTGGTACTTCTGATAGACCAGCTTATAAACAACTTTATGCTGATGCTAGCAAGAGAAAGTTCGACCTAGTATTATTCTGGAGCTTGGATAGATGGTCCAGAGAAGGCACTCGTGCAACCATCAAATCACTTGAGCAGTTGGAATCATACGGAATTAACTTTAAATCCTACAGCGAACAGTATATAGATAGCTGTGGGATATTCAAGGATGTCGTGATTTCGCTCCTTTCGACCCTAGCAAAACAAGAAAAATTACGAATATCTGAGCGTGTACTCATCGGATTGGCTAGAAGTTCAAAAAAAGGTGGTCGTCCAAAGATTGAAAACGAACTTATAAATAAAATCAAGAACATGAAGATGGAAGGATTATCAAATAGAATGATTGGCAAAGAACTAAAGTTGTCACATTCAACTGTGGGTGTTTACTTGAAGATGGTGGCTTAAAAGCCATCATTTTTTAGGTTGTATTAAAATTTAGCTGTTTAATTTCGCAAAATTCAATATTTTACCAAAAACACCATCGACAAAAGACTGTCATTGGTCGAAGGAATAGTAAAAAACTCAATTTTTAACTACTTGATAAACAGTAAGATATTTCATATAAAACACGAGGAAAAAATACATCGAATAGTTTATCGAAAATTAGATAAAGGCTTTTGTACTTCGTACCTTTGTAATGTTCGATTAAACAAACAAACACACTTTTTTGATAAATGTTAAAAAAATTGAGGAAACTCATAAGGGAATCCTATTCTCATAAGGTTTGGAGTTAAAAATGAATTAAACATAAGTAAAACAATGAGTTATGAAAATAAGAGAAGGACCAGATAGAAAGTTAGAGGCATAAAAAAAAGCTGTATTGGCGTACAGCTTTCAAATATTTTAATAATGGAAAAACAATAAAAATCATCAATACTGTTTCTTATGAGCAAAGATAAAAATAAAATACATACAACCAAATTAGATACAACAAATTCAAATCTTATCACTTTTAGATTTGAAGACATAGAATTTGAGATTCTAGGAGGAATAAATACTGAATCATTTCAGAGCCTTCGGGTGATGCTTCTGGTTAAATACCAACGTACCATTGTACGTGAACAAATCGACCTATATAATAGTACGATTCTAACCACTTTTATTCGCAAGGTGGTAACACAAACCAATCTAGGTGTTAAGTATGTTGAGGAAGCATTTGGTGAGCTTACAACTCAATTAGAATCATACAAGTTGGAGCTTATCGAAGCACCAAAGGTTTCAATAAATAATACTTATGAATTATCATCAAACGAGAAACAACAAGCTATCGGGTTTTTAAATGAAGCTAATTTGTTGGATAGGCTTCAAGAGTTGATTGGTCAAACGGGAATCATCGGCAACCAAAAGAATCGTTTAATCTTGTTTCTAACGTATCTTTCAAGAAAACAGTCACAACCTTTGCACTCGATTATTCAGAGTCAACACAACTACTTACAATCAAAGATAGGCCAACTTTTACCAGATGAAGATAAGCTAGAAATATCTCATCTATCTGATAACGCTTTGTTCTACTTTGATGAAAACGAGTTAAATAACAAAGTGTTACTTATTGAAGATGTAGATAGTCGTAATCGTAAGCGAATGTTACCATTGTTTGATTTGCAGACCAAAGGTTATTTTTCAAAAACCACTACTCAAAAAGATGAGCTAGGACAAATTAAAGCCGTTCAGCGTTTTGTTCGTGGTACTGGTGTTGTATTATCTATCAGTACCAAAGAAGAAAAAGCTTTTCAAAATTCAGAGGCTTATAGCTTCACACTAACAGAGGAAACAATCAATGAGGATTCAATGATGGATTATCAGCGAAAACAATCAGCTGGAAAAGTGGATATGTACCAAGAAAAGAAAGCTATTGAGTTTATTCAGAACCTACAAAGAATCATTGAACCAATAAGAGTTGTTAACCCAATGGCTCAACAATTGGTGTTGCCAAAGGAGATAATCAACCCAGCGGTTACCAATGTTCACTATTTGAGATTTATTGAGATTATAACCCTACTTCACCAACACCAGAGAACCAAAAAGGTGGACCAAAGAACGGGTGAGCAATACATCGAAACAGAGATTGAGGATATTCAGCAAGCAAATGAACTGTTAGCTGATATTCTAGTCAACAAAAGCGATGTACTCAATAGACCTACAAGGATATACCTAGAGCGTTTAAAGACGCTCATAGCGGACCGTACAGAAGATAAAAAAGCATTTACCAACTCTGAATTAAGCATGGCTTTAAACGTGCCTATAAGCACAGTTAAACGCTACCATTCAACGCTTGTTGCTAGTAATCATATTCAACCAATCATAGGTGAGTTGGATAGACAACAAGGTTATAGATATGAGCTAGTGAATGCTGATGAATATGAAGTACTAAAATCTACAATAGCTGATTCGTTGAATAAAATGATGCTATTTACCCAAGAAACCAGTTCACAGCTCACAGTAGCTCAAAATCAAAATGAGCTACCTAAAACGTTGGTACGCTTGGATGTGGAGGAGGTAGCTCACGAGTTGGATGGGGTGACAAGCTCAAAAGGTAGTAAGATGGTTAAATCACAAAAACAAAAGGTAGCATGAAAGAATTAGAATCAGAATTAAAATCCAATAACTTTAAGTTTTTGCTAAAAGGATTTAGGGAATGGTTACAGATAAAAGGTTATGTTAAAAACACTTGTGAAGTATATCCTTATCATCTGATTGAATTTTTTAGTTATTTGGAAAAACAAAATATCTTGGATATTCAGAAGGTTGAACCAAAGCATTCAGCTGGTTTTAAACTTCATTTGCAATACCGAAGCAACAAAAAAAGACTTGGTGGAATTCAAAATCAAAGCATCAACGGAATACTCAAAGTAATGAATTGTTTTTCAAAGTTCATAACTGAAACACAAGAACGATTCAGTTATGATATATATGAAGATTACTTACCAGTTGAAATTGTTGGTAGTAGAGCTATACTCACTCAAGATGAAATAAAACAAATCTATGATGCTACTTATGAACAGTACCCAAATATACATGGAAGTCAAGCACTAGGAGAGCGTGACCGTGCAGTGTTAGCAGTATTCTATGGATGTGGTTTAAGATTGGCAGAAGTTAGGAACTTGAATTTATCAGATATAGACTTTGAGAATCGTAGATTAATAGTTCGAAAAGGTAAAGGAAACAAACAAAGATATGTACCAATTCCTAATCAACATTTAGAGGACCTACGTACATATATTCAAAATGGTAGGTATTGGTTTACAGAGCATCATCACCAAGTGAACATGTGCTATAAGTATACCTATAAGAAAAAAGTAACACAAGATGACCAAGAGGCGTTGCTATTGAATCAAAATGGAAAACGTATGAAATCATTTGGTACAAGAATTAAGTATCTGGTGGAAAAATGTGGCATACAAATACATATATCTCATCATAATCTCAGACATTCAGTAGCTACCCACTTGCTTCAAAATGGATTGGATTTGGAATGGATTCGTAGGTTTTTGGGTCATGCCAGCATTGATACGACACAGATTTATTGTCAGATAGTAGAAGAGTTAAAAACTAAAAAAGATATTAATGATGGAGAATAAAGAGATAATGGAATTTCGTAAGTATTTGATTGAAGAGAACTTCGCTAACTCAACAATCAATAGTGATATTTGTTCAATAAGTTTGTTTTTTCTATGGTTGAAATCACAAAACTTATGTGATTCAATAAGTATAACCAAAAACAATGTGTTGGAATATGTGTCTTATCTTCAATCAGAATCGTTAAAAGTTGATACGATTAATTTAAGATTGACTACTATTAGAAAGTATTTTAATTATCTCATTAAGTTAAATTTGATAACAAAAAACCCAGCAAAAGGTGTTTATATAAGAGGTAGTGTAGATAGTGTTGTTCAAAATGTTTTAACTCAAAGAAAGCTCCAAGAATTGTACAATGAATATGAATCGTATCTGGAATTAAAACCAATATCAAAGAATGTTAAGCTTGAGGTTCAGCTTCATGTCAGAAGACGAAATCTACTAATATTATCACTTATGATTCATCAAGGACTTCATACTGGTGAACTAGCTAGGATATGCAAAGCGGATGTGTTTTTAAAGAACGGAGAAATTTATATTTCAGCTGGACTTAGAAGTAATCCTAGAGTCCTTGGGTTGGATTCAAAACAAATATATCCTTTGATGGAATACTTAAACGAAGTACCCGAAGACCAAGAGCTTTTATTTAATGTGAATATGAATAGATGTTGGAATGAAATGAGTCGTGAACTTCGAGGACTTTCACCAAGCTTCAAAAATGGTATTCATTTAAGAGCTTGTGTGATTATGGATTGGATAAAGAAGTATGGTAAAAGGAAAGCTCAAAAGATGATAGGTCATAGATTTGTATCAACAACGGAATCTTATGAGTTACAAGATACAACAGAGCTTGCGGAATTATTAAAGGAGAAGCATTTGTTTGGGTGATGGGTTATTCGTATATGTTTTTACGATGACCTAAATCAATAATATCAACAACTAGTTCTGAATCAAAAATATCATAGATGATTCGATAGTCACCAACTCGAATACGGTATCCATCTCGACCTTTTAATTTTCTGTAACCTTGAGGTCTAGGATTTTCAGTTAAACTAGTAATTGCAATCTTGATGCTGGTGTAATAAGGTTCATTGATTTTAGATAGCTCTTTAAAAGCACGTTTACTAAAATTTAGAGTATAGCTCATTAATTTTTTTGTTTACGTTTAGCTTCGATTTTTCTAAAAGCTTCATCCATAGGTATACGAACACCATCATCATTTTTTTTAGCTTTATCGTATAGCTTAATATCTTCTAGGTCCTCAAGCTCTTCCAAGATGCTCTTAAATTCTTTCATAGGAAGAAGAACCGAAACAGCTTTGCCATTACTATCAGTAACATATTGTGGATGTAGTGTCATAATCCTAACTATTAATTGTTTAAACAAATATAATAAAATCAGATTTGATTTCATAGAATATCTATCACTTTAATGTGGTAGATATTTTTTTTGTTTTTACATTTGACCAAATAAATTATAATTGGGCTGTCTGAAACTTACATATAACGCTTATTTAAAACATCAAAACCCCGTCTGTAAAGGTTTATATTTAGGCAATGTGAACGTTGTAATCAATGATAGAAAAACGTTGAACCTAGGAAGCTCTACAAGCCTTTATTCTGCTACATTGATACAAACAAGTGACTACTATCCATTTGGAATGCAGATGCCAGATAGACACCATGAATATACGAGTGATAAATATCGATTCGCTTACAATGGAATGGAATTGGATAATGAGGTTTCTGGGGATGGGAATAGTTATACTACTGAGTTTAGAGGCTATGACCCGCGTTTAGCGAGATGGAAATCAATAGATGAGATTGAACATCCTAATCAATCTCCATACGCATCTTTTAATAATAATCCTATCTACTATGTTGACCCAAATGGAAAATCTGCAATTGTTACTATTACAGAAGCTAAAGATGGTAAAAGAGGAACTGTCTCAATAAATATGGAGTTATTTCTATACTCAGCATTAGTTGAACAATTAGGTAGTTTAGACATTGATAAAATGAAAGAAAGATTAATGAAAAGTCTATTGAATGTCAAAACTATTATTGTAAACGGTGAAGAGTATGATTTAGTTTGGAATGTTGATGTATCAAGAATGTCTGAAGAAGATGCTAAGACTAATATGAAAAAAAGCTTAGATGCTTCTATGAATTATGCAAGAGTTATGGAGACTAACTTACAACAAATTAAAAGAGTAAAAGCAGATAGAAAAGCACAACAAGCTGGTGATACTCATGCTGGGTTTATAGCCTTACAATTTGGAGGAAGAGAAGGTTATGTATCAGAATGGGGAGAAATTGGAGGTAATACTGGAACTTATAGTTTTGCTGAAATAATGAAAGATTTCGATGTTTTATTACATGAATTGGCTCATGGTTTAGGTTTACTTCATGATGATGGTGATAAAAATTCAAGATTCCCAGATATTTTATCTGCACCAGGAGCAACTACTGATGATTATCCGAATATGGATAAAAAATATCTAAAGAAAAATTCGAATGAAATTAATATAGGAAACAATAGAGTAATGACACAAAATAATGTAATAACAGCATTTAAAAAAGCTGGGTTCGATATTAATAAAGAAGGTACGGGTATTAATGTTCAATTTAAAAATGGTACATTTAAAGGTTCGCTAGGAACACCAAATAATACTGGTTATGACAGAGATGGTACAAAAGTTGATTATAAATCTGGATGTGTTTTAAGAGGTAAAAATGAAAAGTAAAACAATAAAAACATTAATAATATTAGCTTTATTTAATACTTTTAAAAGTTATTCCCAATCAGATTCGTTGGAATATTATTCAAAAGTTTTTAAAGATACTGGACGAGTCTGTAATGGTTTGGGTTTAAAATCTTTTAACTATTTAATAAAATATGTTAAAGAAAATGAAACATCTGAAAAATGGTTAGTACATTACTTTGGTATAGATTATAAACAAAAAAGAAAAGGAATTTTTAATAGAATTACAGATTATGAATATACTGTTTATTGCCCTTGTGGGAGGAGAGACCAAAAGGTAAATTGGGGTAATTGCAGACAGTTTAGGTTTGAAGTTAAAAAAAAGAAGATTATTCACGCAAATTGGTATAGCATTAGGTAAAAGGAAGATACCTATAATTCAATAAAAACAGCCACAACACCAGTCGAGGATGGTGAGAGGTTGATAGAAAATGATAATAAAGAGCCGAACTTCACGGCTCTTTTATAATTAAAAACAATAACAGATGAATGAATTTTCTTGTAAAGCACCTTTTGAATATCTAGTTCTAGATGTGAAGCTATGTGGTGTCGATGTACCTACTGGTAAATCTGCTGTCCTATTGTTGTTTATGGATGCTTATACTGGTATTTTTTTTCATTCACAATATACAACACAGACTGGTAAAGGTGGGTCATGTTCCAAACGGCACTTTTGTTAATTAAAGGATTTAACTGTTTGTAAATGAGTATTTTATTTTTCTGAAAAACTCAAAAAGATATATTAATGTATACTCAATTAGAAGAAAGTTTCTTAGAACTCATTAAAAACCCATAGTTTTAACCTCGTGTTTCAAATGGCATTTTGGTTATGATTAAATGTGGTAATTGCCTGTCAAGTAATGTAATAAAGCGTGGTAGGAGAGAGATAAGACAAAGATTAAAATGTGAAGATTGCGGAAAATATAGTCAAGATAAGTATATCTATAAACTTTATAAAGATAAAGACGATTTTCAAATCAAAGTATTGAATGCTGAAGGAGTTGGTATTCGATCGATGGGAAGAATATTAGGATATTCTAGTAAAACGATTATGCGAAGAATCTTATATTTAAGATCAACAATCACCAAGCCTATTTATTGTGAAAAAAATCAAGTATATGAGTTGGATGAACTGTGGACGAATATAGGTAAAAAAGATCCTTTACATTATTGTTGAGTAACTTATGGATTAAATCGTAAAACAGGAAATATTATAGATCTTTCAATAGGATCAAGAACAAAAGAAAGTTTAGGAAAAGTGGTAAGTACAATTCAATTATTATCTCCCAAAAAAATTATAACAGATAAGCTAAATACTTATCCAAATTTGATAAAACCAACGAATCATGATACACAAAGGTATGCCAATAACCGAATAGAAAGAGCCAATTTAACCTTGAGAACCCACTTAAAACGCCTTTCAAGGAAAACAATTTGTTATAGTAAATCGATAAGGATGTTAGAGGCTTGCCTATTGTTATATTTAGATTATAAATATTGGAATTTGAAAAATTAGATGTTCAGCAGCAATCATTTTGACTAATCATTCTATCAAAAAACAGGAGACTATCCTGAAAAGTGTGTAAATAGAAAAAGTCATTTCAATACTTACTTATTCAATCCTCAGGTTATTAGTTTAATTCATCAGAATGAAGTTGGTAATCTAATAAACAAATTACTTTTCTGAAATTTGTTTTAGCTACACTGTTTTTTGTTAGTTTTTCATTATTTATTTTTAATATTTGATTTAATTCTGAAAAATAAAATGATTGATTTCTTATAACATCTTCCTTTGAAAGATGAGAAAAAGCTTCTATAAATTCATTAAAGTAATCTTCTTTAAGCTTAGGATCTATTGGAAAGTTATTCTTAATATTATTAAAAATTAAAGTTCTTATAATAGTTTTATTTGAGTTTCCTTTTAATGAATATTTGAGTTTTAACGATTCTAATGTAATTACTTCATTTAATTCTGTTTCAATTATTTCTTTTTTTATAGTTCCCAAGTTTGCATTGTTTAAGCAAATTGTTGGTTTTTTTATTCTCTCAATAATTTTATCTTTTGTATTTTGGTTTACATCGGTATTATTTTGAGATTCAAGTAAGTTTATAGCTTCTTGGTTGCTCATTTTAGCACTTCTAATTAAATTGAATATTGGAAGATTAAAAGTATTTCTGCAAACAATGTCTTTAAGAAAGTTTTTAGGATTTGAACAATTATTTTCTAATAGACTTGAATGGTAGTCACGGTTGTGAAGAGCAGTCTGCTCTTTAATAATTTGAGAATTACCTTTTCCAGATTCTAATTCAATATTACCTTTTATAACATAGGCTGGGGCACCATCTTTTTCTACAAAATTACCTTCCATTATTAAATTTAAATCTTTTAGAATTTCTTGGCTAAGTATTAATTTTGAGTTATTTGCTTCAATTTCTCCTGTTTTTGAATTAATAATTGCAGCATTTTCAGGACCGATTTCAACTAATTTTGTTATTTGAGAGATTAGTTGTTCAGCATGTCGACTTATTTCTTTTGACATTAAAGTCCTTAAATCACTGGGCTTTATTTTCATACTTTCCCCTGGATATCGATAATAAATATCTCCAGCTACATAAGCACCTTCATTACTCGAAAAACTAGATTTGATAATAACAGGTTTAAATATAGGTTCGTTAATTATTAAAAAACCTATTAACTTATCATCGTGTCTGTTGGTGAAAAAATAAAAAGAACTCATACCATCTAATAGTTCAGAAACAACCATATTGACATATTTGTTATCTAAATTCTCATGTGTTTCTTTTATTCCAACTAATTCTTGAGAATCGGGGTCAATTCCAAAAATCATTAGACCACCTTTATTATTAGCTAATCCAGCTATCGTTTTTAAATAATCTTTAGATATACCACTTTTAGTAATATGAAGAGATTTTTTAAATTCGTAGTAATCGTCTTCATCCAAAGTGGTTACAATTTTTCCATTTTTTAATTCTAACGAACTGGTAAATTGTTTGATTATTTCAAGTTTAATTTGGTCTTGTTTCATTGAGTTAGTTGTATTTAATAACAACTAAAATTACACAAATATTTTATTATTATTAAGTTTATAATTATTGAAGAGAAAGTGTCGTGATCAAAATCGAGTTTTCACATTTTGTTAATTTTTAATTTTAAAAAATTAATAAGTTAGATCATTTTTTTTAACAGATTACTTGATACATACTCAACATATAGAAAATATACTTAGAATTTATTAAAAACATTTAGTTTTTATTTTGCACTTTAAATAGAATTTTTGCTAATAATACAATGTATTAATAACTTGTAAAACAGTTTAATGATTGAAAAACAACCTCTATTATAGAGGTTGTAAATTTAATTTATACAATTCTTTGTTTAAACATCTTATCAACAAAAGGAGTGATGATTTTAGTTATACTTTCAGTAGCAATTATCATTATAATAGTTTTCCACCAAGTCTCTGGAAAGTGAATTACTCCCCAGATATAAAATGGGTATAAAAACCTAAAATTTTTGATATTACCATCTCTCATGTTTTTAATGAAATCATTCTTTTTTTCTGGAATAAAGCCTTTGGGTGTAATCCATCTAAGTTTTTTTAAAATTTCAAGTGACGCAAAAATAATTTCCATTTTTTCTTTCATAATAAATTTATTTTAAAATAATTTATTACAATGTATAATATAAAAAAGGCTACAACAAATAATTTGATTATTTTTTCAAATATTTATTTTTAGATCTAAATAAAAATTCATTTTTATTTTAAATTTTTGATTTTCAATTAGTTGATTAATTTTAAGTTTGAAAGCAATTTTTTATTTCGTCAAAATTTCAATCAACTCTTTCTGCGGATGGCAATCAGTTTTATCTTTTCGAAAGCTAACATGCGAATAAATACCTGGATTACCAGATAAAGCTAATTTGGAAATATCCCACATATCTGATTTATATTCTTTGGGAATGTTATAGGTTTCACAGAGATAAAAAATAAGATTTTTAAGGCTGCTTAATTGTTCAATTGTATATTCTTGATAAAAAAGTGAACCTCTAAAAGGGGTGTCATAAATATACACTTCATTTACAGGGACTATTTTGTCTAAATAATTTAAATAACAGCTTTTTTTAAGTTTCAAAGGACCCCAATTACAAAGCTCAATACCAATTGATTGTTGATTGAGTACATTGTTGTTTTTTTCAATTGTACCTAAATGATGCGCCCAATCTTGGCTACTAAATGCTTGATGAATTATACCGCTTCTATTAATTACAAAGGCAACTCCAATTCTTTCTTTTGTTTTCTGCCAACTTGAAATTACATTTTTAGCATTATCACTGCTTGCAGTGTGATGGATTACAATTTGTCGTTTCGTATATTTCTCTTGGAAATATTGTGATTTATCTAATGGGCATTGTATAATTTGCTTTAAAAAATCTGTGTTTGTTTTCATACTGTATGGTTTTTGTTTAATTTAAAAATTGAAATTTTTTGGAATTAGCATAGCAATGCCATGACTCTACGACTTTAAATGATTTACATTCTTTTGTCTTCAACTGTTCTATCAAAAGAAATGAGATTAAACATTTCTCTTAATCTAGATCTAACTCGGTTACCGTATAAATTTTCTAATTCTTGTGCATTTAGATTCGTTGTTGCGTGACTTAGTATGCCTGATTGTATGAAGTTATCGTATCTACACAATAGGATTTCTGCCATTGTATTGCAATCGTTGCCGAAGTGTTTTAAACTTTTTTCAACTCCAAGATCATCAAAACAATAAACGTTTGACGATTTACCGTATCTAATGATTGTTGTATATCCTTCTTTGATAAATTCGAATGAAATTTCTCTTGAAGGTTTAATTCTGTATTGAAACTCATTTTGAAAAAATGGTTTTATCAATGTCATTAAACTGGTTTTACCACAGCCTACAGGACCTAGTAATAAGATTCCTTTTTCTAAATCAACATTATGGATTTCACAATTTTCATTATCACGAATTGCATAAACAAGTAGCTTGTAAATTATTTCTGTATCTTCTTTTCTGATTTGAAAATGTTTACCATACTTTATTTGGCCTTGATTGTATAGATATGCTAAGCATTCTTTGAAATCAAAGCAACGGAAGTTGTCTTTTATTTTGAATGGAACCATCATTTGATTTTGGATTATGAATTTTAAATTTTGGAATTCGACCTCGCTCAGTCAACGGTTTTAAAGTGGGATTGAATAATCTTTGTTTTGGTTGGTGTGGAGGTTATCGGTTTTTGGTTGGAATAGAGTGGGTTGGTATTTTGATGAGTTCAATATCCAATTATTGGCTGATGCTTGCCAATTTTTCATCGGTGTTCTACCTCCAACTTTCCATCCATTTGATTCGAAGTAATTGAAAAATTTTTGAGCTTCAATTTCAGATTGTTTTTTGGTTTTGAAATATTCAACTACATTTTCCAAAATAGGAACTTCAAAAGAAGAATTTTTAGCTTTCTTTTTTGGTGATTTTTCTACTTGGCAAAATTCATCTTGCTCTATAGTTAAGTTTATATGTTTATTATGTTTTATATGTTTATATATTGGCTCTTTCTGATGTCCTTCTGTGGGACAGGGTAGTCCCAAATCTGTACTTCTGATGGGACTGCTTGGCTCTTTTAGATGTCCCATATCTGTACTACTCAAATGTGTGTAATTATCAAATGAAATTATTTCAATTTTACTTCCAACAAATGCATTTTTTGATGGAAAATAATTGAGGTACCCCATTTTTTCTAAATCACATATACAACGATGATAAGTAGATCGCGAACCTATTCTTGATAACAACATTATTTCAGAACGATATACATTAAAAGGATTTTGAAAACGATTCATATTCCAAATTTGAAACAGTGAGACATATAAACTTATGTGATATGCAGAAAGCTTATCTTCTGATGAAAACCTCGAAAAAACTTCGGTTAAATGTTTGATGTAATTGACCGAAGAATTAGAGGTTATCATAGTCCAAAATTGTTTCGCATATTACTGTTGATGATTTTTTGGATATCCTCGTTGCTATACAATAAAGTACCTCCTAATTTAGTATAGGGTAATGTTCCGTTAATTCTAAGGTTTTGAAGTGTACCAGGTGAAATACCTAAAAGTCGTTGTACCTGATACGATTTTAACCATTTCGTTTGAACAGGTTCGTTCTTTACTTCTGCTCTCTGAATTGCAGGACTTGACAATACAAATTCTTTTAATTGACTTAATAAATCAGATTTAAAGTTTTCTAAATCTTCGACTGTAATAATAACTGCTGACATAAAATTAATTTTAATTGATTATGTCACAAAGGTCTGTTGTTTGAATATTATTCTTTCCCAATATGGTTACCAATTGGGAAAGATTTTTTATTAAATAGATATAAAACCCTTGCTATTATTGAGTTTTAAATTTGACATTTTTCAAGATTTTAATTTGGATTTAAATCTTCATCAGCTAATTGTTCTAAATTGTCAATCATTGTGCTTAGAAATGTAAAACGATCCATTGATTTTCTATTTTTGATATCATAAAATGTCCTGTAAGGATTACTGATTTTTACATTGAATTCTTTTTCAAAATAATCCTTTATTTCCATAATACTAGCGGTTCCATTGTTAAATGCTTTAACAGCATTGAGACCATAAATAAGTTCTACAAAATTAGAGTTTGAAAGAGTCCATTTTATTTTTTTAATACCCAATTGGGAATCATGTTGGGAAGTGATTTGGTATTTATTGTTATTATTAGGATTTTTAAGGGCATCGATTTTTTCTTGGATGAAGTTTTCAATTTGATCATGCGCTAATAATACAGCTAATCGATAATCAAATCCCGTACCTGTAGTGTAATCTATTTCACTAGCAAAAGTTTCATACATCTGATGCACTTTTGCATTTCTTCTTAAAAAGTATTCTTGATCTAAATGTGTTCTACCCGAACGAATATATTTCACAAATACGGCATTTGCTTTACAATAACGATTTAATCGTTTCAACTCACATTCAAGATGATCTATTTTATCTTCGATTGCTCCGTGTGGTTTTTCATATTCTATTTGAAGCATCCGCTTATACAGAATTAACCTAGAAATGATAGTTGGTTTTAGATTTTTAAAATAATGAATCTCATCATCATCATTCTTGAAAATAGATGAATGAACGATTTCCCTTAATCTTTCAAGAATATTTTCTACTATTTGAATTCTATTCGTGTAAAGATTAATTTCGGTATCTGACGGAAGTTCGTCAATGAGAGTTTCCATTTCATTGAATAACTGAATAAAAGCATTTTTCATTTAATTTAAGTAATTATAGTTAGAACGAAACTCCTAGTGTTATTTAATTTGATACAACGTTTGTTATAAATTAACAACGATTTATATCAAATTAAATACCATAAACGCGAAATTAAATTGTTCTATTTTAGGATTGTAAAATTTTACTTTAATTTATGTTAAATGCATAAAAAAAACCGAGTTGTTAGCTCGGTTTTAATAGTTATCCTAATTTTTTAAGTTGATTATTCATTTCAAGTTTGGCTCTTAGTTGTTTCATGTCGTCACTCACTTTTTGTTCGACTACCTTAGCATAAATTTGAGTGGTCCGTATACTTGTATGACCTAACATTGAACTTACAGTTTCAATTGGAACTCCATTTGCAAGAGTTATAGTCGTTGCAAATGTATGTCGTGCAATATGTGATGTTAATTTTTTATTGATTTTGCAAAGGATGCCTATTTCTTTTAGATACTCATTGAATTTTTGATTACTGTTTACAGGAAGCAATTTGTTTTTGCGAATGCAGTAAGCATCGTTTTTATATTTTTCAATGATCGCTAATGCTTGTGGCAAAAGTGGAACACTTTCTTTGATTCCTGTTTTTTGTCTTTGAGTACTTAACCAATATTCTCCATCTAATCCAATTATTACAGAATTTCGTTCGAATGAACGAACGTCTGAATAAGCAAAGCCAGTGTAACAACAAAAAATAAAAATGTCTCTTATTTTAATCAGCCTAGGAACTTTCAAATCTTTGTTCATCACTTCTGTAATTTCTTGTTGATTCAAAATTTCTCTATCGGGATTTGTATATGAGCATCTGAATTGAGTGAAAGGATTTACTTGAATCCAATCTAATCCAATTGCCATATTGATAACTGTTTTAATATTCTTAATGTATTTGTGTGCTGAATTGGTTTGAAGTTTATCGTTTGTCAAAAGATAATGTTCGAATTCTGTAATGTATGAAAGTTTTAATGAAGTCAATTCTAAATCCTCAACATTATAACATTGCTTTAAGAATTTTTTGGTTTTACTTTCTACCATTGTATAACGAACTAATGTGTTTTTACTGATTAATCCGATATTGACTTTTTCTTTCATTTTTAAGTTGTGGTAGGCAATTGCTTCTAAGATTGTTTTTTGTTTTGGCTTTTTATTTTCTTCTTTATTAAGTAATTCTTGTTTTATCATATATACTGTTGGAACAATATTTTGATTTGAAATGTTTAAATGAATCTTTTCAATTTGTCCAATCATTAATCGAATGAATTGATTAATTGTTCTTGCTTCATCATTATTACCTTTTACATTTTGACCTTCTGAACTCCATTTTTCAATGGCTATTGTTTTACCTGTTGATATTTCAACTCTTTTTCCGTCAATTGTAATTCGAATGTAAATTGGTGCGATTCCATTTTTTGCTTTGGATTTGTTTATCCAAACAAGTGTGTTAAAGGTGTAATTCAATTTCATTTTTTCGAAACATTTGTGGTAACCGATTAGGTTACCTAATTAATAATTAATTCTGTTTGTATCGATGTTCTGAAACCTAGTAAATTCAATGGTTTTTGAAAAATTCGGTTACCTGATAAAATCAAAAATATAGCAGGTAACCGAAAAGGTCACTTTAAATTCAATATTTGTTGTGTTTTGATATACTTTGATAGAATCGGTATTATAGCTGAATCCCTTTAATTTGGTATGTTTTGACATAAAAAAAGGGAAGCTATTGCTTCCCTACTGTGGTGCCTCCAGGAATCGAACCAGGGACACATAGATTTTCAGTCTATTGCTCTACCGACTGAGCTAAGGCACCATCCTTATTTGTGGGGACAAAGATATAAACTTTATTTGTTTAACAAAGCATTTATTTTGTTTTTTTTCAA
>CANCEQ010000026.1 GCA_947375085.1 Flavobacteriales bacterium
AAACATTTTTTTCCGTATTTTTGTTCTTCGTTTGATAAAATTTGACGAAAATAATTGTTGTAAGTTCCTATGAAGAATATTCGTAATTTTTGCATTATTGCACATATTGACCACGGTAAGAGTACTTTAGCTGACCGTTTATTACAAACTACAGGTACGATTTCTGACCGTGAAATGCAGGCTCAAGCGCTTGATGATATGGATTTAGAACGTGAAAGAGGAATCACGATTAAGAGTCATGCCATTCAAATGGATTACAAACACGAAGGTCAGGCATATAAATTAAATTTAATTGACACTCCTGGACACGTAGATTTTTCATACGAAGTTTCTCGTTCGATTGCTGCTTGTGAAGGTGCGTTATTGATCGTTGATGCATCTCAAGGAATTGAAGCGCAAACAATTTCAAATTTATATTTAGCAATTGAGCACAATTTAGAGATTATTCCAATTTTAAATAAAATGGACCTTCCTGGTGCGATGCCAGAAGAAGTTTCGGACCAAATTATTGAATTGCTAGGATGTAAAATGGAAGATATCATCCAAGCTTCTGGTAAAACTGGATTAGGAGTAGATTTGATTTTAGATGCTATTATTAATAGAGTACCAGCTCCAGTTGGAGATGAAACTGCTCCATTACAAGCAATGATTTTTGATTCTGTTTTCAATCCATTTAGAGGAATTATTGCTTATTTCAGAGTTCGTAATGGTGTTTTGAAAAAAGGAGATAAAGTTAGATTCTTTAATACAGGGAGAGATTACAATGCGGATGAAATTGGAATTTTAAAAATAAATCCTTCTTTATTTCCTAAAAATGAAGTGAAGGCAGGAGATGTAGGGTATATTATTTCCGGAATCAAAGCTGCAAATGAAGTAAAGGTTGGAGATACGATTACACTTGTAGAGAATCCTTGTTCAACTTCTATTAAAGGTTTCGAAGATGTGAAACCAATGGTATTTGCTGGAATTTATCCTGTTGACACGGAAGATTATGAAGAATTAAGATATTCGATGGAGAAATTGCAATTGAATGATTCTTCATTGGTATTTGAACCTGAATCTTCAGCTGCATTAGGATTTGGTTTCCGTTGTGGATTCTTGGGAATGTTGCACATGGAAATTATTCAAGAACGTTTAGAACGTGAGTTCAATATGACTGTAATTACAACAGTACCAAACGTTTCTTACTTTGCTTATAAAAAGAAAACTCCGGATGTTGCTTTCATCGTAAACAATCCATCAGAATTACCTGATCCTTCTGGAATGGATAGAATTGAAGAACCCTATATTAAAGCTTCAGTTATTACTAAATCTGAATATGTTGGTCAAATTATGACTTTGTGTATTGAGAAACGAGGTGAATTAAGAAATCAAGTGTATTTAACACAAGATAGGGTTGAGTTATCTTTTGAAATGCCTTTGGCTGAAATTGTATTTGATTTTTATGACCGTTTAAAATCGGTTTCAAGAGGATATGCTTCTTTCGATTACCATCCAATTGGTTACAAAGAATCAGATTTAATTAAAATGGACATACTTTTAAATGCAGAGCAAATTGATGCTTTATCTGCTTTGGTTCACAGAAGTAATGCGTTTAATTTAGGAAAGAAAATGTGTACTAAATTAAAAGAATTGATTCCTAGACAACAATTTGAGATTCCAATTCAAGCGGCTATTGGAGCAAAAATTATTGCTCGTGAAACAATCAAAGCATTGCGTAAAGATGTTACGGCAAAATGTTATGGAGGAGATATTTCTCGTAAACGTAAGTTGTTAGAAAAACAAAAAGAAGGTAAGAAAAGAATGCGTCAAATTGGAAGTGTAGAAATTCCTCAGGATGCGTTTATGGCTATTTTGAAATTGAACGACTAGTGCTAGACTATAGATTTTTAGACAATAGACATTAGACTCAAGACTTTAAGATTCAAGACTAGAAGACTTAAGATTTTTATAAAAAGTAAAGGCTCTCAAATTTGAGAGCCTTTCTTATTTAAATATGTTGTTGAGAATTAATCTTCATCCTCGTCTTCGTCTTCGTCATCAGCGATGTCATCATCATCATCTTCGTCGTCATCGTAAGAAGATTTTTTAGAAGATTTTTTCTTAGGAGTTTCATCCTCGTCATCATCCTCTTCTTCTAAATCGTCAGGTTTGATTAAATCATCTAAATCATCTTCTTCATCTTCATCGTCATCATCATCAAAAGTTGACGTGCTGTTTCTGATGATTTTTACTAAGTAAATAATTTCTTCAGTTTCCCAGATTAATGCATCTAAAGTTTCTCCATTTGGCGTAATAATTTGGGTCATGTTTGTCCCATATCCATCAGGAAATGCTTTGTTAATTTCTCTTTTTTGTTCTGCAGTTAATTTATCATAACTAACAATTGCTCGCTTTTTGGCCATGACTTTAATTTTTATATTTCCAATTTAATTATTCTTCTGATTGGCACTACTACATTTTTCTTTAATAAAATTGCATGATCTGTAATTGCCCAAATTGTTGTGTTAACCACTTTGTCTCCTTGATCGTCAGCAAAGTAAATTTTCACTTTTAAATGCTCAATATTTCCTAAAGAAATGGCACGGTCTAATTCGCTTTTACGAAATTTTCTATCACTTTCATTAACTAATACTTCCTCTTCTGGAAAGTGAAACGAAGCAACATCTTCTTTCTCTACTAATTTGAACCTACTGTCTACCATATTTTGAATTTTGGGCAAAAATATATTAAATGATTTAGAATCCAACTATTTTAATAAATGAATACGTGTCGAAATTAATATTTTTTTTAAAACTACTAGTTTAGGATAATGATAAGGTTGAAATTAAGCCTGAAAATGAGGTTTTTGATATGATTTTACCTGATTTTTTCATTTTAACTTCTAGTCAACCTTTGTCTCGACCTTATTAAAATAATGATTACCTTTGTAAATCAAAATTCAAATCAAATGTCCCATAAAGCAGGGTTCGTAAATATTGTCGGTAGTCCAAACGTTGGTAAGTCAACGTTGATGAACCGTTTAATGGGACAAAAGTTGTCCATTGTTACTCCAAAAGCACAAACTACTCGACATAGAATCTTGGGGATTGTGAATGAAGATGATTACCAAATTGTTTTTTCAGATACTCCTGGTGTTGTAAATTCTGCATATAAAATGCATGATGCAATGATGGGATATGTAAATTCTGCTTTACAGGATGCTGATATTCTAATTTTCATCACAGATATTTTTGAAGATGAGATGAATCATCTTGAAACATTGGCTCGTATTCAAAAATTAGAGATTCCTGTCATTACCTTAATAAACAAAATCGATTTAGGGACACAAGAGAAAATTGAAGAACGTATTACTTATTGGCAAGAACGTTTGCCAAATTCGTATGTGTATTTGATGTCGGCTCTTCATGGATTTAATATCGACCTTTTATGGGAACGTATTTTAAAAATGACACCTGAAAGTCCAGCTTATTATGACAAAGAAGATGTTTCAGATAGACCAATGCGTTTCTTCGTTTCAGAAATAATAAGAGAGAAGATATTTATTCACTGTCAAAAAGAAATTCCATATTCTTGTCATATTGATGTTGAAGAATATATTGAGGAACCAGATTTGATTCGAATTAGAGCTTTAATTATAGTAGAGAGAGATTCTCAAAAAGGAATTATTATTGGTAAAGGCGGAGAAATGTTAAAGCGTATCGGAAGAGAAGCTAGACAAGAAATTGAGCCTTTTGTTGGTCAGAAAGTGTTCCTTGAAACATTTGTAAAAGTGGATAAAGATTGGAGAATTTCAGATAGTAAATTAAAGAAATACGGATATTAATGAATTGATAATTTTCAATTGATAATTGAGAATTAGATTTGTATATAGAATAAAATAAATGAACAATATTATAGCAATTGTAGGAAGACCAAACGTAGGAAAATCTACTTTATTTAATCGTTTAACAGAATCGACAAATGCGATTGTGAAAGAAGTAAGCGGTGTTACTAGAGATAGATTGTATGGTCGTGGCGAATGGAATGGATACCAGTTTTCAGTAATTGATACAGGTGGTTACGTTCACGGTTCTGATGATATTTTCGAAGAAGAAATTCGTAAACAAGTTGTGATTGCTATCGAAGAAGCAAATGTAATTGTGTTCATGGTAGATGTAACTACAGGAATTGTTGATTTAGACGAGACTGTAGCTCAAATGCTTCGTAAATCAAAAAAGAAAGTTTTTATTGTTGCGAATAAAGTTGATAATACTGGAAGAATTGGTTTATCTTCAGAATTTTACCAATTTGGATTAGGTGATGTTTACGATATGTCGGCTACAAATGGTTCAGGAACAGGAGAGTTATTAGATGATGTTGTTAAAGAATTCGACATCGAAGACCATTCTGTACGTGAAAAAGATGAATTACCAAGAATTGCTATTGTTGGAAAACCAAATGTAGGAAAATCTTCTTTGGTGAATGCTTTGACTGGAGAGGTTAGAAACATTGTAACCGATATTTCAGGAACAACAAGAGATTCAATTAATACACGATATAAAGCGTTTGGATTCGATTTCATGTTGGTTGATACTGCAGGAATTCGTAAAAAAGCGAAAGTAACGGAAGATTTAGAATACTATTCTGTCCTTCGTTCAGTTAAAACTATTGAAGAATCAGATGTATGTATCTTTATGATTGATGCAACGGAAGGAATTCAAAAACAAGATTTACATATTTACTATGTAATTGAAAAAAATTCAAAAGGAGTTGTTGTTGTAGTTAACAAATGGGATTTAATTGAAAAAGAGACAAATACCATGTTGGAATACGAGGCGAAAATCAGAGAACAGTTAGCGCCGTTTAATGATGTTCCGATTATTTTTACTTCTACAATTACAAAACAACGTTTGCATAAAGCAGTTGAAACGGCAATGCAAGTGTATGCAAACAGAACGAAAAAAATTCCTACATCTGTTGTAAATGATGTAATGTTGGAAGTGATTCAAGCAACTCCTCCACCATCATTAAAAGGAAAATACATTCGTATTAAGTATGTACAACAATTAGCTACTTACGGACCATCATTTGCGTTCTTCTGTAACTTACCACAATATATTCCAGATAGTTACAAACGTTTCTTAGAGAATAGATTAAGAGAGAAATTTGATTTCTGTGGTGTACCTGTTCGTATTTTCTTTAGAAAGAAATAGTTGAGTTGTGAAGTACGGTGCTATCGACATAGGAACAAATGCTGCTCGTTTATTAGTAGGAGAAGTTACTACTGAAAATGGACATTCATTTGTAAAGAAGATTTCTTATACCCGTGTACCTTTAAGGTTAGGAGAAGAAGTATTTGAAGATGGGAAAATTTCTGACAAGAAAGCACTCGATTTCGTAAAGACAATAAAAGCATTTCGTTTAATTTCAGAAATTTTTGAAGTAAAAGAACTTCGTGCATGTGCTACTTCGGCTATGCGTGAGGCTTCTAATGGTTTGGAAATTCAGAAATTAATCAAAAAAGAAACCAATGTAGAGGTTGAAATTATCAGTGGAAATGAGGAAGCTGATTTAATTTTTGGAACTTTCTTTTTATTGGATTTCGATAAAAATATTTCATTCATTGTAATTGACGTTGGAGGAGGAAGTACTGAAATCAGTGTTTTCGAAAAAGGCGAAAGAGTTGCTGCTAAATCATTTCAAGTGGGGACACTTCGTATCTTAAAAGGCAAAGTACAAGAAACAATTTGGAAAGAAATTCATACGTGGGTTGGTGAACATGTTGATTTAAAAACGGTTCATCAGATTTTCGCAACAGGTGGAAATATAAATAAAGTCCACAAAATGTTGGGAGCTCAACACATGGAAACAATTTCAGTGAATAAAATGAAAAGTTTACGTGATGAAATTGATGCACTAACCATCGACCAAAGAGTTGAAAAATTTCAATTAAAACCTGATAGAGCAGATGTTATTGTGCCAGCAATGGACATCTATTTATACATCATGAAAGAATTAAAATGCAAGAATATAATTGTTCCTAAAATTGGTTTATCAGATGGGATGATTTATGACATGCATTTAAGAAAAGGCTAGTTTCTACTATTTTAGCTATATTTACCCCGCTTAAAAACAAATAAAATACATATGAAAAACTTAATTACTAAATTCTTTTTCATTTTTTTGATAACCTTAATTGGTAATCAAACATTTGCACAAACCATTACTTTAAATTCAGCGGTCCCTACATCTAATCAGACCATATGTATCAATACTGCTTTGATGAATGTTGAATATTTAGTTTTGGGAGGAGCTACCAATGCAACAATTTCAGGTTTACCTAATGGTGTTACAGGAAATTATAGTGCTGGTATATTTACAATAAGTGGGACGCCAACTGAATCTGGTAATTTTTCGTATACGGTTACAACTGATGGAGCTACTCCAGCAACAGCAACAGGAAATATAAATGTGGATGATGTTGCAAGTGTTGGTCAAGGTTGGAATTCTAACTTATGTTTAAATTCTACTGCAACTATAAGCGATTTTTTAGTTTCTTCAGGAACCTATTTATGGACGCATAACGGAGCAGGTTCAGTTGCAAATCAAACGACAATCATGCCTACATATACTCCAGCTCAAGGAGATGTTGGTAACACTGTAACTTTAACATTAGTTGTTACTAGTAATAATTCTTGTCCAACTTCTACAGCAACAACTTCATTTACTTATAATGTAAAAGGTGTTCCAAGTTTTACAGGAAATTTATATACGTATGTCGGTTCAACAGTTCAAATGGTTGGTTCGCCTGGCCATCACCAATATTATCCTTGGATGAGTTCAGATGGTTCAGTTGCAACGATTGATAACACAGGATTGGTGACAGGTGTTGCATTAGGTTCAACGACAATTACTTACCAAGATACCAATAATTGTAGTGTTACTAAAACGTTGGATGTTGTCACATTAGTTACTCCTTCAATTTCAGGTAATTTGACAATTTGTTCTGGTTCTAATTCTCAATTAACTGGTACCGAAACTGCAATGGCAAATAATCCTTGGGTAAGTTCAAATACAGGGATAGCAACGGTGTCAAATACAGGTCTAGTATCGGGAATTTCAGCTGGGACAACAGCAATTACTTATATGAATTCTACAGGAGGTACTTCAACAGTAAATGTTGTTATAAAAGCAACTCCATCTGTTTCAGTAAATGCACAAACAATTTGTAATGGAGCAAGTGCAACTTTAGTAGCAACTCCTTCAATTACTGGTGGAACTTATTTATGGGGAGGAAATGAAATAACACAAAACATTACTGTAAATCCAACAACTAATACTAATTATACAGTAGTTTATACATTAAATGGATGTTCTAGTAATCAAAGTTTGGGTGTTGTTACAGTGAATCCAATTCCATCTGTAAATGCAGGAGCTGATATTACGATTTGTTCTGGAGCTTCAATTATACTATCAGGAAGTGGAGCTCAAAGCTATAGCTGGTCAAATAGTGTTACTGATGGTACAAGTTTCATTCCTTCAGTAGGTTCAACTAATTATACTTTAACTGGTACGTCAAATGGTTGTTCGGCTACTGATGTAGTTAATGTTACTGTAAATACAACTCCAAATTTAGTAATCACTAATCCGGCAGCAGTTTGTTCTCCAAATACAATTGATGTTACTAGTCCAGCGGTTACTTCAGGAAGTACAGGTGGAGGCACATTATCTTATTGGACTGATGCAAATTGTACAACTTCACTTGGTTCACCTTCAGCAATTATAAATGCAGGTCCTATTTATATTAAATCAACGTTGGGTGTTTGTTCAGATGTAAAACAAGTTACGGTTACAATAAATTCTCAACCTTCTATTACTGGAAATTTATCAACATATGCTACTTCAACAACGCAATTAACAGGTTCAGCAACTGCAGCTGTCAATACACCTTGGTTAAGTTCTAATACAGGAATAGCAACTGTTTCTAATACTGGTTTGGTTACCGGTATAGCTTCAGGAACGTCTACAATTACATATACTAATAATAATGGGTGTTCAAATACAGTATTAGTTACAGTAGGAGCATTAAATACAATTACATTATCATCTGCAGTAGGAACTGATAATCAAACAATTTGTGCAAATACTCCTATTACTAATATTACATATACAACCACTGGTGCTACTGGTGCTAATTTTTCAGGTTTACCTTCTGGAATTATTGGAAACTGGATTTCTAATTCAATCACTTTATCTGGAACAGCAACTATATCAGGAACATATAATTATATTATTACCTTAACTGGTGGAAATGGATCTATCACAAAATCAGGAATTATTGTTTTTAACACACAACCAAGTTTGTCAATTTCAAATCCAACAGCAGTTTGTTCTCCATCAAACATCGATTTAACGAATGCAGGGATTACTTCTGGAAGTACAGGAGGAGGAACTTTAACTTATTGGACTGATGCTGCAACATCAACATCTTTAGTTAATCCTTCAGCAATTACTTCTTCAGGGACGTATTATATTAAATCTACTTTAGGTGCTTGTTCAGATGTGAAAAGTGTCGTTGTAACTATTAATTCACAACCAGTTATTTCAGGTGTTTTATCAACTTATGCTACTTCAACTACACAATTAACTGGTTCAGCAACAGCAGCTGTAAATACACCTTGGTTAAGTTCAAATATAGGAGTTGCAACAGTATCTACTACTGGATTGGTTACAGGTATAGCTTCTGGTAGTACAACAATTACATATACTAACAATAGCGGTTGTTCAAATACAGCAGTAGTAACGGTAGGAGCATTAAATACAATTACATTATCTTCTTCTGTAGGGACAGATAATCAAACAATTTGTACAAATACTTCAATGTCTTCTGTTACGTACACTTCAACAGGAGCAACAGGAGCATCATTTTCAGGTCTTCCTACAGGTGTGAATGGAAACTGGAATGCAAATACTGTTACTATTTCGGGTACACCATCTGTTTCAGGATCATTTAATTATACAATTACTTTAACCGGTGGAAATGGAGTTGTGACAAAAACAGGTTCAATCCAAGTAAGTACTTTAAATACAGTATTATTATCATCAACAATAGGAACAGACAATCAAACAGTTTGTTTGAATACATCTATAACCAATATTACTTATTCAACAACCGGAGCAACCGGAGCATCATTCTCAGGTTTACCATCAGGTGTGAATGGATCATGGAGCTCTAACGTTGCAACGATAACTGGAAATGCTGGAATAGCAGGAAATTATACTTATACAGTAACATTAACAGGAGGTTGTGGATTAGTAACTCAAACAGGATCAATTCAAGTTACACCAATTAATACAGCAATTTTATCATCAACTTTAGGAACAGATAATCAAACAGTTTGTTTGAATACGTCTATAACTAATATTACTTATTCAACAACAGGAGCAACTGGCGCATCATTCTCAGGTTTACCTTCAGGTGTTAATGGATCATGGAGCTCTAACGTAATAACAATAACTGGACTTCCAGGAACATCAGGAACATCTAATTATACTGTGACATTAACAGGAGGTTGTGGATCAGTGACACAAGTTGGAAATATTCAAGTAACACCTATAAATACAGCATTATTATCTTCAACAGTAGGAACAGATAATCAAATAGTTTGTATTAATTCCGCATTAACAGATATTAAATATGCAATATCAGGAGCAACTGGAGCAAATTATTCTGGTTTACCAATTGGAATTAGTGGTATTTTCAATAGTAATCAAATTACTTTAACTGGAACTTCTGCAACTTCAGGAACATTTAATTATTCAATAACTTTAACAGGTGGTTGTGGAGTAACTTCAATTCCAGGAACTATCACGGTAACCCCTTTAAATACCATTGCATTAACTTCAGCTATAGGAACGGAAAACCAAATAATTTGTGAAAGCAGTGCAATTTCAGCTATCTCTTATAATACTTCAGGAGCAACCGGTGCAAATTTCACAGGTTTGCCAAATGGTGTAACAGGTAATTGGAATTCAAATGTGATTTCTATAAGTGGAACACCATCTGTGACGGGTTCTTTTCCTTATACAATTAATTTAACAGGTGGTTGTGGAACTATAACAAAAACAGGAACAATTACTATTGATGCTTTACCAACAGCTTCAGTTGGTGCTTCACAAACAATTTGTGGAGGTTCAAATGCAACAATTACTGGTGCAACTGCAACTAATGGAACAATACTTTGGTCGCATAACGGATTTGGTTCAATATCAGGCGGAACAACGTTGACACCAACTTATACTTCAACTCTTAGTGATGCCGGAAATACAGTAGTTTTAACAATGACAGTTACAAGTAATAATTCATGCTCTTCAAATAGTGCTACTGCAAATGTATCTTTAACAATTCAAAATTGTGCTGCACCTGTATTAACGATAACAAATCCATTTGCAGTTTGTTCTCCAACTACAGTTGATATTACAAGTTCTTTAATAACAATGGGAAGTACAAATGTTGGAACGTTTACTTATTGGTCTGATGCATCAGGAACAATTATTCTTCCAAATCCAACAACAATTTCTAATTCTGGAACATATTATATTAAAGCAATAAATGGAAATGGTTCTGATATTAAACCTGTTGTAGTTACTATTAACCAAACTCCAAATTTAACAATAACAAATCCTGCAGCAGTTTGTTCTCCAAATACGGTAGATTTAACATCTTCATCGATTACGCTTGGAAGTACAAATATGATGGGTGGACCAATAACTTATTGGACCGATATTCCAGCAACTAATCCTTTGGCCAATCCATCTTCAATATCAGTATCAGGGACCTATTATCTCAAAATTTATAATACTTCATGTTCTGATACAAAACCGGTTATAGTTACAATAAATCCTGCTCCAGTTTTAACAATAACAAACCCATCACCAGTGACATCACCAACAACAGTTGATATTACTTCTCCATCAATAATTGCAGGTAGCACAGGTAATGGAACATTAACGTATTGGATAAATCCAGATGCTTCGGTTCCTTTAACAAATCCTTCTGCAGTTTCAATGTCAGGGACTTATTATATTAAATCTACATTAGGAAATTGTTCAGATACAAATTTTGTAACGGTAACTATTAATAAGGTAAGCTCTCCAACAACTCAATTGAGCGCGTATGTTATGCCAAGAGGGGTAACTCAAAATGGATATTGTGATGGTTCAGCAGAAGTGGTAGTCACTTCTGGTACAGCACCTTACACTTTTTTATATTCTGACAATTCAATAGATATTAAAGCTACAGGTTTGTGTAGTGGCTTAAAATCAGTTAGAGTTGCTGATGCTAATAAGGATACATTGTACATAAATTTCATAATTTCATCTCCTGGAAACCTTACCACAACTACAACATTAATTGATTCGACAATAATTGATAGTGTTTTTAACTCTGTAGTAACTAATTGTGTTTTAAATTATTCAAAAATTGATTCAGCGAAAATTATGAATTACAAAATATTTTCAAATGATAGTATAAGAATAAATTGGAATGTGTATTCAAATGCTTCAAATGTATTGATTTCAGATGTTTATTCAATGAATGTGATTTCAAATGCAGGAGTATATTCTTTTGTACTTCAGATATATTGCCCTAATAAAGTATCGGGTAATTTTTTAACGGCTTATGATCAGGTTTATTTATCAACCGAAGATTTATGGAGTGTAGGAATAAATACTTTACAATTGAATGAATATGTTATTTATCCGAATCCATTCTCTGATAAGATAGTTGTTAAATCTCATTTTGGCGATGTAAAAATGATTATTTTATCAGACATTACAGGGAAAGTTTTAATAAGTAAAGAATTGACTTTTGAAGAAGAAATAATTGACACGAATGAGTTATCAAAGGGGAATTATATCCTAACAGTAAAAAGAGAAAAAAGCACAGAAACGTTTAAGTTTTTTAAGTAAAATAAAATATAGGTTAATCAAACATCCTGTTAATGATTTTTATGATATATATCATTAATAGGGTGTTTATAATCATTCATAAGGCTAAAATATTCATTCGTCCTATTTTTTCGTTATTTATTTTAAGTATTTAATCAATTAATTATTTATCTTCGCAAGATAATTTTTAATTAAATGCTTATGAAAACAATTACTAGTAAATGGTGTTTGTTGATTTTAGGTTTTATTCTCAGCTTCAATATGTATGCTCAGGATACACTTACTATCGTACCACTCACCGGAAGCAATACCTGCGATGGTAAAGCTATTGTGAACAAGGCTATAGTGAAAACGTCATGGACGTGGCACGATAGTACTGGAACAAATGTACTTCAGACAAATGGAGATACATTGAAAAACCTTTGTAAAGGGAATTATATCCTTAAATTCTTTAGTAGTGTAGCGAATGACACTAAAACAGTTCGTTTTCACATTGGATTTGGAGCTAATAATCCTTGTACTTTAGGAGCTTCGTTAAATACAGTTCCAAATACAGCTGCATCTGGAGCGAGTTGTAACGGTTCTTATACCGTAACAGCTATTAATGGTACACCTCCTTATTTGTTTTCAAATGATAATGGTGCTACATTTTCTTCTGTAAATAATGTTAAAAGTGGTTTATGTTCTGCAAATTATACAGTAATTGTTAAGGATAAAAACAACTGTACAACGAATGTTTTTGGATTTGTTTCGAATGGAAACAATAACGGAGGAACTACAAATAATGGACCAGCTAACAATGGTAAGCCTTGTCAAGCTTATTTTAAAGCGAATCCATTAGATACTACAGGATTAAAGTTTCATTTCTATGATACATCAAGAGTAGATGCAGGAGCAACAATTTCTTCATATGTTTGGAAAATGGATGGTCAACCAGTAGGAACGACAGCTACAATTGATCAATTATTCACAGCAGGTAAGCACAATATGTCTTTGACAATCTCTACTTCTGCTGGATGTACAGATACATATATTGATAGTGCAAGTTTCCCGAATAAAGGAGGAAACAATGATCCTTGTGCAAATACAAATTTTGTTACAAATATAAATGTAACTAATTCAACAGTAGCATCTCCAAATTGTAACGGATCTTTAGTTGCAACAATTTCAGGAGTAGCTAATTATACTTATACTTGGAGTAATAATTTAGGTAACACTAACTTAACTCAAAATAATTTATGTCCTGGTACTTATACATTGACTGTAACTGCAAATGGTTGTACAAAATCAGAGACTAGACAAATTTTACAAGGTTCAGCGAATAATAATTGCGCGAATTCTAATCTTTCTGCTACTCAAAATACTACTCCAAATAATTCAACTACAGGAAACTGTTCTGGTTCAATGGATGTATTTGCAAATGGTGGACATACTCCATATTCTTTCTCTACAGATAGTGGAAAAACATTTACACCAAATCATTTACAATCTGGTATCTGTGCAGGTACATATACTGTACAAGTAAAAGATAGTTTAGGATGTATTGTTTCAGTTACAGGTACAGTAGGTAATGGAACAAATAATGGTGGAAATAATGGAGGTCCAGCAAATAATGGTAAACCATGTCAAGCTTATTTTAAAGCGAATCCATTAGATACTACAGGATTAAAATTCCATTTCTATGATACATCAAGAGTAGATGCAGGAGCAACTATTTCTTCATATGTTTGGAAAATGGATGGTCAACCGGTAGGAACAACAGCTACAATTGATCAATTATTCACAGCAGGTAAACACAACATGTCTTTGACAATTTCGACTTCTGCTGGATGTACTGATACATATATTGATAGTGCAAGTTTCCCAAATAAAGGAGGAAACAACAATCCTTGTGCTAATACAAATTTTGTAATAAATATTAATGCAACGAATTCAACGGTTGCTTCTCCAAATTGTAATGGATCATTAGTAGCAACTATTTCAGGAGCTGCTAACTATACTTATTCTTGGAATAATAATTTAGGTAATACAAATTTGACTCAAAACAATTTATGTCCAGGAACTTACGTATTAACAGTAAATGTTAATGGTTGTTCAAAATCTGAAACAAGAGTAATTGGTCAAGGAACAAATAATGGTGGAAACAATGGAGGTCCAGCTAATAATGGTAAACCATGTCAAGCTTATTGGAAAGCGAATCCATTAGATACAACAGGATTAAAATTCCATTTCTATGATACATCAAGAGTAGATGCAGGAGCAACTATTACTTCTTATGTTTGGAAAATGGATGGTCAACCAGTTGGAACTTCAGCTACTCATGATCAACTTTTCATAGCTGGTAAGCATAATATGTCATTGACTATTACAACTTCAGCTAGTTGTACTGATACATATATTGATAGTGCAAGTTTCCCAATGTTAAACAATGGAGGTAATAATAACCCTTGTGCTAACAATCCTTTACAAGTTACTATCAGTGAAACAAACGTTACAGATGCTACAAAATGTGACGGTACTTTAACTGCAACTGTAACTGGTGTAGCTAATTATACGTATGTTTGGAGTAATAATTTAGGAACTACTAAATTAAATCAAACTGGTTTATGTCAAGGTAATTATACAATTACTGTTAAGGATATTACTTCAGGATGTTCTAAAACACAGACAAGAACAGTTGGAATTAACCCTCCAAAAAATAACTGTCAAGGTTCTACATTAGCTGCAACAATTATAACAAATCCTGCATTAAATGCAGCTACTTGTAATGGTAAAATAATTATCAACGCTACAGGTGGTCGTTTACCATATAAATTCTCAGCAGATAATGGTGTAACTGTAGTGAATACATCTATTTTTAATAATATTTGTGCTGGAACATACAATGTAGGTGTAGAAGATAGTTTAGGATGTGTTCTTCATTTAACGGCAACTGTTGCATTAGATGCTAACAATACTGGAACTAATCCTTGTTCTAATACTACAATCAGTGGTTTAGTTTCATCGGTTTCTCCTACTAAAGCAGGAACATGTGTTGGAAAAGTTTCAATTGATGCGCATGGAGGTAGATTCCCATACAGTTTTGTATTGACAAGTACTTCTTCGGCTTCATTAACAACAAAAGATCCTCACTTTACAAATTTATGTGGTGGAAATTACAATGTTAAAATTGTCGATAGTTTAGGATGTTCTAAATCTATTAATGTTGTGGTTCCTGTTGATTCTTCAACAGCGCCTAATCCTTGTGCGAATACAACTTTAGCAGCAACAACTTCTTCTACTAAAGCGTTTAACGCAGCAACATGTAATGGTAAAATCATCGTTCAGGTAACTGGAGGACAAGCACCTTATAACTATTCTGCTGATAATGGAACTACAGTTACAACTCAAAATGTAATTTCTAACTTATGTGCAGGAAATTACAACGTAGTTGTAAAAGATAACTTAGGATGTTTAGTAAATGTAAGTGCAACTGTTAAAGTTGATTCAGTTATAGTTGCTCCAAATCCTTGTAATGGTACTACATTAAATGGTTATGTTTCTGCATTAACACCAACTGCAACAGATTCTACTTGTACAGGTAAATTCTACATTAATGCAAAAGGTGGACGTGCTCCATATAAATTTAATGTTGTAAATAACGGTGGAGCTTCAGGAAATGCTTTAGCAATTACTACACCATTCTTCTCTAATTTATGCGCAGGTAATTATACTGCTGTAATTATTGACAGTGTTGGTTGTATTAAATCATTCCCTGTAATTGTACCTGTGGATACTGCTTCTCAAGTAAATCCTTGTAAAGGTTCTGCTTTAGCAATTACTTTTGTTTCTACAAACTCTACATCTTTAGCTACTGCTAATTGTAATGGATCGTTAACAGCAACTATATCTGGTGCTGCAAACTATACTTACTCTTGGAGTAATGGTTTAGGGAACAGTAATTTAACACAGTCAGGATTATGTCCAGGTATGTATAAATTAACTGTAACTACAACTAATGGTTGTTCTAAAACAGAAACTGGTTTAGTTCAAGTTGGTGCTCCAAAAGATCCTTGTACTGGTACAACGTTGAACGGTGCTGTTATTTATACAGTTCCAACTACAACTGGAAGCAGTGTGGGTAAAGTTGGTGTTTACGCGACTGGTGGTGCTTTACCATATACTTATATTTTAAAAAGTAACACAGCTACAGGTGCAAGTTTGACTTCATCTACGCCAAACTTCAATAATTTGACTGAAGGTACATATTCAGTTATCATTAAAGATAGTTTAGGTTGTACTAAAAACTTTATTGCTAAAGTTGGTGCTGAAGCTACAGTTCAAACTAATAACCCTTGTTTAAATTCAACATTATATGTTACGATGACTGAAACAAATGTTTCTGCTCAAGGACAACAAGATGGTTCATTAGTTGCTACAGTAGCTGGTTCTTCAAATTACACTTATACTTGGAGTAACAACTTAGGAAGTTCTAGTTTAACTCAAACTAATTTAGCTCCTGGTATTTACAAAGTGAAAGTGACTACAAACAGTGGTTGTTCATTTGAGGCGACAGGAAAAGTAGGAATTAACGTACCAACAAACCCTTGTGTTAACTCAACTTTATCAGTTGCTTTAACTTCAGCTGATGTTACTTCTGCAAGTGCATGTAATGGATCTATTTATTCTACAGTTGCTGGTGGTGTTGCACCATACAAATACTACTGGAATACAAAAGATACAACTTCTTTCATCGATACATTATGTAACGATACTTATAAATTAGTTGTGAAAGATGCACAAGGATGTTTCGTAATTTCTACAGGTGTTGTAGCTAAATATGTACCAGTTAAAATTCCATTGACAGGATATGTTATTCCAGTTGGTGAAACTACTGTTCATGGATGTGACGGTTCAGCTTCTGCTATTGTTTATGGTGGAACTGCTCCATATACTTACTTGTATTCTAATAACTCTACTGAGTCATCTACTCCGTATTTATGTGGTGGATTACAATCTTTATTAGTTAAGGATGCGACAGGAGATTCATTAGTTTTACAATTCGTTATTTCTTCACCTGCGAATACTATTAACAGTGGAAATGTTACAACTGGTACAACAAATGTTGTAGATAGTTTATACAGTAAAATTGTTAAAAATTGTATAATCCCAGATTTTACACTTATCGATTCAGCGAAAGTGAAAGATTATGTGTTATTAGCAAATGATTCAATTTCAGTTAATTGGGCAGTTTACTATAACCATGGTGCAAATTCTATAATTGTAAATAACAAATATGCTTTAGATTTCACTGCAGGTAATTATAAATTCTCTCTTCAGTTGTTATGTCCACAAAAATTAGCGGGTCAATTCTTGACTGCTTTCGATCAGTTGAGCATAACACAAGAAGGAAGTGGATCTGCAGGATTAGATAATGTAGAAATCAACAATGTTGGAATCTATCCTAATCCATTCTCTGATCACATCATCATCTCTCTAGATAATGATGAATCATCTGAAGTATTGATTACAGATATCGCTGGAAAAGAAGTTGTAAACAGAAAATACAACGATAAATTAATCAAAATTGATATGAATACATTGTCTTCAGGTTCTTACGTTGTAACTGTTAGAAATAACAATACTGTAACAACTAAACAGATAGTGAAATAATTTACGGATGAATTGATTTCATCACGTTAAAAACCGAAAGGCTGCTTCTTTATAGAGGCAGCCTTTTTTGATAAAGGAAAGATATTGTTAGATTAATGATTATTTTTGATAGAATTAAACCTATTAATAATTGTCACTTGAAACTTAAAAAGGAAATTAATAAAACAGCTTTATTACCTAATACTAGTATAAAACAAACGGTATTTGAAAAAATTTATTTTTATTTTTTCCTGCTTCTACCATTAATTTATTCAGATAAATTAGTAGATCCTGTTCTTATACCTAGGCAGATTTATCTCAGCACTTTTGTATTTATCATAGGTTTGATTATCTGTTATCAGATATCAATAAAAAAGATAGTAAGTGATTTTTCATTTATAAAATTGCCATTTTTTATTTCATTTTTTTTGTTTTTACTTTTTATTTTACTTTCATTCAGTCAAGCGATTGTTATTTCAGAGAGTATTTATACTTTTTCAAAAGTGATTCTTGAAGGTGGGTTTTTAGTTTTGACCACTTTTTTGATTATTCAAAAACAATTAACTATAAATTCATTGATTAAATCAATAATTGGATTTTCCTTAATTATTCTAATTATTGCTTTGTTTCAATGCTTTCGAATTTATAATTTGGAGGACGAATTTTTTAAACATGTCAATCAAATCAAATCAACGAGTGCTAATAAAAATTTAGTATCATCTATTTTGTTTTTGGTTATTCCATTTTTAATTTATTCTACTCGTTTTTCAAAAGTATGGAAAATAGTTTCGTCAATTATTTTGATTGTTACATTGCTCTTATTTTGGCTTTTACAAACTAAAGCAGTTATAATTGCTCTTCTTTTATTTTTCATTGTAGCAATAATTTTATTTGCGACTTCAAAGTTCAATGAAATAAGTAAAATTAAGTTAAGATTTATTGGGTTTTTCATTTGTGGAATAGTCTTTATTTTGACCATTGTTAGTTTTCAAAATAAAGATAAATTGCCTAATTTATTTAGTTCCAATACTATGAAAACTCGTATTTTATTATGGGGGAATTCAACAGAAATGATCAAAGAACATTTTGTTTTCGGTGTAGGAGCAGGAAACTGGCAAATTAATTTTCCTAAATATGGATTAGATCAATTTGAAGGGGTAGATGTGACAACAGGAATGACAACCTATCAAAGACCACATAATGATTTTTTATGGGTTTTTAGTGAGGTAGGAATGTTTGGTTTTGTAGCTTATATTTTACTATTTATTATAATCCTTTTTTCATTATACCGTTTGATTTATAAGTCGAATGAAACAAAAAAAGGACTATATATTCTTATTTTTTCAGGAATTATAGGTTATATTTTTATTGCTTTTTCAGATTTTCCTTTAGAACGAATTGAGCACCAAATTTTGCTTTTTACTTTTTTTTCAATTGTACTTGGTGAATATTATTTGAATTTCAGAGTATCTAATATACGTGCAAAAAGTCAAGTTTTAATTTTATTTATTTCGATATTTATTTTGTTTATAGGTGAGAATGTGGTTACATCTAATCGTTATTCAGGTGAATTTCATTCACAAAAATTATTTGAAGCTCATAAAAGTAGTGATTGGAACTTATTAATTGAAGAGGTAAATCAAGCAACAAATTATTATTACCAAATTACACCAATGACAATTCCTCTAAGTTGGTATACAGGAGTTGCTATTTTTTCATTAGGAAATATAAATGAATCAAAATTGTTCTTTCAAAAAGCACTTAAAGTACATCCTTATAATATTCATGTCTTAAATAATTTAGGAAGTTGTTATGAAAAATTGAATAATCATTTTTTAGCTGAATTATATTATAAAAAGGCAATTGATATTTCTCCCAATTTTGAAGAAGTTTTATTAAATCTATCAGCAGTTTATTTTAATTCTAAAAAATTTGAACTATCCTTTCAAACTATTGATAAATGTTCTGTTAATTGTTCAGATGAAAAATACGCTATTTTTTTACCTGTAATCTTACAATCTCAAATTGATCAAATGATTCAGAATACCAAAAATGTCAATTTTATAAATTCATTGAATCAATTAAAATCAGATAATACGAACTTATTACGTATTTATTTTGAGTCTAAGTCATTCTTAATGCCTTTTAAAAAATATTTAAATAAGTCTTTTAATATATAATTTAAATTTTCTAATTATAAACCTGATAAGTAATATGTTAAGCTGTAACTTTAGAATTAATTTCTTTTAGAAAAGTGAAAATAGAATTATAAAAACACATTTTGTTTTATTTTTTGATAACCAGTAAAAATTAATTACCTTTGATCTTGATTTAACTAATTAACTAATTAACTAATTAACTAATTCATTCCATTTATGAGAAAATCATTACTATTGTTTTTATTGGCATTTTTGCCTTTTTTATCTTTTTCACAAAAATTAGTTTCAGTAACGCCTAATAAAGGTTTTTTGGGGCAAAATTTAAACGTAACTATCACGGGAGTTAATACGCACTTTAAACAAGGTAGTGGAACAAATGTGTATTTTAACTTTGGGTTTTCTCAAGGAAGTTCAACATCCATTGTTAATGCTATTTATGTAACTAGTCCTAGTAGTATTGTTGCTAATATTACCATTCCAAATAATACATATACAGGTGACTATTCAGTTACAGTTTATGATTATGAAGATGGTTATCTGGAGATTAATAATGCATTTCATGTGAATGGTTTAACTCCTCCAACATTGAATACCGTTATACCAACTTCTGCAAATAATGGTCAAACTTTAGACGTAACAATTACAGGAGCGAATACCCATTTTAATCAAGGTAGTGGAACGAATGTTTATTTTGATTTTGGATTTTCACAAGGAAGCTCAACTACAGTAGTGAACTCAGTTTATGCTACAAGTGCTACAAGTTTGGTAGCAAATATTAGTATTCCAAATAATACCTACACGGGAGATTATTCTATTGCTGTTTATGACGATATAGATGGCTCAATGGAAATTAAAAATGCATTTCATGTAAATGGATTAACTCCTCCGAAATTAAATTCAGTTTCTCCTATTTCTGCAAATAATGGTCAAACATTAGATGTAACTATTACTGGAGCGAATACACATTTTAATCAAGGAAGTGGGACAACAGTGAATTTTGATTTTGGATTTTCACAAGGAAGTGGAACAACAGTGGTGAACTCAGTATATGCTACAAGTGCTACAAGCTTGGTTGCAAATATTAGTATTCCAAATAACACTTATACTGGAGATTATACAGTTTCTGTCTATAGTTATTTAGACGGTTATATTGAATTAAATAAAGGTTTTCGAGTTAATGGGATTACACCTCCGACTTTAAATTCTATTTCGCCAATTTCTGCTAAAAATGGACAAACTTTAGATGTTACTATTACTGGAGCAAATACCCATTTTAATCAAGGAAGTGGAACGACAGTAGATTTTGATTTTGGATTTTCACAAGGAAGTGGAACAACAGTGGTGAACTCAGTATATGCTACAAGTGCTACTAGTTTGGTTGCTAACATAACCGTTCCAAATAACACTTATACTGGAGATTATACTTTTTCAGTTTACAATACTATTGATGGATATTTACAAAAAGACAAAGGTTTTCATGTAGATGGTAACATTCCAGCTTCATTAAATTCTATTTCGCCAGTTTCTGCTAATAGTGGTCAAACGTTAGATGTTACTATTACAGGAGCAAATACCCATTTTAATCAAGGAAGTGGAACAACAGTGAATTTTGATTTTGGATTTTCACAAGGAAGTGGAACTACAATTGTTAATTCTGTAACTGCTCTAAGTCCTACGACATTAATAGCAAATATTAGTGTTCCGAATAATATATATACAGGAGATTATACTTTTTCAGTGTATAATAACATAGATGGTTATTTACAGTTGGAAAAAGGATTTCACGTTAATGGACCAAAAGTTTTTTCAGGTTATGTAATTCCGAAAGGAGTATCATTATCTGGAAATTGTGATGGAAGTGCAACAGTTGTTTTAAACGGAGGAACAGGACCTTTCAAATATCAATATTCAGATGGTTCTAAATTAGCTTCATCATTTAATCTATGTGAAGGATTGCATTCCGTTGCTATTTCTGATGCCAATGGTTATTCTTTATATTTTGATTTTATAATTTCATCTCCAACATTTACAACTAAAACGACTAATTTCACTGATTCTTTAATAATAGATAGTGTTTATAATTCTCCTATTTCAAATTGTATTATAGATTATACTAAAATTACTTCTGTATCAATTTCGAGCTTTAGTATTTTACCAAACAATAAGGTTTCAGTAAATTGGCTTGTTAAATGTGGTTCAACTAATTATAATATAATTGATACTTATTCACTTGGTTCAAGTGCAGGTGTTTATATGGTTTCACTTCAATTATATTGTCCAACAAAATCAGTGGGACATTATTTAACATCTTATGACCAATTCTATTATAATTCATCATCTGCTGGGATAGAACAAATTAAGCAAACAAATACGCTAATTTATCCGAATCCGTTTAGTGATTTTATCGAAATTTCGTTAGATAATAATGAGAGTTCAGAAGTTATCATTACTGATATTTCAGGAAAGACAGTTTTAAGTAGAAAATTCAATGATAAATTAATTAAATTGAATGTAGATGCTTTATCTACAGGATCATATATACTGACTCTTAAAAACAATAATAAGGTACTTAATAAACAAATTATTAAGTAATTTTAAATTTATTTTTATCATTT
>CANCEQ010000027.1 GCA_947375085.1 Flavobacteriales bacterium
TTAATTGATTGTCGTCTTGAACCACAATTAATTGATGTAGAATTTATGAATTGGTGTGGATCAAAACAAATTCCATTTTGTATTGTTTTCACTAAATTAGACAAGGTTTCAAGTTCGGTATTAGGTAAGAATATGGCAAAATACAAGAAAGAGATGTTAAAGCATTGGGATGAAATCCCTCCTGTTTTTACTACTTCAAGTGAATCAGGTTTAGGTAAAGAAAAGATTTTGAATTATATAGAACAAATCAATCAATCTTTTAAAGAAGCAAGTTTATAATTTTTGATTTTTCAATCATAAAAAAAGCAGGTAATGAAATTCAATACCTGCTTTTTTGTTAAATTATATTTTTATTAATCTCTGTTACCACCAACTAGTCTTAAAAGAGAAAGGAAAAGATTAACAAATAATAAATATAGTTGTAAACCTCCCATTAGTGCTAACTTTTGTCTACTAATAGTATCAATTCTAGAGTCTACTGCTATTTCTTTTAAGCTTTGCATATGATAAGCAGTTAATCCAGTGAATATAAAGACACCTAGTATACCAATTATAAAATTCAATGCACCCCCACCTATAAATATTTGAACAATTGATGCGATGATAAGTCCAAAAAGTGCCATATATAGCATGCTTCCCATTTTTGAAAGGTCAGTTTTGGTCGTATAACCTAATATTGCCATACTTGCGAATGCACCAGCTGTTATGAAAAATGTGGATGCTAGAGTTGATGTTGAGTATCTAAGTAAAATAACGCTCAAGCTCATTCCCATTAAAGCTGAAAATAGGATAAAGAGAAATAATAATGTACCAAATGAAAATTTTTGTAATCCACCTTGAATTAAAAAACTTAATCCTAGAGGAGCAAGTAAAACTATCCAAAATAAAATTGAAACCCCACCATTTGGTGATGCAAAATATTCATTATAAAATACTTCATTACCACAGTAATAAGCCAAGACACCAGAAATAGCCAATGCGCCAAACATATAGCTATAAACATTTTTGAAGAATTCTCTTGAGATTTCTTTCGTGTAACTACCTTGTTGATCAATAATTTCGCTCATTTTTATACGTTTTAAAAATTAATGTAATTTAGATTGTATCAAATTTATAAATTCTTTTCTTGTCGCATCGTTTTTTAGAAATAAACCTGTAAAAGCACTAGATGTTGTAGAAGAATTTTGTTTTTGAACACCTCTCATCGCCATGCACATATGACAGCATTCGATTACAACAGCTACTCCTTTTGGTTTTAATGTTCGTTGAATACAATCACGGATTTCAATTGTCAAACGTTCTTGAACCTGTAATCTTCTTGCGTAAGCATCAACAACTCTAGGTATTTTACTTAAACCAACAATTGTTCCGTTAGGGATATACGCGATATGTGCTTTTCCGAAAAATGGAAGCATATGATGTTCACACATTGAATAAACTTCAATATCTTTCACTATCACCATTTCAGAATATTCTTCTTTGAAAAGGGCTGATTTTAAAATTTCATCTGGATTCAAATCATACCCATGCGTCAAAAACTGAAGAGCCTTTGCAACTCTCTCAGGTGTTTTTAACAAACCTTCTCGAGTAGGATCTTCTCCAATGTTTTTAAGTATATCTTGATAATGAGAAGAAATATTATTTGTTATTTCTTCGTTTGGTTCGTGTTTTTTCAACGTATAAAGTATTTATATATTTAGTATTACGGAATTGAATTAAAAAGGTTCTTTTCCACCGTAATATTCTACGTAATTATTTTCAGTTTCAACTAATTTAATTTTAGCTAATGCACCGCCTGCTTCAACTATTGGTTTCTCAATTTGTTCCCAGATTTTAATTACTACGTTTTCAGTTGAAGCTAAAAGGCCTTTTAAAAAAGGAACGTCTAAATTTAAATTCTTATGATCCAAGGGTTCTATTACTTCTCTTTTAATTATTTCACTTAAATCTTTAAGATTAATTACAAATCCAGTATCCGGATTAGGAATACCTTTCACAGTAACATATAAAGTGAAATTATGACCATGCCAATTATGATTACTGCATTTTCCAAAAACTTCCATGTTTTTTTCTTTTGACCAATCCTCATTCCATAATTTATGAGCTGCATTAAAACTTTCTCTTCGTGTAATGTAAACTGTTTTCACTTGAATATATTTAATAGAACAAAAGTAATGATATTTTTACAACTCCGTTTCACTCTTAAAAAGCTATCTTTGTAAAATCATGGAAGAAAGATTAGATAAAATATTAGTTCAACGTAATTTAGTTGAAACTAGAGTAAAAGCAGAGAAATTAATCCAAGATATTGGTGTTAAAGTTTTTGGAAAATTAGTAACAAAACCTGGTAAAAAATTCCCTATTGATTGTAAAATAGATATAATTTCAGAAGATTTTCCTTGGGTTTCTATAGATTCAATGAAATTAGTAGAAGCGATTTCAAAATGGAATTTAAAGATTGAAAACGGAAATTTTCTAGATGTTGGTATTTTGAATGGAGCTTTCACTGAAGTGCTTTTAAAAAACAACGCTAAAAAAGTATACGCTTTAAATCCTATTAAAGATTCCACAATTTCAATTTATAAAGGCGACGATCGAATTGTTGATTTTTCGGGAACTTATTTAAGAGAGCTTACGTTTAATAATGTTACTGACGAAATAGAGGGATGCGTAATTGATGAACCAAATTTATCGATGGATAAAATTTTACCTTTTATTCATCCTTTTATTAAATCGGGAGGATTTGTATTAGCTGTTATAAAACCTCACTTAGAAGTGGGGAAGGAGCATTTAAAAAATAACGGAACTGTGAGAAATACGCTTGGTTTTCCTGAAATGTTCGATTCTTTAAAGAAAATAGGTGAAACAAATAATTTAAAATTTATTGATGAGATAAATTCACCAATTGCAGGTAAAGATGGACAACAAGAATTTATAGTTTTATTTAGTAAATAAAACTTATTAAATTAATTAGCACAATTACAAGGTGCGTCAAATTCTATTTTTATCCAGCTCAAACTTTCAGTCCAATATTTTTGGTATTTGACTCCATGTGAGACTCCTCTTGCGTCTATGTATTTTAAGTTTTTCATTGCTACAAATGCATCGGGAAATTTAACTAAAGGTGTCTCCCATAAATCTACTTTCTCTAATTTGTTTAATTTTTCAATTGAATTAGGAATCTCATTGATCTCATTTCGATTTAAACTCAATACTTTTAAACTGTTTAATTCACAAATAACTTCAGGAAAAATGGTGAAATTATTTTTACCAATATCTAGAATTTCTAGTTGAGATAGTCGAGATAGTTCATTTGGGAGATTATCCAATCGATTCTTGCTTAGGTCTAATTTTTTTAAATAAATGAAATTATACAATTCAGTAGGAATTGATTTCAACTTTTGTTTTTCAAACGAAATTGAAAATACTGAATCAGGACTTAAATTTTTCGCTTGTTCCCAAGTGTAAGTTTTGTAATTCGTTTGTGAATTAAGGTTATTAAATACGAGAAGTGCTAAAATAACTGCGACAAGTTTTTTCATCTTTAGATAATTGTTCTTTAAGTTGTTCGATCGAATCAAATTTATGTTCATCACGAATTCTTGTAAAAATTTTCACTTTGATTTCAGTTGAATAAATCATTTCGTTGAAATCAAAAATATTTACTTCTATTGTTTCTTTTAATTCCTGGTTTAAAGTAGGTCGAATTCCTATATTCATCATACCTATATAATAGGTAAAGTCAGAAAGTTCAATTTCTACTGCATAAACTCCATTTTTAGGAATGATTTTTATATCACTATTCAATTCAATGTTTGCAGTTGGGAAACCTATGGTTCTTCCTAATTGATTACCTTTAACTACGACTCCATTTAATTCGAAAGGATCTCCTAGATAGCTATTTGCAACTTCAAAATCTCCAGATTGTATCGATTTACGAATTCTTGTAGAACTTATATTTACTTCATTAATTTCTTGAGCAGGTATTTCAATGACTTCGAAATTAAATTTATTAGCCATTTCGATTAGAAATTCCAAAGTACCCTCTCTGTTTTTTCCAAACTGATGATCATGACCAATTACTAATTTTTTCACGTTGAGTTTTCCAATTAAAAATTTCTCAACAAAATCTTTAGCAGATAAATTTGAAAATTCAGCCGTGAATGGTTGGACAATTAAATTTTGTAATCCTTGTTTTTGTAGTTTCTGAATTTTCTCATTTTGGGTTTGAATTAATTTTAACCCATGATTTGTAGGGTTTAAAACCATTCTAGGATGAGGATAGAACGTAAATAAAACAGTTTCACCATCAATTTTATATGCTTCCTCATTTAACTGTTGAAGTATTTTTTGATGACCAATATGTACTCCATCAAAAGTCCCTATAGTTAGGACTGCATTTTTGATGGGCGTAATTTCTTCAAAACCGTTAAAAATCTTCATTATTTATTGTTGAAAATGTAAAAATAGTAAAACATTATTGAAAATGAACTTTCTTCTTTTATTTCGCTTTTTAGGTAAAGTAAATTTTAAGATTATAATTTTTTACACTTTAAACATTCAAATATACACTTTAAGAAATACTGGTCAAATGTTAATTAATAGTTAAGAGAATAGACTATCTTTGTTAATGAAAGTTAAAATTAATTTGAAATGAATGTGTACTATGAAATGGATTTTATCTATATTTACCGTCTTTCAAGCAAATAATAGTTTAATAAATAAACTGTACTTATGATACAAAAAATTACTTTATTAATTTTAAGCGTCTTAGCGACAGCTGTTTATGGTTACAGCCAAGGTGGTTTGGGAACTATAAAAGGAACCGTAACTGACGTTGAAACGAAGGAGCCAATTCCTTTTTCTCGTGTCGTTTTGAAAAAAGACGGGAGTATAAAAGGAAATGCTAACACAGATTTTGATGGAAAATTCCAAATTAACTCAATTGAGGTTGGAACGTATGAAGTTGAAGTTAGAAATGAGGCAGAACAATATCAACCATATCTTTTGACGGGTGTTGTGGTTTCTTCGAATCAAATTCGTTTTCTTGATGATATAGCATTAGGTAAAAAAACAAGTGAGATTGAAGAGGTAACTGTAATCGCTTATAAAATACCACTTATTAATAAAGATGGTGGTGCTTCTGGAGGTACTGTAGCAAGAGAAGATATAGCTCATATGGCTGTTCGTTCTGCTTCTGATGTTGCAGGTACTGTTGGGGGGGTTAATAAAAATGAAGAAGGTGAGATGAGTGTTCGTGGTGGACGTTCTGATGCTTCTTATTTTTATATTGATGGTATTAAGGTAAGAGGGTCATCGAATTTACCAAAATCAGCTATTGAAGAGGTTTCTGTAATTGTTGGGGGATTACCAGCAAATTACGGTGATATTACAGGAGGTGTTATCTCTATTACGACAAGAGGACCATCTGCTAAATATTTCGGAAGTGTTGAGGGAGTTTCTTCTGGGATATATATTAAGGGTAAGGATGCAAATGGATATGATGGTAAAGTATACGGATTGGATAAATTTGGATATAATCTTGCTGAAGGAATGTTTTCAGGTCCATTGTTAATGCAAAAAGATGAAAACGGTAAAAAAACAAAACCATTATTAGGATTTTTGATTTCTGCAAATATTACAGATCAATTAGATAATAGACCAGTTCAAGGTGGAACTTACAGAATTAAAAAAGATGTTAGAGATGAGTTGATATCAAATCCACTTCGTCCAGCTGCTTCAGGAAATGGTACTTATAGTAATGCAAATTTTTTAAGAGCATCTGATTTTGAATCTACTCCTTGGAGAATGAATGCACGTTCTACTGAAGTATCAGGACAAGCAAAAATAGATGTTAAAACAGGTCCATCTGTGAATTTATCTTTTGGAGGTTCGATGAACTACAAAACGGGAAATATTTATTCAAGACAAAACTCATTATTGAATTTCACAAATTTTGGAATGAGTACTACTCTAGATTGGAGAGTTTTTGGACGTTTAACACAACGTTTTACAAATGATAAAGAAGGATCAAGTTCTAAAATTAAAAGTGCATTTTATACTTTAATGGTAGATTACGGTCAAACGAATTATAATTCTTACGATCCAAACCATAAATTCAGTATTTTTGATTACGGTCACGTGGGTAATTTTACAACTACTAGAGGTTTAACTCAAAACTCTTTTAAATTAGAAAATGACAACACATATGTTCAGACAGCTGTGCCAAACCCATTGAGAGTTGATTTTACTCCTTCTCAAACAAACGCTACGTTAGCTGCAATTACTACTCAATATTATAATTTATATAGTAATCAACCAGCTGGACATTACGAAAGTTTAAATCAAATAACTCAAGGAAATGCAATTGTAAATGGGTATCAACCAAATACAGTGTATGATATTTGGTCAAATATTGGAACTCCTTTTAATTCATTTCAAAAAACTCAAAATTCTCAATTCCGTTTCTCTGGATCTGGGTCTGTAAATATTGGAGATCACTCTTTAACATTAGGATTTGAATATGAGCAACGTGTAGATAGAGGATGGAGATCTGGTACAACAACAGGTGGTGGGTCTAATGGTCCAATTGGTATTTGGATTACCGCACGTCAATTAGCTAATTCGCATATTCAGGAGTTAAATACCAATGCAGCTCATATTGCAGATAGTGGTAACTATAAGGTTATTACTTATGACAGATTGAATTCTGGATATGCTTCAACTCATAATGGTGTGTATGGTGGACAACAAGCAACTGATAGTGATGGTAAAATAGTTGGTGATCAACAATCATTTTTTGATTATAATTTACGTAAAAAATTAGGTTTAAATCCTGGAGGAACTGATTTTATTGACATTGATAGATATGATCCATCAACTTTCACATTAGATATGTTCTCAGCAGATGAATTGTTAAATTCAGGTAATTCTTATGTTTCTTATTGGGGATATGATCCTACAGGAAAAAAAGTAAGAGGAAATACTGATATTAATAAATATTTCAATGAATTTGATGCTAATGGAAATTATAAACGTTTTGTAGGAGCTTTTCAACCAGTATATATGTCAGGATATATAATGGATAAATTTGCTTTCAATGATTTAGTATTTAATATTGGAGTTCGTGTTGACGTTTTTAACGCAAATCAACCAGTTTTAAAAGATCCATATTTAACTTATGAAGCACATACTGTTGCAGAAGCAAAACAAATATTAGTAAATGATGCTACTAAATCATGGATATCAGCTATTCCATCATCAATGGGTGATGATTATACAGTATATGTAAATGATGTTCATAATCCAACTGCAATTACTGGATATAGAAAAGGGACAACTTGGTACAATGCTTCAGGGGCTGAAGTTTCAACACCAAAATTAGTAGAGGGACCTAGTGGAATCGCACCATATTTAGTTGATCCAAATCAAACAACTCCGAAAGCTTCTGCTTTTGAAAGTTATAAGCCACAAATAAATGTGATGCCACGTATCGCTTTCTCTTTCCCTATTTCTGATGAAGCATCATTCTTTGCTCACTATGATATCTTAACAAAAAGACCTACAAGTTATGCACGTTTTGATCCATTTAATTATCAATTCATGGGTTCAAGAAGTGCAGTAATTGATAATCCAAATTTAAAACCTGAAACAACAATTGATTATGAAGTAGGTTTTCAACAAGTTTTATCAAAAACTTCATCTGTGAAATTATCTGCATTTTATCGTGAACAAAGAAATAATGTTCAGTTAATTAATGTTTTAGATGCTTATCCTACTACGTATAAAACATATGGAAATAGAGATTTTGGAACAGTTAAAGGGACAACAATTTCATACGATTTAAGAAGAACAGGTAACATAAGAATGACTGTAGCATATACACTTCAGTTTGCAAATGGTACTGGTTCTGACGAAAATTCAGGAGATCAAGTTTTAACTGGGTTAATTAATGCTGGATATCCAAATTTAAGAGCAATTTTCCCTTATAGTTTTGATACAAGACATGCTTTTGCTGTCACTATGGATTATAGATATGGTGAAGGAAAAGATTACAATGGACCAGTTATTAAAGGTTTTAATGTGTTAGAAAATACAGGATTAAATTTAGTATCTAATATTTATTCTGGTTCGCCATATTCTTCTCAAACATTTATTACAAATGAAGGGTACATTAGTCCAAATAGCTCAGGTTTAAGTGGTACTACTAATGGTTCTCGATTACCTTGGAATTATAAAATGGATTTACAGTTAGATAAAACATTTAATTTGATGATCGGTAAAGAGGAAAATAAGAAAAAAGCAACTTTCTTAAATGTTTATATTCGTGTAACTAATTTATTGAATCAGTTTAATCGTATCAATGTTTATAGAGCAACAGGAAACTGGAATGATGATGGTTATTTAGCTGCTGCAGCTAGTCAAAATTCAATTCAAAATCAGTTGGATGAACAATCATTTAGAGATTATTATACTATGAAAATTCAAAACGCGTATAATAATATTAGTTCTCCAAGACAAATTCGTTTAGGGGTTAAGTTTGATTTTTAATTCATAATAAGAAAATAAATAATTATGAAAAAGCAAGTAATAGCAATTGTTTTAGGGTTATCGGCAGTTTGGTCGAATAGTGCCTTATCTTATTACAAAGACAAAAGCCAAATGCCTTCAGTTAATTCTGTTGGTCAAGAAAAGGCTGCTGGGTGTAAGCCAACTACACAGGGTTTATATTTGGAATTTAATGATGTTAAAGCATGGATTGAAAATGGAGGAAATATGTTCCAAAATAGACAAGCAAACATTGCAGCATATGAGATTCCTAAGTCTGGTCCTGGGCAAGTGAAACATTTTGCAATTTTCGCAGGTTCACTTTGGATGGGTGGAACAGATGTTAATGGTCAATTAAAATTAGCCGCTTTACAATATAGAAAAGGTAATGATTTTTGGTCAGGTCCTTTAACTGTTACACCTGGTTCGGGGAACTATAAATATGATTTTAAGTCTCCTCAAGGTGATGGAGTAACGAAAGATTTTGGTGCTGCATCGATCACTCCTGATCAATGTCTTGCTTACGATAAATTTTTTGTTATTGCAAAAGCTGAAGTAATTGCTTTTAGTACTTGGTGGGAATCAGAGCATCCAAAACCAGGACAACCTGTTTCAACTGAACCAGTTGAAAAGCCATCTAATGATGTTTTAAATAGAATTGAAAATTGGCCAGCTCATGGTGATATTGGTTTACAACAAGATCATTATTTAGCTCCTTTTTATGATAATAATAATGATGGTGAATATAATCCATTGTTATATGGAGATTACCCTTGGTATGATGATATTTTGGGTAGAAATGATGCTGAATGTGGTGTTGATCGTCGTGTATCATTATATGGTGATAAAACATATTGGTGGGTATTTAATGACAAAGGTAATATCCATAGTGAAACGAATGGTGATCCAATTGGTATGGAAATTAGAGCGCAAGCTTTTGCATTTGCTACTGATGATGAAATTAATCGAATGACATTCTATAATTATGAATTAATCAATAGAGGAACTCAAGAATTAAAAGACACTTATTTTTCACAGTATTTAGATGCCGATTTAGGTAACCCACAAGATGATTACACAGGGTGTGATGTATCAAGAGGTTTAGGTTATGTATACAATGGTGATGCTGACGATGAGACCAACTTACAAATTGGTTATGGAGTAAATCCTCCAGCTATTGGTGTTGACTTCTTTGAAGGACCTTACAGGGATCCAGATAACAAAGATAATGGTATGTATTCCCTTCCTACGGCTACTAATGCAGCAGGAACAATAGCTAAAGTTAAACCTTTTATTAAGTATTCAGCAACTCCATTGAGTGATGCTTTAAGTGATGGTGGTATTGTTTATAGCGGTATTGGTATTGGATATGGTGATAGTATAAAAGATAATGAGCGTTTTGGTATGACTCGATTTACTTATTTCACTGGTCAAGGTTCGGTTTATCCATACTCTGATCCTATTGGAGCTGTTCAGCATTACAATTTCATGAAAGGTAAATGGGCTAATGGTTCAGATTTAACTTATGGTGGATTAGGTAATGGTACTGGTGGTGGTGCAACAACAACTTTATCTACATACATGTTCCCAGGAGATTCTGATCCACTTGGATGGGCTACAGAAGGACAAATTTTAAATGACAATTGGACTGAACAAACAGCGGGTAATTCTCCTAAAGATAGACGTTTTGTTCAATCTGCTGGTCCTTTTACTTTAAAACCAGGAGCTGTAAATAATATTACTGTAGGTATTGTTTATGGAAGAGGATTTGATGGAGATTTGTTTTCTTCAGTAAGAGCAATGAAACGTGCTGATACGAAAGCTCAAGCATTATTTAATGTATGTTTTAAAATTTTCGATCCACCGATGGCTCCTAAATTGACTATTCAAGAATTAGATAATGAGTTAGTTTTGATGTTAGATAATCCTGGAACTAGTCATAATAACTATTTAGAAAAATATAAAGAGAAAGACGAAATTAATATTCCTGAAACAGAACCAGAAGCGAATAAATATTTTAAGTTTGAAGGTTATCAAATTTATCAATTAGTAAATTCTGCTGCATCTGTTGCTGATATTCATGATCCAACTAAGGCTCAATTAGTTGCTCAATGTGATGTTAAAAATGGAATAACAAAATTGGTTAATTTTGAGTATGATGAGGCTTTAGGTTTTTCAATTCCTGTTGAGAAAGTTAAAGGTGAAGACAAAGGTATAAAGCATACATTTAAAATTACAGATGATTTCTTTGCTTTAGGTACTAGAACATTGGTTAATAATAAAACATATCACTATGTTGCCATTGCTTATGCTTATAATAATTTTAAACAATATAATCCTGCTGACCCAACATTGTTAGATGGTCAGAAAAAACCTTATGTTTCTTCAAGGTTAGGATTTGACGGTTCTTCTATTAAATCAGTTGAAGCTATTCCTCATAATCCTTCTGCTGAAGCTGGAGGTACTGAGCAAATGGTTGAATATGGTACTTCTCCAAGAATTACGAGAGTAGATGGTTACGGAAATGGAAATAGAAATTTAGTTCTTACAAAAGATTCTGAGGATAAAATTGTTGCTTCAGGATATTTAGATAAGCCTGAATATGAATATGGACAAGGACCTATCAATATTAAAGTAGTTGACCCATTAAATTTAGCTGATGGTTATTTTGAATGTTTGTTTAATAACTATGGAGCTTCAACTTCTAATGCTGCTGATACTGCTAGTTGGACGATAAATAGATACGATAAAGAAGGTGGAACTTTACTTGATTCAAAATCATCTCAAGTAAATATTTCACAAGATAATGAACAAGTTATACCACAATGGGGTATATCTGTTCAGCTTAATCAAACAAAATATAAAACTTATTCTGGAAATAAATTTACTGAACCAATTAGTTCTTCTATTAGTTTTGCTGATTCATCTCAAAGATGGTTATCATTTATTACTGATCAAGATTCATATACTCCTTTCAACTGGATTAGATTAGGTACTTCAGCTGAATCAGTTGCGACAGGTAACCCTCAATATAATGCACCAATATGTTACAATGATGAAGTTGGTATAGATCCTGACAAATTATATTCTAAAATTATGGATGGTGGTATTGCACCTCAAAGAATTGTAGGTTATCAGTGTGATTATATGCCATTAGCTTATTATGGTGTTACTTCTGGTGGAAGTAATACTTTTGGAACAAGAAATGCTTCTCACATTGCTTATAGTCCTAGTGTTGATATTGTAATTACATCAGATAAATCTAAATGGACAAGATGTCCTGTATTTGAATTAGGAAGAGATGTTAATTTATCTGTTGGTGCAGCTGCATCTGGTGATTTAAGAAAAAGTCCAAGTGTTGGAAAAGATGGATTAGCTGATAATTCTGGAACTACAGGTATGGGATGGTTCCCAGGTTATGCGATTGATTTAGAGTCTGGAGCACGTTTGTACATGGCTTTTGGTGAAAATTCATTTTTACAAGTTGATAATGGAGCTGATATGATTTGGAACCCAACTGATAGAATGTATGATCAAAATGGTAATCCAATATTAGGAGGTTTACAACCTATATATGTTTATAGTTATAAACAAAACTCTATAAATAAAGATGCGGGTGCTTATGATTTACCTTCTTATAGCGAAGCTTCAAATCCACTTTATGATTTAATCAAGCTTGCTCAAGGTGGTGATGGAAATGCTAAGAAAAATTTATATTCTTCATTAACTTGGGTAGCTAATACCATTTTAACAACTGGTAAATCATTTTTATCAACTGATGTTAGAATTAAATTGAGAGTAAATAAAGAATATAAAAACTTTGTTGCAACTAATAAAAACAGTGGTAAACCAATGTATTCTTGGTCAACTAGTGATATTTCAACTAGAACAAATAGTTCTTCAAAATTAGCTGAGGTTCTTGAGACTATAAATGTTGTACCTAATCCATATTACTCTTATTCTGAATATGAAACAGGACGTCTAGACACAAGGGTTAAAATCACAAATTTACCTGAAAAATGTACGATCTCTATTTATACTGTAAATGGAAAATTAGTTAGATCGTTTAAGAAGGACAATACTGCAACTTATCAAGATTGGGATTTAAATAATTTCAAAGGAATAGCAGTTGCTGGTGGTGTTTATTTAATACATGTAGAGGTTCCTGGTGTTGGAGAAAGAGTTATAAAATTCTTTGGAGGAATGAGACAAGTTGATTTACAAAGTCTTTAATAAAAAGAAATAGAAATTAGAATGAGAAATTCAATGGTATCTATAAAAAAAGTCATTTTATTCGGAGCTCTTTTGGGTAGTTCTGTTGTAAATGCAGGAAATGAAGATCGTGTTGGTACTGCTGGTGCTACTGAACTTTTGATTAATCCTTGGTCAAGAGGCGCTTCAATGGGTGATGCAGGAATAGCAAGTGCAACTGGTTTGGAAGCTTCTTTCACAAATATTGCAGGATTAGCTTTTGTTGAAAAAACACAACTTAAATTTAATTCAAGTAATTGGATGGGTAATGCTGGCATTTCTTTTAGTAGTGCAGGTTTAGCTCAACGTGTGTCTGAAAGTAGTGCTTTTTCAGTAAGTATTCAAGCTATGAATTTTGGAGATATAGCTGTTACAACAGTTGCAAATCCAGAAGGAAAAATTGGTAATTTTTCCCCAAGAATTAATGTATTTAATGTAGGATATGCTAAATCTTTTTCAAGTTCAATTCATGCTGGAATTAATTTCAAAGTTATATCAGAGAGTATGACTAACATGAAATCTACTGGACTTGGAATGGATGTAGGTATTAAATATGTTACTGGTGAAAAAGATCATATTAAGTTTGGTATTGCATTGAAAAATGTTGGTCCAACAATGAAATTTAAAGGTGATGGTTTGAGTCAACAAGCTTCTTATAATTCAACTGGTCAAATTGCAACCTTAAATGAACGTTCACAAGAGTTTGAATTACCAGCTTTATTAAATATTGGTGGTTCTTATGATTTTATCTTTGATGAAAAACAAAAGTTAACAACTGCTTTTGGATATACAGCAAATTCATTTTCTTATGATCAATTTCGATTAGGTTTAGACTATGGTTTAACACAAGAAAAAGTAGCTTTCAATTTAAGAGCTGGTTATGTTTATGAGAAAAATATTTTTTCTTCATCAAATAGATCAAATGCATTAGTTGGACCAACGGCTGGTTTTTCTGTTGATGCTTTAGTTGGAAAAAATAAACATGCTTTAGGTATTGAATATTGTGCACGTTTTGCAGGTGTATTTGGTGTAATTCATACAATTGGTGCAACTATTAGTTTAAAATAAAAATAAATAATATATTTGTCTTAACAAGAGAGCTCATTGGGCTCTCTTGTTTTGGTTATAAATAGTCTTAAAAAAAATACAATGTCGCAACAAATAACATATTATACTGAGGAAGGTTTAATTCGTTTAAAGAAAGAATTACACGAGATGAAAACGATAGAGCGTCCTTCTATTTCTAGTCAAATTGCTGAAGCTAGAGATAAAGGTGATCTTTCTGAGAATGCTGAATATGATGCTGCCAAAGAAGCACAAGGATTGCTAGAAATGAAAATTTCAAAACTTGAATCTATTTTAGCCAATGCTCGTGTTATTGATGAATCAGTTATTGATAATTCTAAAGTTTTCATATTATCTAAAGTACAAATTAAAAATGTACAAAATGGAGCAGAAATGGAATATACCTTAGTTGCTGAAAATGAAGCAGACTTAAAAGCTAAAAAGATTTCGATGGATTCTCCTATAGGTAAAGGATTATTAGGAAAAGCTAAAGGTGAAATTGCTGAAATTACTACTCCTAATGGTATTATGAAATTTGAAATTTTAAACATTTCAAGAGGTTAAGAATGAGTTCTATTTTTACAAAAATTGTAAATGGTGAAATACCATCATATAAAGTTGCTGAAAATGATCATTTTTTAGCTTTTTTAGATATTACACCTATTAGAAAAGGACATGTACTAGTAATTCCTAAACATGAAACAGATTATATATTTGATATGTCAGACGATAGTTTAGGTTCGATTTTTGTATTTGCTAAGGAAGTGGCATCTAAAATTATAGCTGTTTTTCCTTGTAAGAAAGTTGGAATCACTGTTATTGGTCTAGAAGTTCCGCATGCACACATACATCTAGTTCCAATGAATACTTTATCTGATATGAATTTTGCACAAGAAAAATTAAAATTATCAAGTGAAGAGTTTCTTGAAATAGCTGATAAAATTAAAAATGCATAATTGAGAGTAGATGAAATTTATAAAGAGTTTTTTATTTCTTATACTATTATTATTAAGTTTTGGTTTTAGAGCTCAAACTACTAAGATTACCAAATCTGATTCTTTAAGTATTTTATTTATTGGAAATAGTTTTACGCATATGAATGATATGCCATCTATTTTTAATAAGTTAGCAATTGCAAAAGGTAAAACTATTCATGTAGAAAAAAACACACAAGCTGGAGCTTCTTTTCATGTTCATACTACTAGAATGGATATGTTTGAAAAGATTAAAAGTAGAAAATGGGATTATATCGTATTACAAGCTTTTAGTCGTGAATTTTGTCATCCAAAAGAATATATTGATACAGCTTCTATCCCTTATTTTAGTCAAATATTAGATACAATTAAAACAAATTATTCTTGTACTAATTTATTATTGTATAATACGTGGGGATATAAAAATGGATTTGCCGAAAGAGAAGAGATAAATTCTTATGGTAAAATGCAGGACAGTATTATTTGTGGGTATCGTTATGTTGCTGAAAAATTTAGTATACCAATTGTTCCAGTTGGTATGGTTTGGAAATATGTCAGAGAAACTAATCCTAATTTAAACTTGTATGTTGAGGATGAAGCTCATCCTAATAAACTTGGTTCTTACTTATCTGCGTGTACTTTTTTTGCTTCTATTTTTGATGAGTCTCCTGAAGGTGCTCTAACTTCAACGATAAGTGCTGAAAATGCTTTAATAATTCAAAAAGCGGCAGCTTCTATAGTTCTTCCTAATTATAAGTTATACAATCTTGATCTAAATACATCTTCTGTAAAATATTTTAGATCTAAAGGTGTTGAATATATAACAGAATGTAAATCGAATTATCCAAATGCTACCAAAATAACATGGGATTTTGGTAATGGAAAAACATCTACTGAAGCAAATGTTATTTATGCGTATCCTAAAGCTGGTAAATACACAATAAAGCTTACAGTTGAAGATTTGTGTGGGACAAGAATAATATTCAAAAAAGTTGCATTTGAAGCTCCTAAAAAGCCCAAAAAGCCTTCAAAATCAATTCCTATAAAAGATTCTAAATCGAAGAAAAAGATTTAATTTATCAATGTAGTTTTTCGGTTGATTTTATAGTTTAATCTGTTTATTTACTGAATTTTAGATTTTTAAAATATTCTATTATATACTTGTTATACACAACTGCTCGACTTAGAACACTCTTCTAAAAAAGGAATATTTTAATTTAATTTTATAGTTTCAAATTATAAAAATAAATGGCCGAAATAATAGTTGATATATTATTTAGAATGTTTTTCAAAAAAAATCTACTTACATTGTTTAGACTTTCTAGTGGTTTATTTAGATGGCTAATTAATTTTGGACAAACTAGCTTTCAAGAAATATTAAATAAAAATTATAACGGACGACTTGGATTTGTTATTTGGCTAACAATATTTATTCTTATTTTCTCTTAAACCTAAATATTTAACGGTTAAAATAGAGGCTAAATAAACATCAAAAACTAAACAATTCGAGAACACTTTGTGGGTAAAAGTGTTCACAAGGAGTGAATAATAGCTCTTTCTACAGCTCTAAATTATAAGTACAAGAGAGGGCTGATACAACAATAAAACGTTAAGATCTTCTGAAAATTTTAGCTTTAATTTTATCAATTCCTCCTTCTATAACTTCTATGTATTTAATAAAGATTACAAATGTTGTTATGAAAGTCATCGCACCTAAAATAGCTTGAAAAGGAGTTAATCTTTCAGAAAACCAATCTTTTAAACCAAAACCAATTAAGCCACCATATAAAATAATTACGTGTATTATGTAGATTGAAAGCGTATTTTGACCTACTTTTAGGAAAAGCGAATCTTTGATATGGAAGTATTTTTCTATAAACATTAAAATTCCTAAAACAATCAATACCTGCCCTATTCTACCATATAGCCAAGCATTGTTTACAAAATCCAAATCATCATGGAAATGAGTTAATTTAGCGATAGCGTCAATTGAACTAAATAATGTCCAACCAAATAAATTTAAGGCTAATCCTAGACCAATAAATGTCAATGGAAACCATGTTTTACGGATATGTTCTTGGTATCTATTTAACAACGACCCTACCATTCCTCCATACAAAGTAAAAGCCATCCAAGGTACTATTGGGAAAACAGCAAATGGTCCCTGAAACATATTTTGTAGGAATTGAGGTGCCTTTAGAGGATAAAATGTTCCATTTCCTGTTTCAGCAATTACATCTACTTTTAATAATTTTCGATCAAGTGAATGAAATGTAACGATTTGTGGTAAATCAGCATACCTTGTTTTATAGAAGAAAGTTTTAACTGCTTGTAAATTATGTCTATCTAATTCATTATCTGAAAGTTGATATAATAAATATTTGATATCATTGTATTCAGTCATTGTTATTGACGAACTTTCTTTCTTAGCAAAAACAGCTACTTTTTCAATTAAAACTTTGGTATCTTCTCTATGTCTGAAGAATGGGTAAAATGAAAATAGAATTGTTCCTGCAATGAAATAATAAGTAGCTAGTGAACCTTTATTAATTAATTTATATAAACCATAAATTAATAGTAAAGCTGAAATTCCAAAACCGATGCATTGTAAAACGTGAAATGCGTATACCCAATCTGAAATATCACCTTTCAGATAAGAACCAATATGCATTAAATTGACTTGTAACATATATCCCCAAAACACTAATTCAAGAGATCTTTTGAATCCTGCTTTGACACGATTATTTTTGAAATAACTTACATCTTTACTCATAGAAAGTAGGTAAACAAATACAACTCCTGTTACAGTAAAAAACATAGGAGCTGTAAAACCTCTAACAAAATTCCATATTGTAAAGGCAACATTGCCTGTATTATGATACACTTCTTGATTATCTAAAGTACATCCAATAAAGTGACCTTCAAGCATTAAAAGAATAGCGATTGAACGAGCCATATCGATAAATTTCAATCTTGCTTTTGGTGCTTTTACAGCTACTGTTTCGTTGTTATTTTCACTCATAAACACAAATGTAATATATTACTTTCAATCTATAAAGGGATATAATATACCAATATAATAATTAGTTAACAATATCCGATGTTAAAACTAATCTTAATTCTCCTTTTTGATTTTTTACTTTTAAGTAGACTGATTTTACTGTTTTACCAGTATATCCTTTTGAATCAAAAGTCATTTTTAGATTTGTGGATTCGCCTGGTTGTAATTTTACTTTCTCTATTTCAACTTTATTGCAATCGCAAGGTATTGATGGAGTGTCGAATTCGATGATTTCATCACTTGAATTTGTAACCTCAAATATTCTTTCAATGATTTCACCTTCTTTAATTTTACCAATATCAATAAGTTGTTTTTTAGTTGATAAGGAAATTGCTTTTTCTTCTAATTTTTCTAAAGAATTAAAAGTATCTGTGTAGTTGACACTTAAAATTTCTATTTTTCTTTCAATTCCTGCTGATCTAGAATAAATTGAATTTTTTTGATCGTTTGGATTATCACTTGTGAGTTTGTTGGCTGTGTATTCTCCAAAAGGCACTTCGGAAAATTCAATTTTTCCACCATTGCTTGCTGTTCCTTTTATGTATGGAAGGAATTTTCCATTTTCATATTCAGAAAGATAATTAACCAATGAACTTATTCTTCGTTTTGTTAAATTCACATTGTAATCTGTTTTAGCTAAAGGACTTGCAAAACCTTTAATCGTCAGTTTAAGTTTAGATCCTTTTTGTAATTCTTCATATAATAAATCTCTAAATTGTTCTAAATCTTTCACCCCTTGATCGACATATTCAATGAAAAAGCTTTCAATATCTTCTTTTGCTTCTTCTGCTTTAATGCTGTTTAATCCAGAAGAATATTCTTTTTTATACGTTTCTAGCATTTCTTTGTAAGCTAAATAACTCGTTAGATAATTTATTTTGGTTACAGTATCTTTGGATTTTGGATCAGGAACATCGTTATGAAAGTATAGTGTAACAGGAAGTCGTTTGTTTAATTCTGCTAGTGTTTCTTTTTTTGTTTCTAATGTTGTTTTAATTTCTTTTTTAGTAATTGGTTGAACGGCGAAAATATCACTACAACAAGTTGGATTTTTACTGAAATATACTCCGATTCGATTGCTTGTTATATAGGCTGTATCTATATTTTTGAAAAAATAAATATCATTTGCAGGACTATTTACGGGTAATCCTGCGTTGATTTGATTTTCAAATTGATTCGTGTAATTTGTATAAAGAACATCATTACCTCCAAATCCATTGTGCCATGAGGATGAAAAGTACAAGCGTTTATTGATTGAATCCCACCAAGGAGTAACTTCATTTTCAACAGAATTGATTGATTTAATGGTTTTTACTTTCGAAAATTGATTACCATTTTTGATGGAACTATACCAAATGTCTAAACCTCCTTCAGTCCCTTTTCTATCAGAAGCAAAAAATAAGGTTTCTAAACCATCAAGTTCCCCAATATTAGGCATTGTTGTATTTGCTCCTTCTTCATTAATAATGCTACCTAAAGAATCAGGTGATGACCATTTTCCGTTGGAATAATTGGCTACCATAATTTTACATTTGTAATTATAGCCATCGTTTTTACACAGACTAAAATAAAACCGCTTTCCATCTAATGAAAAAGTTCCATTACCAGTATTTAATTTTTCAACAAATAATTCATTAATTCGTTTTGCCGGCTCAAATGTCTTACCTACAATTTTAGATTCAAAAAGGTTTGTAGAATAGTTTGTGGAATAAACTTCATCATCCTTAATAATTGAATCTGCTCTCAGAGATGAAAATATAAATTTACCGTTTTGAATAGCGTGTCCAAATTCAGAATCTTTTGAATTTATTTTATCAGTTAAATGAACAAATTCTACTTTTGATGAATCTTTCAAAGCTGATTTTGCCCACAAACAAGATTCAACTTCTCTTGCTGATTTGGTGTACAAATAACTTTTTTTATCCTTTAAATATTTCTTTTTTCCTCTTTTGAATGTTTCAATTGCTTCGTCGTAATGTCCATTTTGTTTTTGCATTAGTCCTAAGTTTAACAAACTATAAGGGTAAAGTAGCGCTTCTTCTCGCTCGAATACTTGTTTATATACTTTTTCTGCATTTTGATAATCTTTATAAGCTTTTAAGGTTTCAGCATATTTCCAAAGAATTTGAATAGAATTTGAGTCTATATTTAAGGCTTTTTCGTAATATTCTTTAGCGTAATAAAAATCTCCTTTATTGTACTGTTCTTCTGCAAATTTCAAATAATTAGTAAGCTCATTTTGAGAAAATAAGTTCACCGAAAAAAGGAAGAATAATAGAATTATATATAATCTGGACATATGCGATGTGTAATTTTTTTCGGTTTAAAACGTTTGATAATATATCGTGCAGCAAATTCAATTCCTCCTCTAACATTACTTGCTGGGGTTAATTTAGATAGATTAAAATCATAACTAATTCCTAGGAACCAATTTTGATAATCCATACCAAAACTCAAATAACCAGCATCTTTTGCTCTAATCCATAATCCTGCGTAAACAGCTTGGTACATTGTTTGTTTTTGTTGTAGAATGTATTTTAAGTTCGAACCTCCAATTATTTCTTTGTATTTTCCTTGAATTTGAAAAGAAATACTAGGTTGAATATCTATTTCATTGGTTAAACGATAAGTTGCTTTTGAAAAAAGTGAAATTCGAATATCTCTACGAACTTTTTCTCCAAAAAATCCTTGATTTGGGCGATTTATATTATAAAATCCGATTCCATTGCTTATTTTTTTTCGTTCATTTTTTCTGATTTCGTAAACGGCACCTATTCCAAAACTAAAATTTGTATTTCGTTGATTTTGATATGCTTCATTTGTTGGTAAGGAAGGATCATAAAAAGCTCCATTGTATTGATTGTCAAATGAAAATTTATCCCAATTGACTTGTCGATGGTTGATTCCAACATTTATTCCAGGTCGAATAGAATGGGAAGAATCTTTTGATAAATTTAATTTATAAGAAGTATTTAATTGAAATTCAGAGGTTTGGAATTTACCGTCACCTGCAGCATCATTAAAGAATAAAATTCCTAAACCTAAATTTTGATTTTTTTCAAAACGTGTATCACCTGAAAATGAAAGGGTATTAAATGGAATTGTTACACTTTTCCATTGACTTCGATAATTAGCAATGATTCGATAGTCTCCATTAAAATTTCCAGCATTTCCAGGATTCTGAAATACTTGATTATCATTGTATTGCGACCAATGGATGTCTTGTGCTTCAGTTACTTTTGAAAGTACTGTTAAACAAACTAAAATATACCATCGTAATAGGGTCATTTATTTTTTTTGGTTGTTGAAGATACAAAGATTTCGTTTAATTTTTGATTATTAGTTTTAAAAAGTGGCATGATAAATAAATCGAATAAATGAGAGAAAATAATTTTATACCTTACCTTTGAATCGATGGTAATTAATAGAGATACTTTTCAAATAGTGAAACACGTTTCAGTGAAGCGATTGTTTAATCTATTTCAACTGAAATTCTCCTATTATTTTTCTCGTTTAACTAAAAAGTCAATTCTTTTCGGAAAACCTTACGCATTATCAATAGAGCCTACAACAGC
>CANCEQ010000028.1 GCA_947375085.1 Flavobacteriales bacterium
ATAAAGTGATTTGTAATTTATACCTATTACAAAATCATCATTTGATCTAAGAATTTTGGCAATTTTATTATCTTTTTCAAATGAATTGTTTTTGCTTTTTTCAAATATATTTGTTAATTCCAATTCAATGTTTTTTTTATTTTGATTTGTCATAATAACTGCCAAATTATTTGATATACCAATATTTATTTTGTCGATTTCAGTATAGTAAAAGTGCTTAGATTTATTAAAATCATATCCTTTTTGAGTTAAATTTTTAATTAGTGAATCTGAATTAGTTATTTCTATAAATGCATAAATTGTATTTGGTTTTCCATTTTGTTCAAAAGGTCCTTCTAGTGCATAGTATACAGGTTTATTTAAATCTATTGTATTTTTAAATTCATTTATAACTGAACTTAATATCAATCCTATTTTGGGTATTTTCTGATATTCCGCTTTATTAAGAATACTTTGTATTTTTATTTTTCCAAATACATTAATGTTTTTTGTTTCATTTATAAATGAAGTTGCTGAATTTAATGTAGAATCCTCACCATTATTTTTTTTACTACATGAAAATAATATAATGATTGTGATGCTGATTGCAGATAGTGTTTTCATATTTTATTTGTTTTTAAAATTATATTCAATATGCGTGCCAATTTTATTTTATTTTTGAAGTATGCATACAATAGAACCATTTTATGAATGGCGAGATTATTATATCGCCTCTGAAGATTCTTCTTCACCATTTTTCGATAATATTTATAGTGAGTTTGAATTTAATAATTCTATTTATAATTTTTATATTCATCCTCAATGGGATTCCATTGATTCACCGACTTTATTTTTGAAAATTTTATATGTTGATTATGTTGATGGATATTCAATCATTGAATTTATTGGCGAATGGAATGATGCAATTGAAAATGATATAATGACACTTAAACGAAATATTATTGAACCCATGATGGAATCAGGTATTTCTAAGTTTATTTTGATTGGTGAAAATGTTTTAAATTTTCATTATTCAGATGATTGTTATTATGAAGAGTGGTTTGATGAAATTGAAGAAGGTTGGGTTTCACTTATTAACTTTCATGAACATGTTTTAAATGAATTAAAAAAAGTGAACATTGATAATTATTTTGTTATGGGTGGTGAACTTCAAGAGATAGATTGGAGAACTTATAATCCAATTCAATTTTTTAATAAAGTAAATTCCCTAATTTCTAAAAGATTAAATTAAAAAAAAACTCCGCTGAAATATTTCAGCGGAGTTTTTTTTTAATGTTTAAAGAAAACAGGCTTTAATGCAAACCATATAAGTGCCGGGAAAAAATGAAGAGTCATTGCAAATGGAATAAAATAACTTGTAACCATATCAATTCCTTCAAAATCTAATTCTGGTGGAAATTTATAAGCTATTGGACTTAAAATACTTGCAAAAGTCAATATTGTAAATAACAGATTGAAAATAATATCTCCATATTTTGGTATTATTTTTTTTACACCAAAGTAACCAATTGAAGCTAAAATACAGCCAAACATACAGGCTCCAATTAAATTCATATTTGATATTACAGGAGAAAAATCTGTAAACATTGTTTCTTTATATACTATTGAAAAAACAATACTTGCTAAACCTGATAGGAAACCAGCAGAAATGCCTAAGAATAATGATTTTTTAAACATGTTTTTATTTTTTAGATACTGGAACAGAGAATTCAATTTTCATTACGTCTGGAACAATATCTCCTTTATGACCAACTTTGTAATCAGAACGCTTAACGTTAAATGCACCTGAGAATTTTGCTCCATCTCCTGATTTTGTATAGGTTAATGGAATTTTAGTGTCTTTAGCAACTCCTTTAATTTTTAAGCTTCCTAAAACATTATATCCATTAGCTGTTTTTTCAATTTTACTTGAAACAAATTTAATTTGAGGATATTTAGCAGCATCAAACCATTCTTCAATTTGAGCTTTTTTATTCATCATTCCATTTCCTGTACTAATGGAAGATACATCTATAGATAAATCAAATTTAGATGAAGTTAAATCATTCTCATCAAAATTGATAGTTCCTTTGAAATCTTTAAATATTCCAGAAGGATCTTTACTTATAAATTTTATAGAAAAGTCATCTTTGATTTTCCATTCTTGAGAATTTATTGATACATATGCAGATGACATTAATAAAACACCAGCAACAAGAGGATAAAATATTTTTTTCATAGTTTTTTTATTTTTTTTATAAATATAAATACTTTTTATTTACCATGGTAAATAAATGTAAGATTTAATTGTTTTTAGCTCCTTGATTTATCCAACAATAAACTTTTTGAATTAATGAGTCTGGAATTTTACCATCTTGAGGCATTGATATTGCTGAACCGTCTTGTCGAATTGATCCTAATACTTTAGAAGTGTTTGAGGATACGCCATCATAAGTTGATAAATTGTATCCACCACTTTGATTTTTAGAACCATGACAGCTAATACAATAACTTGTCATAATTGGTTTGATATCATTTGTATATGATATATTTGGTTTACAAGTACTAGAATCTATAACGGGTAACGGAACTTTATCTTTGGCGCATGATAATATTATTAAAAAAGTAATTAAACCTATTAGAAATATGGGTTTAATGATTTTATAGTTTAAATTTTTCATTTTTTTTGTTTTAGTGAGTTTCGTTTTATTATTCTTTCATGTATTTTCTTGAAATACAAAAACCTAATCTGAATTGTCCTTTAGCCCAGTTTGTATTTGTGTATGGGATAAATTGTGTTTCTCCAAATCCACCTGAATTTGTTAGGTATACTTTGAAGTTATGTCCAAATGTTATCCATTCTACTGCAGCTGATAAACTGTTTTGATAATTTGATCTTACTGTTTCTTTTTGAATATTATTATAATACTCAAGAATTAAACTTACTTTAGAATTCACATTATAACTTACTGCTGAACCTAAAGAAAATAAAGCATTTATATCATCAGTAGCTACATAATTACGATAAACTAATGTTGGCATTATCGACAAACTAAATTTATTGCCAAATTTTCTAGCAAGATTTATTTGAGAACAATATGCAAATCTATAAATTGATTTAGGGAAAGCATTTACATCAGTTGAAATACTTGAAGCTGGCATATAAGAATAACTTGTTGTTCCTAAAACACTTAATGATAATGGCATGCCTTTTTTATCTTGATGTAGTAATCTATATTTAACAAAGCCATCTAGAAGTGAACGATATGGAGCGCCGGTACCTCTACTTCTTCCAAAACCACACATTAATTTGTCCGAAATTCCATATTCAAATGCAATTCTGATGTCTGATACATTATCTAAACCGTATAAGGTGTTAATACCTGCACCTGTACTAGCAATATCTCCAAATTTATGTTCAATGCGAAATTCTAGAACTCCTTTATGAAGCGTTTCAACAGAATGACCGTTTACTATCCTAGTTCCTGAATAAGTTTCTAATTCTTCTTCAGGTTCAATGTATTCGTCTTCAATCAGCTGAGTTGAATCTGTAACTTCTTGTTGCCCAAATGAAAACGCTCCTGTTATTAAGCACATTAAAAATGTGATTTTAGTTTTTTTCATATTTTTTTATTTTTTGTTTAGTAATATTCATTGTGAAAATCACTTGCCAAATCTATAAAAATTAGACAATTATAATTGAAAATTAACATAATATTCACATCTTTAAATTCTATTTATATCTATTCTAGATTACTTGTTTTTTCATGTTTAGATAAAATGCTTTAAAACATAGATAAATGTTAAAAAAAGATCTCCGAAAAAAATATTTAGCAAAAAGACATGAAATGAGTGAGTTTGATGTCAATCGTGAAACAAAGTTGATATTAGATTTATTGGCTTCAAATTTTAATTTTAAAGATAAAATAATCAGTTTATATCTACCTATTAAATCAAAAAAGGAGTTTGATACTTTTTCTGTTTTAGATTTATTATTGAATCAAAATTCAAAAGTAGGGATTCCTAAAACGATATTTGAAGAAAATGACATGTTTCATTTTGAATTTGAGGATTTTAATCAACTGGAATTGAATAAATATAACATACCTGAACCTTTATTTGGAAACCCTATTTCAGCTGATGAATTTGATTATGTTTTTGTTCCACTTTTAACCATCGATAAGTTCGGAAACAGGGTGGGGTATGGGAAAGGTTTTTACGATCGTTTTTTTAAAAAATGCAATAAAAAATGTAAGTTTATTGGATTATATTTATTTGACGAAATAGAAGTTATTGATGATTTAAATGAGTTTGATTTACCTATTCATTATTGTATTACTCCAAGTAAAATTATAAAATTTTAGAATTATAATTGTAAATGTTTTTATAATTAACTGGTTTTTAGTAACCTCTTTTATTTTTTTTCGTTAAACTTAGATTATTCACTTGTTAAGTTTTGATTGATGAGAATAATTTTGGTTTTATGTTGGTTTGTATCAAGCTCGTTTATGCTTGTTAGTCCGCCGCATTCTGCCTTTGGAGTAAAGATTTCTTTTCAATCAACCGGTGTATTAACTTCTTATATTGCTTATATAGATAATGGTCGAACTCAATCTCACGTTAAACAAATAACTGAAACTGAGTTTATAAAAATTGCTTCTGGCCATTGGCCTAGTATTTATAATCCAACAAGAAGAAATTATTTTGCTGAGAATAATTTTGATTGTGGTGTTTTAAAAGATTCATTTACTCTGAAAGAATATACTTATTGTGTCCCTTTGGATTCTTTGTGGAAACTTCATTTTGAAAAACACCCTTTAGATGTTACAAAAGGAAATGGCTGGAGCAATAAACAATTTAATCCCTCCTTAAAACAAGAATTATTTTTATATCAGAATTATGGTATCGCGCACATTGATGCAAATTATTTTTTAGATTCTAATCTCTGGAAAATATTGAAAGATGTTCAAAATCCAGAATGGATTGCAAATTATAAATGTTTGAAATAATACGAAAGATTTTAACACTCCTTGTTTAACATTTTTTCTATTAAATTTAGTTGTCATTCTAAAGTTTGCTTTTATCTTTACAACATAACAAGTAAAAAAACGAATTATGTTTGACAATAACGAATTTAAAAAATATGCAACTAAGCACATGGGGCTTAACAGTATGCATGTTGAGCATTATATTGAATCTTCTTTAACTCCATATATAATTGAAGAACGTCAATTGAATATGTCTCAAATGGATGTTTTTTCTAGATTAATGATGGATAGAATTATCTTTTTAGGAACTGGTATTAATGATAATGTTGCAAATATTGTTAATGCGCAGTTGTTGTTTTTAGAATCAGCAGATTCTAAAAAAGATATTCAAATATATTTAAATTCACCAGGTGGTTCAGTTTATGCAGGTTTAGGTATTTATGATACAATGCAATATATTAAACCTGATGTAGCTACAATTTGTACAGGGATGGCTGCTTCAATGGGAGCGGTTTTGATGTGTGCAGGTGCACAAGGTAAACGTTCAGCTCTGAAACATTCGAGAGTAATGATTCATCAACCATTAGGTGGAGCTCAAGGTCAAGCTTCTGATATCGAAATTACTGCTAGAGAGATTCAAAAATTGAAAAAAGAATTGTACGAAATAATTGCTACACATTCTAATCAAACATTTGAAAAAGTTTGGGCTGATTCTGATAGAGATTATTGGATGACTGCAGAAGAAGCAAAAGAATACGGTATGGTTGATGAAGTTTTGTTGAGAAACGGAAAATAAATCAATTTATTAAAAATAAGTAAAGGTCATTTATCATAATTGATAAATGACCTTTTTCAAAATATAGTATGGCAAAAAAAGAAACAGGATGTTCGTTTTGTGGTAGACAAAGAAATGAAGTTGAAATGTTAATCGCAGGAGTAACAGGTCATATTTGTGAAAGTTGTGTAGCTCAAGCTAATACGATTATATCTGAAGAAAATTTAGTTTCAAAATCAACAAAGCAAGTTGCAGTAAATGTTTTGAAGCCTATAGAAATAAAGGCTAAATTAGATGAATATGTTATTGGTCAAGATGATGCAAAAAAGACATTATCAGTTGCTGTATATAATCACTACAAAAGATTGAATCAACCTGTATCAAAAGATGAAGTTGAAATTGAAAAATCAAATGTAATTCTTGTTGGTAGAACGGGTACTGGTAAAACTTTATTAGCGAAAACAATCGCTAAAATGTTAAATGTTCCTTTTTGTATTGCAGACGCAACTGTATTAACAGAAGCTGGATATGTAGGTGAGGATGTTGAGAGTATATTGTCTAGATTATTGCAAAGTGCAGACTACAATGTTGAAGCAGCTCAAAATGGGATCGTTTTTATTGATGAGATTGATAAAATCGCTAGAAAAAGTGATAACCCCTCAATTACTCGTGACGTTTCTGGTGAAGGTGTTCAGCAAGCTTTATTAAAACTTCTAGAAGGTTCAATTGCAAATGTTCCGCCTCAAGGAGGAAGAAAGCATCCTGAACAAAAAATGATTCAAATAGATACTAAAAATATTCTATTCATTTGTGGTGGAGCATTTGATGGTATTGAAAAAGTAATTGCAAGAAGAATTAATAAAAAAGCAATCGGTTTTACAAACAAAGAAGAAGAGAAAATCGAAGGAGATAATTTTCTGAAATACATTAATCCTACGGACATAAAAACTTTTGGGTTAATACCTGAATTGATTGGTCGTTTTCCGGTTTTAACCTATTTAGAACCTTTGGACGCAAAAAGTTTAAAAAGAATAATGACAGAACCAAAAAATGCTTTGGTTAAACAATATGTACGACTTTTTGAGATAGATGGAATTAAATTAACTTTTGATGGTGAAGTTTTAGATTTTATAGTTCAAAAAGCAATTGAATTCAAATTAGGAGCAAGAGGATTGAGATCTATCTGTGAAGCAATTTTAAATGATGCAATGTTTGAGTTGCCATCAAAAAACGAGGAAGTTTATAAGGTTACTTTAAAGTATGCAGAGTCACAATTTACAAAATCTAAAATGGCAACATTAAAATTAGCTTAATATAAAAGGCGGTATTTTTTATCGCCTTATTTTTTTTCAATGAAATCATTTACAAAAGCAATATTAATTCTGTTATTAAGTGTTTTAATGTCTTTGATTTTTAAGGATTCATTTATAGTAACAACAATTACAGATTCTGCTGAGAAATTAAAACAAAAAATAATTCCAAAGCCTTCTTGTTTCCATACGCATTCTTACTTTAATAAGTTAAACGATAGTGTTCATCATTATTTAGAAGAATCTTATTTAAAGGGTATTAAAAGTACAATTAAACGCTCGTTTGAAATTCCAAACTTTGTTAAAACAGGAGCTTTGGTGCCATTGAAAGATAACGAATTTTATCTTGTCGATACCTTAGATTATAGTTATGCTTTTTTAACACCTCGAGCAAGCATGTTACTATATGATATTGGAAAAAGATTTCAGAGGAGAATTAAAAACACGAATTTAAAAGGGGCTAAATTAATAGTAACATCTGCGTTAAGGACACTTAATAAAATTAAATTGCTTCGAAAAGTTAATAAAAATGCAGTGAAATATAGCGCTCATCTGCACGGGACTACATTTGATATAACATACTCTGATTTTTCGCATAAACGAAAATTAAGTTTCGCTGAGGTTAAAGGTTTAAGTGAAATTTTATCAAAAACTTTATTTGAATTAAGACTTAGAGATAAATGTTGGGTTACTTACGAGCAATTTCAAGCTTGTTTTCATATAGTAAGTCGCTAATAGAGTTTTCAACTTTTCGTTCTTAATTCTTTTATTTAAATCAAATTTGATGTGATTGAATAAAAATTAACTTTGATAAAAAGTTAAAATGAAAGACGTATCTATATATTTTACCCCTTTAACAAATGATGTTGAATATAACGAAGGAACAATCGGTAACTCGATTAAAAGACACTTCGAAAATGATTTTCCAGAATTAGATTCAAATGGAATTGCTTTAATTTATGTTCCTGAATTTAGAAATGGAGAAATTCAATTTCAAGGTAAATCAAATGACAATTTTAGACATTATTTTTACAATTTGTTTATAGGTGCAGGATGGGATTTAAAATTATATGATTTAGGAACCATTCTTCCAGGTAATGAAATTGAAGATACATATTTTGCAGTTTCTCAGGTAGTAGCCGAATTAGTTAAAAATAAAATTATTCCACTAATTATAGGAGGTACTCAGGATTTAACATATTCACTTTATAAAGGCTATGAAAAATTAGAGCAGATGATTAATATTTGTTCAGTTGATAGTAAATTAGATTTAGGCAATCCTGATGAATCAATTCATAAGGACGGTTATTTAAGTCAATTATTAACTCATCGTCCTTGTTTTTTATTTAATAATTCAAACATTGGTTGTCAAGCACCTTTGGTAAATAAAAGTGAAATTGATTTATTTGAGAAGTTGTATTTCGATATCTGTAGATTAGGTGAGTTTAATTCAGATTTCAAGAGAGCAGAACCACATTTGAGAAATGCAGACATTTTAAGTTTAGACTTACAAAGTATTAAGAGTTCTGATTTTAGAGGGAAATACTATGATTCGCCAAATGGCTTTTATTCAGAACAAATATGTCAAATTTCAAAATATGCAGGAATTAGTGACAAGTTAACTTCTTTTGGAATTTTCAATTTATTCCCTGAAGGTAATTTACATTCGACAGACCATTTAGTTGCACAAATTATTTGGTATTTTATAGATGGGGTAAGTCAGCGAAAGGGAGATTTTCCAATAGGAAGTAAAAAGGATTATTTTAAATTTTCAGTAAACTTAGACGATTTTAAGGATGAAATCGTATTCTATAAAAGTGATAAGTCTGAAAGATGGTGGATGGAAGTTCCGTATCCCCCAAATGAACAGATGAAATATGAAAGACATCATTTAGTTCCTTGTGATAAAAATGATTATGAAAAAGCAATGAAAAATGAAATACCTGACCTATGGTGGAAAACCTACCAGAAATTAGGTTAGTTAAAATTTGTTTTTTTTTCACAAAATTAAAGATATGTAAATAAAATTAACTATTTTAGTCCCCAATTCTGCTTTTTTTCTCTTTGAAAGAGGGTGTAAAAATGACTAAATATGATTAAACGGATAATTTTTTTATCGTCTTTACTTTTAGTTTTTGTTGGTTCTGTTCAATCGCAACAAGATCCACTTCTTACTCATTTTATCTATAATAAAATGGGGTTTAATCCTGGTTCAACAGGTTTAGATGAGGGTTTTTCAGCTACGACAGTTTATAGAAATCAATGGGGGAGAGTTGATGGAGCTCCTAATACTTCAATTCTGAATCTTGAAGGAAATATTAATCGTTTTTTTCCAGGAGGTGTTGGAATAAATTTTTATCATGATGCAATTGGTTTTTCTAGACAGAATAATTTAATGTTAAATTATTCTTACCCGGTCAAATTAGGGAATAGTGTTTTAGGTGTAGGTATTGGCTTAGGGATGCAAAGTTTTGGGATGAAACCTACTTGGATTACTCCTGACCCAAGTGCTTCTGGTTTAGCTGATAAATCGTTGCCAATAGGTTTTAATTCTGCTGGTTTGGATTTAAATCTAGGGCTTTATTATAAGTCTAATTTAGGTTTTTATGCTGGTTTATCGTCAACACATATTAATACTGCAGATTTAAAGGAAGGGTTGTCAGGTAATTATAAAGTTATAAGACATTATTATTTAATGGGTGGGTATCGTACAAAAAATATTGGTCCTGGTTATTTAGATGCACAAATGTTGATGAAAACGGAATTAAAGTTTTATTCTTTTGATTTTAATGCAAGATATATGTTGAATCAATATAATTCATACATTGGTTTAACTTATAGAACATCTGATTGTATTGCAATAATTTTAGGTATGGATCCTATTAAAAATTTAACTATAGGATATTCTTATGATTTAACATTAAGTAAATTGTCTAGTGTTTCAAGAGGTTCTCATGAGATTTTGATAAAATATCGTTATTATTTACCGGTTCCACCAGTAACTGTAACTAGAAATCCAAGATGGCTTTAAATAAAAAATTAACAAAAATTGTAACCATTTAAGTAAACATTCCGTTATATAAGAAAATAGACTCTTTTGGTTGATGTTTGAGTATTCGGAAAAAAGATAATAAAAAAGGTAGATATGAAAAAACTATTGTTAATCGGTTTAATAGGTGTAGTCCTTGCTTCTTGTAGTTCAAGAACAGGACATCTTACTGGGGTATTAGTAAGACCTATGTATTATCCTGAAATTCCATTGGGAATGATTTACGTTCCATCAGGTGGATTTAATATGGGGGAGAATGATCAAGATGTACCATTTCTTCATCAAACTCGTTCTAAGTCCGTTTCGGTTCAGGCATTTTACATGGATCAAACTGAGATTTCGAATAATGAATATCGTCAATTCGTAAGTTGGGTTCGTGATTCTATTGCTCGTGATAAAATTTATTTGAACGAAGCAGGAAGAACTTCAGGATATAAAAATGAAGAATGGACAGATGAATTAGCTAAAGAATGGATTAATTACCAAGATTTATATTTTGATGAAGGTACTTTAGAGTATACTGAATATGACCCTTCTGATAGAACTTTAGGTAGAAGTTTATTCAACTTGAATTGGGATAGACCAATTAATTATGAAGATCCAGCATTGGTTCCATTGTTAGCTGATATGTATTATCCACAACCTGAAAGATTTTTCAGAAGAAAAGAAATAGATACTAGAAAATTAATGTACAAATACTATTGGGTAGATATGATCGAAGCTTCTAAAAGAGGACGTATCAATATTACACCTGATGGATTTGATAACCAAGGAGAGAAAATTGTTGCTGAACACCGTACTTTAGAGACTCCTCCACATCCATTTACAAAAGACCCTCAAGGTCAAGATTTGGATTTAGGACATTTTAACAAAAAAGGTCAAAACAATGCTATTCGTGGTCATGAAAACAGACAACGTTTTATCATTGACGAGGTAATCAATGTATATCCAGATACATTATGTTGGATTCGTGACTTTACTTATTCATTCCATGATCCAATGACACAGATGTATTTTTGGCATCCATCATACGATAACTATCCTGTAGTTGGAGTAACTTGGTTCCAAGCAAAAGCATTTAGTATTTGGAGAACACAATTATTGAATTCTTGGTTAATTTCAATGGGTGATATTTTCGTGAATGATTTCAGATTACCTTCTGAGGCAGAATGGGAGAGAGCATCTCGTGGAGATTTAGCGTTATCACCATATCCTTGGGGAGGACCTTATATCAGAAATGAAGCAGGTTGTTTCTTAGGAAACTTCAAACCAATGAGAGGTAGATATTTTGAAGATGGAGGTTTCCATACAGTTAAAGTATTCTCTTATAATCCAAATGGTTGGGGATTATATTGTATGTCAGGAAACGTTGCTGAGTGGTGTGAAACTGCTTTCGATGAATCTATGAATGAATTCTCTCATGATTTGAATACAGATTACAGATACAATGCAATGGACTGGGATCCACCATCAATGAAAAGAAAAGTATTGCGTGGAGGTTCTTGGAAAGACATAGGATACTATTTACAAAATTCAACAAGAACATTTGAATATCAAGACAGTGCTAAATCTTATATTGGATATAGAGATGTAATGACTCACCTTGGTCGTGGAGGTCGTGATTTCACAAAAGAAGGAGGAGAGGAAATTCAAAGTGATATTCAGTTAAGATAAGAAGCTAAATAAAAAACAAAGTAAAACAATAACCAAAAAAAAACTAAAAGTTATGAGTTCAGGAGGCGGAAGTATATTCGAAAGTAAAAAGTTTAAAACAATCATGAAGTTCGTCTACGGATGGGGAGGAGCTGTAGTAATTGTTGGAGCGATGTTTAAAATTCAACACTGGCCAGGAGCAACTGTCATGTTGATTGGAGGATTAGGAATTGAGGCATGTATCTTTATCTTATCTGCTTTCGAACCTTTACATGAGGATCCAAATTGGGAACTTGCTTATCCTGAATTAGCTTTAGGTCATTCAGATGATTTAGATCACGAAGCAGAACCAATAGTTAGTTCAAGAGCTGCAAGAGGTGCTGTTCAACAAGTACACGTTTCTGGTGTTACTGAACACTTAGATGAAATGTTAAGTCAAGCTAATATTGATGCTGCATTATTAGAAAGATTAGGAGATGGAATGAGAGCATTAGGAGAAAATGCTGCACAATTACAAGGTGTTTCTTCTGCTGCAGCTGCAACAGATTCTTATGTATCTAGTTTACAAGCTGCATCTGATAAAGTTTCTAACTTATCTGAGGCTTATGAAAGAGCATCTGTTTCAATATCAGGAATGACTTCTTCAACTGCTGAAGGTGAATCATTTGGTGAACAAATGCAAAAAGTTTCTAAAAACTTAGCTGCATTGAACAATGTATATGAATTACAATTAAAAGGTTCTTCTGCTCATTTAGAAACAACTGAAAAATTCCAATCTCAAGTAGCTGAAATGATGAAAAATCTTTCTGATTCTACTGAGGATACAAAACGTTACAAAGAAAATATGGCAATGTTGTCAGCTAACCTTACTGATTTAAATACAGTATATGGTAATATGTTGAAAGCAATGTCTATTAATAAAGGTTAATATTAATTAATCAAGATAATTACTTAGGTAATTCAAACAATTAATTTAATAACCAATAAAAAGAAAGTAAAGACATGAGTGGAGGAAAAGAAACCCCAAGGCAGAAGATGGTCGGTCTGATGTATTTAGTACTTTTAGCTCTTTTGGCGATGAACGTATCAAAAGCGGTATTAGATGCATTCGTTGCTATTGAAAAAAATATTCAAGTTGGTGCTGTAACTCAAATGGATAGAGGAGATTCAGCTGAAAAAGATTTGAAAGAAGAATTAAATGATAAAACAAATCCAGCTAAGGTTGAAAAAGTTAAGTACTATTTAACTATTGTAGCAAAAATTAATAAGATTGCAGCTGAAAGAATCGAGGAAATCGATAATTTGAAAGTTGAATTATTAGGTTTATGTGGTGAGGATGTTAAAACAGTTAAACCTGATGATCATGAAAAGGTTATTTGGGTTGCTTATGATAAAGCTAAAGCTCCTTTAAAACCAGCTGTAATTAACTTGATGGGTATTCAAGCAAAAGATCAGTATGATATCCCTATGCATACCATTATTGGTGAAAATTTAGAGCCAGTAACAGGTGTTGGTAAAGAATTATTTGCTAACTATTGTAAATACAGAAATGATATATGTGATATAGTTGGTACATATGCCCCTCCAGGTGGTAAATCATTCACATTTAAGTCTAAAGCAATTAATACTTTTGCTAATAACCAAGAGTTAGAAAAGCAAGTAGATAAAATGATGGATGCTAATAAAACATACAATGCTCAGGATGATAGAGAAGTAATTAAGCAAATCTACATGTCTTTATCTAAAAATGAGTATGCTGATATGGAAGAAGAGAAGCATTTACACTGGATTGCTAGAACTTTTGACCACTCACCAATTGTTGCGGCTATTGCATCTTTAACTGCATTAGAACAAGAGGTATTAGCTGCACGTGCTTCAGCTATTGCTCATATTAAAAGTAGAGTTTCTACGGGTGAATATAGTTTCAACAAAGTAATGCCTTTGGCTTTTGGTCCTGGTATTGCTAATTCAGGTGATGAAGTTGAAGTAAACGTGATGATGGCTGCATTTGACTCTGATAATCAACCAATCGTAACTGGTCCTGGAGCTATTTCTGTAGCTGATGGTAAAGGTACTGTTAAGGTAAAAGTTAGTGGAGGTGCTGAAATGGTTTTAAATGGTACAGTTGCTGTGAAGAAAAAATCAGGTGAAATGAAAACTGAAAAATGGACTCATACAATTAAAATTATGAAACCACAAGGAACAGTTTCTTTACCTGAAATGAACGTAATGTACAGAGGTTATAAAAATGTTGTTCAAGGTGTTGCTTCAGGATATGATCAAACAGTTTTAACTGGAAGTGGTGTGACTTTAACAAAAACAGCTACAGGTTACATTGGTAATCCAGGTGCAGGTAGAACTTGTGAAATCACAGTTGCTGGTAAAAACTCAATTACAAATAAAACAGTTACTTTAGGTAAATTTCCTTTTAGAGTTTCTAACTTACCGGCACCACAAGTTTTCTTGGGTACAATTGCAACTGGTTCTTCTGTGGGTAAATCAGCAATTGCTGGTATGACTAAATTGTTTGCTAAATATCCACCAGAAATTCCGTTATCTGCTGATTTCGCAGTTTCATCATGGGAAATTTCAGTTGCTGGAGCGCCAAAATCTGCTTCAGGTTCTGGTCCAGGATTAACACCTGAAGCTATTGGTTTAATTAAACAAGCTAAACCAGGTTCAAAAGTTAGTATTTCTGCAAAATACAAAGGTATGGGGTATGCAGGTAATATGGCTTCAATTATTAATGTTCAGTAATTTTTTGAATTATGAAAAGTCTATTTTTTAGTGCAGCTTTAATTTTATTCGCTGGAACTAGTATTGCTCAACCAGAAATTAATGGTGGACCAGTAAACGTTCCTGCTGACGGGATCGTTGATGGGGTTTTCATTCAAGAACATATTCCTACTAAACGTATGATACCTTACGAATTTGTAAGGGAAGCTGATGTTATTTGGAGTCGTCGTGTATGGGAATCGATTGATCTTCGTGAGAAAATGAATCATCCTTTATATTTCCCTTTTGATGAGTATGATGCTTCGAATCATTGGGTTAAGAACTCTTCAAGATGGAGTTTATGGACAATTTTAAAAACTCATATTTTGAATGGTGATTTAAGAGTTTTTTCTCCTTATAATCCATTTCAATTTGATATAACTGATGGAGATCAGTTAAAGTACCCTATTGATCCTCAGCCTGGTATGAATTATTATACTGATAGTGCATACAGAAAGGAAGTTTTTGGTTTTATGGGTTCTTTAGGAGCTGAATCAACTACACCATTGTCTAATCAATTTGGTGAAGATAGTACGATTACTTTAGCTGATGGAACTATTCAAAATGTTTATCCAGCGAGAGATACTTCTTGGTTTGTATCATCTGATATAATTCAGTATAGAATGAAAGAAGATTGGTTCTTTGATAAAGAAAGATCAGTTTTAGATGTTCGAATCATTGCTATTGCTCCTGTTGTATATGCTAAAGATGCTGACAAACAAATAACAGGTATGAAAGAACTTTTCTGGTTGTATTTCCCTCATTGTAGATTCGTTTTAAATAACTACTTCGTTTATAATGATCAAAATGATGCACAATGGATGAGTTTTGATGATTTATTTTGGAAACGTAGATTTACTTGTGTAATTTACAAGGAAAGTAATGTTTACGATAGAAAATTCGAAACTTACAAAACAGGTGTGGATGCTTTATTTGAAGCTGAAAAAGTAAAAGAAGAGATAAGAACAATTGAACATGATGTTTGGAGTTTCTAAAAACTTTATTTAATATTTTTAAAACCTCGGTATTTATACTGAGGTTTTTTTTTGATTTTATGTAACGAATTGATTTAAATAGATTATATAATAAAAGTCAGTAATTATTCTAGATTGATTTCTGATAAATTATAAATTTAAATTTAATCGTTATGAAATTACTATCGATATTTTCTTCTCTTGTCGTTTCGACAAATATTTTAGCTCAATATGGACCTATTAATGCTTCTGATGGAATTGTTAATGGAGTGTATATAACGGAGAATATTCCAACTAAAAAAATGATACCATATGAATTTGTTCGTGAGGCGGATGTAATTTGGAGTAAAAGGGTTTGGCAAACAATTGATTTAAGAGAAAAGATGAATCATTCTTTATATTTCCCTCTTGACAATTATGATTCACGTTCTAATTGGGTGAAAAATTCTTCTAGATGGAGTTTGTGGACTATTCTTAAAACACATGTTTTAAACGGTGATTTAAGAGTTTTTTCTCCTTACAATCCTCAACAGTTTACAATTGCAGATGGTGACGATTTAAAGTATCCAATTGATCCAATACCCGGTAAAAATTATTACACAGATTCAAATTTTAGAAACGAAATTTTTTCTTGTTTAGGAAGATTAGGACCGATACCAACTGTAGGTAGAATCGATGATAACGGAGATCCAATCATGATTTTAGATAAAGATGGTAATTTAGTTCCTGATTACCCACCAAGAGATACTAGCTGGTTTTTGTCTGAAGATATTATTCAGTACCGTTTAAAAGAAGATTGGTTTATGGACAAAGAAAGAGGTGTTATGGACGTTAGAATAATAGCAATTGCTCCTGTAATTTATGATAAAGATGATTCGGGTCAGATTATAGGAACAAGAGAGTTATTTTGGCTTTATTTCCCACATTGTAGATTTGTTCTTAATAATTATTATGCTTTTAATTCCAAAAATGATGCTCAATGGATGAGTTTTGATGATTTATTTTGGAAACGTAAATTTTCTAGTTCAATTTATAAGGAAAGTAATGTTTACGATAGAGAAATAGGTACTTATAAAACGGGTGTAGATGCGCTTTTTGAAGCTGATAAAATCAAAGAAGAGGTTCGGACAATTGAACATGATGTTTGGAGTTTTTAAAATTTGAAGCTGTTTCTATTTAGAGACAGCTTTTTTTTATCAAATGAATTATTTAAATGGTTTAATTCAGTTGATTAATTAATAACTTTGCAACATGATTAATTTAGAACAATTAGGAGTTCACCTTCCTCAAGGTTATTTATTTCAAAATATTACAGTACAAATCAATAAAGGAGATAAAATTGGTTTGGCAGGAAAAAATGGTGCAGGTAAATCTACTTTATTAAAATTAATATCAGGTAAGGATCAACCTTCTGAAGGTAAGATACATAGACCAAAAGATTTAACTATTGGATACTTGACTCAAGATATAAAAATTGATACTCAGTTATCTGTTTTTGAATTTTTAAATCAGTCTAACGTATTGTTAACTAGTTTAAAAAAACGATTAGAAGAAATTAATTCTGATTTGGTTATACGAACTGATTATGAGTCTGATAGTTATATGGAACTATTAAATGAATTAAGTGATTTAAACCATGAATTCAACTTACATGAAGGTTTTTTGTGGGAAGAAAAAATTGCTTCTACCCTAAAAGGATTAGGATTTACTGAGGCAGAATTCGATAAAAAATTATCTGAATTTTCTGGAGGTTGGAAAATGAGAGCAGAATTATCTAGAATTTTAGTTAATCAACCTGATATAATTCTTTTAGATGAGCCAACGAATCACCTTGATATTATTTCTATTAGTTGGTTAGAAAATTATTTACAAAAGTTTGAAGGTGCTGTTATCGTAATTTCACACGATCGTTTGTTTTTAGATAATGTCACAAAAAGAACACTTGAAATCTCTAATGGTAAATTATTGGATTTTCCTTTTGGATATTCTAAATATAAGATTGTTAGAGCGGAAGAATCTGAAAGGATGATTGATGCAAAAAAACAACAAGAAAAAGATATTAAACATACCAAAGAGTTAATTGATAAATTTCGAGCAAAGAAAAATAAAGCCTCTTTTGCACAATCGTTAATTAAAAAATTGGATAAAACCGAAATTATAGAAGTTGACAATGATAAAACTTCAGGTATGAAAATTTCTTTTCCATTAAGTTTACAACCGGGTAAATGGGTTTTGGAAATGCACAATATGGGAAAAACATATGGTGAACGTACATTATTTAAAGAAATTAATTTAACTGTTGGAAGAGGTGAGAAAATTGCGCTTTTAGGCGCTAATGGTGTAGGGAAATCAACTCTTATTAAGAGGGTTATGAATAAAGTTGAAGGTGATGGAACTGTAAACTATGGTCATAATGTTCAGATCACCTATTTCGCTCAAGATCAAGCAGAAGCTTTGGATATTACTAAAACTATTTATGAAACGGTAGACGATGTTGCTGTTGGAGATATAAGGAAAGATTTAAGAAGTATTTTAGGGGCATTTTTATTTACGGGTGAGGATGTAGATAAAAAAGTGGCTGTTCTTTCGGGTGGAGAGCGTACTCGATTAGCTTTGTGTCTTTTGTTATTGAGCCCTTCAAATTTTTTAATTTTAGATGAGCCAACTAACCATTTAGATATCATAAGTAAAGAAGTATTAAAATCTGCTTTAATAAATTATGAAGGTACTTTTATTGTAGTTTCACATGACCGTGAATTCCTTGATGGTTTAACAAATAGAATTTGGGACATTGAAGATCAAGGACTTAAGATTCACCATTTTGGTGTTCAAGAGTTTTTACAACGAAAAATGGAATTATCTGTAAATCAAACACAAACAGATCTAAAACAACAGAATAAAATTGAACTTCCAAAAGTTGTCGTTGATGAAAAGATAGAAAAAGTTCTTTCATTTGAAGAGCAAAAAGAGCTAAAAAGGAAGAAAAATCAATTAAATAATCAAGTTAAAAAAGCGGAAGAAAATATAACCAAGTTTGAAGAACAACTTAAAGTATTGGATGCTAAAATTTTAAATTTAGATTATACGGATGAAATTCAATCTTCTAAACTTTTATCTGAATATGAAAATGTTAAAAAATATTTAGATGATGAAATGGCTATATGGGAAAAGTCGACAGAAGAGTTACTTGAAATTACTGATTAGATTATCTATTTAATCTTTTCATTTTTTTCTTTAGTCTTTTTTTGTTTTTTTTTAAAGATTTTCTAACAGGTCTAGTTTGTTTTTTTAAATTTCTTTTGATTGCTTCTTTTTTTTGTTTGTCAGCATTTTTCAATTGTTCTGCTCTTTTTGCTTCAATTATCATCTGTGCTTGTTCAACAGAACTTAATGTAGCTTCTGGTTTTTTCGCACCACAGCTATTTAACTTTAGTAAAAGAAATAATAATAATAAAGAAACAAACGTTTTGTACATTATATTTGATTAATACAAGTAGACAATGAAGATACATTTTTTTTTCTTTTCGATTCTATTCTTCCTATTTATAGGATGTAAAAAAAAAGAGAATCAAAACCCAATCCCAAGTATTCCGTTCGATATAACAGTTAATATTGAATTCCCTAGTTATTCTTCTTTAATTGGAGTAGGAGGTTGGACTTATGTTGTAGGTGGTTCAAAAGGCATTATAGTTTATCGTAAAAGTGTAGATCAATTTGTTGCTTTTGATAGACAATCACCGAAAGATCCAAACAATAGTTGTTCTTCACCTTTAACTCCCGATTCTACTAATTTTTTACAACTTATAGATATATGCTCTGGTGCTAAGTTTTCTTTGTATGATGGTTCAGTAATAAGTGGTTCTGAATTTGGTTTACGTCAATATCAAACTGTTTGGAATGGAACAAATTCTTTGCGTATCTATAATTAAGATTGTTTGATTATTTTTGTAATAAATTTTAACACATGAACGAAATTAAAGTAACAATTATTGATAGAGAAGGTATTTCACATGAATTAGTTGCCCCAACTGATATGAACATGAATATAATGGAAGTTTGTAAGTCATATGAATTACCAGTATTAGGCGAATGTGGAGGAATGGCAATGTGTGCTACTTGTCAATGTTATTTAGAATCTGATACAATTTTACCAGAACAAAATGATGCTGAGTTAGATATGTTGGATCAAGCTTTTTTTGTGAAACCAAATAGTAGATTAGGGTGTCAAATTCATATTACTGAAGAAATTGATGGTATTGTTTTAAGATTAGCTCCTGAAGCTTAATTAGAATGAAAATGATAGACCCGTTTCAAAATTAAGTAGATTCCTATTTTCCTTTAACTTTATCATTTTTCTCATATTATCTTGCGAAATTATTTCGATTTGATTTGTCTTATATGCTGAATTTGGAACAAAATTAAATGTATATCTAAATCCGAAATGAAATAAGATTCTATTTGAAATAGGAATTCGTAATGTTAATTTATATAATAATGTATATCCTTTTATAGAACTATTTGAATAGTTATAAAAGGTTGTGTTTTTTATTGGGATATTTTGTATACTAATTGTATCAACGTTATATGAAACTGTTCCTAGATAGTCTTTTTCAATTGTTTTATATCTATTAAATCCAATTCCTATTTGATTTGATATGCCAATAGGTAAAAATCCTTCTTTTGAAGATAATTCAAATTTAGGTATAATTGAAAAGTTTTGAATATCCATCATTTCGGCATTTAAATTTGAATATTTTGAAATCATGAAATTTGAGAATGAATTTGCATTTTGATCAGCAACAACTGAGAAATAATTTAAACCAGTTTCAATGTAAACACCTAAATTTCTTTCAATCATACGACCTATACTTAAGCGAAATCCATAATTAATTTTTGGATTACCTAATTCTAATGAATTGTTTTTTTTGATATATGGTGTGTTTTGAATTTCGTAATCATTTGTTGTTGAATTGATTTTATAATTATAAAGTGATGGATTTTGAATATTAATTCCAAATTCTATTAGATTATTTTTACCAAAATATCCTTTAGATTGAGAAAGGATATAATTTTTTGAAAATAATATAATTATTAAAACTATTTTTTTCATTTTAATTTAAATCGATTGATTGAAAAATATCAAACATTCTAGCTTTTAATGATTGTTTATTAACGGGTTCATTAAGAGAATAAGAAAATGAATTTTCAATTACTGAATTTTTAGTATCTAATATTATTAAATTTAAATCTGTTTTGTTACCTTTCATAAATGGAATTGGAATATAACCTATTAAAGCAGGTGGGTAAAAGAATAAATATAAAGCATTAAAAGATATTTCAGGTTTGTATGTATGTTGAACTACGGTAAAAACTATTTTTGATGTACCATAATTGTTTTCTATCTCTTTTAAGTATTGATAATCAACAGGTAAAACATCAGCATCTTCATTGTTAGATATTTGCATTAAAAAATTCGTCAAAAAACTTCTCTCATTAAATCCAATAGTACCTATTTTAGATAAACTTTCACTATTTAGATTGTAGATTGAAATTCCTAATTCTTCTCCTGCTGTTAAAATAGCTTCATTGTATTTTTTTTCAAGTTTTTCAGATGAATTATAATCTATTCTTCCATTTTTATAACTTATTGCGTCGGGCTCAACTAAAATAAATTCTGTTATTTTTTTTCTATTTAAATATCTTTCATTTATAGTTTTTTTCTTTTCATATAGATTTAATGAATTAAATTTTTCAATTTCAATTTCAATTTTATTTACACTGTCTTTAATAAAGTAAAAACGATTTTTAAAAGATTCATCTGATATTAAGTCATTAAGTCCGTAGTAGTAAAATTGGGATGAATCAAAAACGCTTGGATCATTTTTATTT
>CANCEQ010000029.1 GCA_947375085.1 Flavobacteriales bacterium
TTTTTAAAGGGTTAACTATTATAATTATCATCACGAAAATAAACAATTTTTATATACAACCAAATTTCAGAACATATTTTTATTGATTAAAAATAGATAGATTGATAAGTGTCATAAAAAAACGTTGGATTTTATGACAAATCGCAAAAGAATTAAGTCGTTTGAAATGGTTGACGATGCAACAAAGATCTACTTAAAGTCAACTCGTCAGCGTATTGTAATTCAGCTCCTACCGAAACTCCTCTCGATAATGTTGTTACATCAACTGAAAAAGGAACAATCTTTTTATAAAGGTAATAATTTGTTGTATCTCCTTCCATTGTAGCACTTAAAGCGAAAATGATTTCTTTTATTTTTTCATTCTTCAATTTTTCGATTAAAGTAGAAATATTTAAGTCGCCAGGGCCAATCCCATCCATTGGTGAAATAATTCCACCTAAGACGTGATAAATACCATTATAAGATTCAGTTGCTTCAATTGCTAATACATCTCGAATATCCTCTACTACACAAATTTGATCTTTATTTCTTTTTGGGTTAGAACAAATAGTACACAATTCCAAATCAGATACATTACCACAAGACGTGCATTTTTTTACATTTAACTTCATTGAAGTAAACGAGTTTGAAAATCGTTCAATTTCAGCTTCTGAACGATTTAATAAATTCAACACCAAACGAAGTGCTGTTCGCTTTCCAATACCTGGTAAAGAAGATAATTGCTCAACTGCTTCTTCTATATATTTTGAAGGAATATTCATATTTACAAATTTACTATATTAGACTTAAAGACACAAGACTGCAAGATGAAAGACTTATTTTTTTCTTAAAGTTGAAATAAGTCTTTGGTCTTGAATCTTAAAATCTTGAATCTATTTTTAAATCTTTTTTTACTAATTTTGAATTATGTTAAACGATAAAATAGCGTTCGACCTTTTCGGACTTCATCTTCTTGAACCTATGGCGTTGATAACTAATTGGATGATGTCTGTATTTAGTTTGTACGCTTATTTAAAACTTAAAAATGCATCCACTCCAGATGTAATTTATTGGAAGAAATTCTTCTTTTGGTTTACTATTAGTACTTTTTTTGGAGGAACAGGTCATTTATTTTTTAATTATTTTGATGTCCCTGGAAAATTTCCAAATTGGATATCAGCAATACTTTCAGGGTATTTTGCAGGAAAAGCGATAATTGTTAATTTAAACAATAAAGTACTTGAGAAAAAATATGAGCTATTTCTTATTATAAAAGGTGCAACCCTATTATTAGCCTCAATTGCTACTTTGAAATTTGTATTCGTAGCTGTCGATGCAATTATAACATATGTTATTTTTTGTGGCTTTATTGCTAATTCACTTTATAAAAAAGGAATTATTGAGTTAAAATACATGACATATGGCGTTTTAGTTTGTATCCCATCAATATTTATATTTTTCTTTAAAATAAATCCACATAGATGGTTAAATAAAGACGATTTAAGTCATCTATTAATGTTAGCTTGTATTATCTTTTTCTACATTGGTGCTAAAAAACGATTAACAAAATCAATTGAATCTAACTAAAGATTTATTAATATTGTAAAATGGCAAATAAAGAAGTAAACATAAGAAATAAAAGAGCTCGTTTTGAATATCAATTATTCGATATTTATACAGCTGGAATGCAATTATGTGGGACTGAAATCAAAAGTATTAGAAATAGTAAAGCTAGTATTTTAGAAGCTTTTTGCCTATTCAATGACGGTGAAATTTGGATTAGAAACATGACGATTACCGAATACGAAAACGGTTCTTTTTACAATCATAAGCCAAAATCTGACAGAAAACTTCTTTTAAACAGAAAGGAAATTGATAAAATAGAACGTTTTTTAAAAGTAAAAGGAAATACATTAGTTCCGTTAAAATTATACCTAAGTGAAAAAGGGTGGGCTAAAATTGATATCGCTTGTGCACAAGGTAAGAAAACTCACGATAAACGTAACGATCTGAAAGAAAAAGACGATAAGAGAGATATGGATCGTATAAAAAAGATTCGTTCTTAATTATTTAAAAATTAATTCTTTTGTTTTTAGTCGATTGATTTTCCCAGAATCCGTTCTAATAAATTCTTTCAAAAAGTAAACTTCCTTTGGGTATTCGTATTTTGAAAGTACTTCTTTAAGTTGTATATCTAGTTCAAATGGAGATTCAGATTCTATCAATAAAACTACAATTTGACCATACAATTCATCTTTTTTATCGGTAATAAAAAATGGCCTACCTATAAAATTTGAAAGCTTATCTTCGACTATTTCAGGTTGAATTTTCACACCTCCCGAATTAATAATAAAATCAGCTCTTCCTTTCCATTCAAACTTATCATTATCAATTAATTGAATGATATCATTTGTTTTTAAACTTAAAGAATCTAGTAGGGTAGAGTGAATAACTAAACAATTTTCTTCTTCTGTAAAATAAGTTGATCCAATCGCTTGAAAATAAGACTCATTAATCATTCCTACTTTACGCATTGCAACATGAGAAATCGTTTCTGTCATTCCAAATGTATGAAAGACCGTAATTTCATTTTTAACTAATTGATTTTTTAAACTTACTGAAATATCACCACCACCAATAATGCAATTCCTAACTTGTCTTAATTTATTTGAATGTAACTCCAACGTTTTCTCCAATTGAAGAGGGACCATAGCAATAAAATCCACTTGAAAATCAATACTTTCGAAAGGATTTGAAGATATGTCAACTACATGTAAAATCAACCCTTTTACAATAGATCGGACAATCATCATTTTACCTGCAATTGTTTTAGGAGAAAGACAAAGGACCGCTGTTACACCTGTATTAATTGAAAGAAAATCACAAGTCATTTTAGCTGACTCGATCATTTTATTCTTTTGAATTTTTATTTGTTTTGGATTTCCGGTTGAACCAGAAGTATTAGTGAAAATACAATCAGATTCATAGTTCCAATTCTTTATAAAATCTTCTACTTCAGCAATTAATTCACTGTTTTTTGTTAAATAGTTAACTTTAAAAGAATTCACGATTTTTTTGGATTAAAATTTGAGTTAAAGTTACTACTTTTAAAAAATAAAATCTCAATTCAATAGCAATGAAAATATTTATCTATTTTTTGATTATTTCTTTTTCCTTATTAGGATTCACATCTAGTTCAAAATCAGAAGGAATTAAATTTAGACGATTATCTTTCGAAGAAGCTAAGAAAGAGTCTATTAAAACAGGTAAATTGATTTTTATTGATGTACATACTTCGTGGTGTGGACCTTGTAAAAAAATGGCTGCTACAAGTTTTCAAGAACCCAAATTAGCTGAAATCTACAACGAAAAATTTATCAATTTAAAAATCGATGCTGAAAAAAGCGAAGAAGGTATAGAAATTGCTAAAAACTATAGAGTTCAAGGGTTTCCAACTTTGTTATACATCAATGGAGATGGTCGATTAGTCAAGTCTTTAAGTGGATTCCAAACTGCAGATAAATTGATTTCAGTTGCTAATTCGATAGAAAATTAGTCCGACTATTATTTTATAATCATCAGAATTTTAAAAGTGGATTGGGGCACTCAAAACCAACTTTTTCATTAAATTTGCATCAGAGGTTCAATCACAGAGTTGAAATAGTAACCTTATCTCGTAAGAGAGCCCATGCAGATATTCTTGAAGCAATAATTATGACCCTAAGGGAAGTCTTTGTTAATTAATGGCGGGCCGCGACTTTCTTTGAAAGTAGAGGGTTTTACCCAAACAGTGGATTACAGCGATTATCGGTTACCCTAAACGTGTTTTCTGGCTTCAGAAAACCCAACTGCATGGGTCTTTTTTCTATTTATTCTATTATTTTTGTAAAAAATAGTCAAAATGAGATTAGTTACTGAAATTCCGCATGCGCGTTATAAAATTCAAGTGTTTAATTACAACTCTAAATACATTGTTAAAATTGAATTAGATCAATATGAACAAGTGTTTAAAATTGGAGAGACCGATGTTAATGGGGTGGAGGATGTTGTGAAAATGGTCAACGAAACCTTATTAAAAAATAGCTTAACTCGATTTGTTGAAATGAGATCAGATTGGGCAAACTCTTTTAAAGAAATAAATAATTAGAAAATTAAAATCAATGTTAAAAATAGCTTTTATTGGTATTGCAGCAATCGGATTAACAGTTGCTTCTTGTAGTGGAGAGAAAAAAGAAAAAATTGAAAATACAACTCCAAAAGTTCAGGTTCAAAAAATAGGCGAATTAAAAATTGCTTACTATGACCAAGATAGTATGAAAGCGAATTTTGAATACTATAAAGAACAAGATGCTTTAGTAACAAAAAAACAAATTGCTTTTCAAAATAAAATTGAAACGAAACGTAAAGAAATGGAGTCGTATTACAACAACTTCATGAAACGTGCTCAGAACAATGAATTATCTCAAGTAGAAAGCGAAGGTTATCAAAGAAATCTTCAAAATCAAGAAGCTGAAATTATGCAGTTTCAAGAAACTGAAGGAGCTAAAATCGAAAAAGAAACTTTAGCCAAATTAGAAGCAATAGGGAATAAAATTGAAAAATTCAGCAAGAAATATTGCGAAGAAAATGGTATCGATATTTTATTGATTTATGCTAAAGGTGGACAATTTAATTATATCAATCCTACAATGGATGTAACAAAAGAATTTACAGCGTATTTAAATCAAAATCAGAATGCAATCCAAAAAGATTTGAATAAAAAATAAAATACGACGATGTTAATTGCTCAACAAAAATTAAAAGAGAATATTGCGGAATACATTCTATATATGTATCAAATTGAAGATGTTATAAGAGCATATCAATTTGATCTAGATGTTATTCTTGAAAATTATGTAAAACCTCAATTACCTGACAATTCATTTTTAAGTCAATATACTAAATGGTATACGGATTTAATTAGAAATATGAAGTCGCAACGTATTGAAAAGGTAGGTCATTTGCATGAGATTAACGAAGTAATGATTGAGATTTCGTATCTCCATACAACATTAATTAATATGGTGAAAGATCAAAAATACATTACTCTTTTTGAAGCAGCTTTACCAAACATTGAAGATTTTAAAGAGAAATCGAATTTAAAAGATAAAAATCACATAGAAATTGCTTTTCACGCTTTGTACATGAAACTCCTTCTTCGCCTACAGAAAAAAGAAATCAGTGCAGAATCTGAAGAGGCATTTGATTCTATGCGAATACTATTGGCTTATCTTGCAAAAGCATTTCATCAAATGAAAAATGGAAGTATCGACTTTATAAATAACTAATTAAATCAGATGGAAGACCACGATTATTACCCTCAAAAGCCTGAGTTAATAGAGAAGAAAGCAGAAAAAAACACAAAGAAAACCGTTTTTTCTATCCTTCTTTTTATTGTTACTTTTTTACTTATCGGAGGTGTTCAAGAGTTTTCTTTCATCCTATTTTTAGTACTTGTAATCTTTATACATGAAATGGGACACTTCTCATTTATGAAACTTTTCAAGTATACCAATGTGAAAATGATGTTTATACCTTTAATGGGAGCATTTGTTTCAGGAAAAAAAGAAGAGTATAATCAGAAAGAAAGTTTAATTGTCATTTTAGCAGGTCCAATTCCAGGAATACTTTTAGGCATGTTCTTTTTGTATTATGGAATTCAATGGAAAATCAATTGGATGTCAGACATCTCATTTCTTTTCTTGTTTTTAAACGTTTTAAATCTTTTACCTCTCGATCCTTTAGATGGAGGTCAAGCTTTGAAATTATTAGGAAACAAAAATCAAGATCGTTTTCAACTCGTGTTTTCATTTATTTCTTCTTTAATAATGATTGGGGTTGGTTGGTATTTTGAATTTTGGATAGTCGTAATTTTTGGATTTATAATGGGTTTACGCGTTCGGTCTATTCAGAAAAACTTACACATTCACTCCGAATTGAAAAATAGAGGAGTTGACTACATTAAAAACTATAAATCACTCACCAATAGAGAGTATTCTATAATAAAGGAAGTGGTAGTTGAAAATACACCAGCTTTAAGAACATATATTGATAATATAGATGATGAAACGGTTGATCCAATTGTTGCTAACCAAGTAGACAATGTTTTAGTGACACCTATAAATCGTAATGCTTCGGTATTATTTAAAATTGCAACTATTCTTATTTGGTTAGCTTGTTTTGTGATGCCATTTATGCTTTTTGTTTACCTTAAATTAATTAGCAAATAATGAAATTTACAATTGGTGAAAAAGTAGGGTTCCTATACGAAATAGGTGGAGGGAAAATCATTAAAGCAAAAGACAATGTATCTTTTATTGTTGAAGATGAAACAGGTTTTGAGAGAACATTTTTCACAAATGAATTAGTCAAACTTCACGGCTCAGACTACAAACTTTCAAACGATATAAATCTTAAAATGAATGAAGATGAAACACTTTCCGTTCCACTTCATTATGAACACAAACAAATAATTGCAGGATCAAAAAAGGCTGTTGATGTATGGGAAATAAACTTGCATATAGAAGAGATTGTAGAGTCTCATTTAGGATTATCTAATTTTCAGATACTTACAAGACAATTAAATGAATTTAAATCATTTTACAAAAAAGCCAAAATAAAACACATTCAAAAAATAATTGTTATTCATGGTGTTGGTGAAGGTGTTTTAAAAGAAGAAATTAGAAGCTACCTTTCAAAACAAGAAGGACTTGAATACTACGATGCAGATTTCAGAGAATATGGCAAAGGTGCTACTGCAGTTGAAATTCACTATAACTATAAATAGATTATTTTACAGCATTTTTTTCCTTTCTGTCTTTTTTAGAATCCAATCTAATTCCTGCGACTAGTTGTATCGAATAAAAACTTTGTCTAAAAACTAGATTATTAAAACGTATAGATTTATTATCAATATCCGTCACAAAAAAGATAAAATAGCTAGGTTTTGAATAACCCGCAACAAATCGAACATCATATCTAGGCGCTAAACCTAAGAAAGTTCGAGCCATTCCATTAACATTGTAACTTTTAGCTTGAATTACAGCTCCCAAACCAAAAAGACCGGAAACCTGCCAATTGTTTTTCCTATTTGCATAAGCATAACCTGGAATAACTCCAAAATCAAAAGCTCCATAACCAGTTGAAGAAGTTTTACTATTATTCTTATCAATCAATTCATTTGGAATCAAGCTATTATATCCATTCCCAACTCCGTAAATATTTAGGGTATTTTTGAAATACCATGTTTTAACCTCACCTAAAAAATGCCCCGTCTTACCTAAAACAGCTTGCATTTTAAAATATGGATTTTTAAAATACCAAGCATTCATTGAAAATCCAAATGAATTTGTTTTTGAACGTATGTCGTTTGGATGACTTGATGAAAGTGAATCATTCCATTTATATGCATTTTTTATTGCATACCCATAGACATTTCTAAGTTCAATATCCCAATAGGTATTTTTGTGTGTAAAGTTAAAACCAAGTGAGCCATAGTTAGTTTTCCCATATTTTTCTATAGGTCGAGCGTTTTGTCCAATTGCAAATGAAAAACGCATCGAAAACCATTTATAGGAGCATCCTACACCAAATAAATTTTTATAATTATTCCGATATTTAATCTTATCAATTTCATTTGGAAAATTATATTTAATTGAAAAAGGAGCCGAATTGAATCCGAAATCTGAATATAAGACTATTTTTTTAGAATAAAATTCATAAGGTATGATTGTATCATTTTGAGAAAATACAGTTGAATTAAAAAAAGTAAAAAATGATAAAAGTAGAAAAATACGCAAAGTAACTTTCTCTCTTTTTACAATTAACTTCATTTTATTATTTTTTAAACCCTTCTAAATCAAGAATAAATGAATACTCTTTCGCAAATTCAACTCTTTCTGTAGATCTTCCAGAACCTCCTCCGTGACCTGCGTCCATGTTACAGTCAAACAACAAAGGTAAGGCATTTGTCCTCATTTTACGAATTTTCGCTATCCATTTTAAAGGTTCCCAATACTGTACTTGCGAATCGTGATAACCTGTTGTAATGTACATTGAAGGGTAATTCATTTTCTTTACATTGTCATACGGTGAATAACTAAGCATATACCAGTAGTATTCTTCGTCATTTGGATTACCCCATTCTTCATATTCTCCAACTGTTAAAGGAATGCTTTCATCCAGCATCGTTGTTACAACATCTACAAAAGGTACCTGTGCTACAACTCCTTTCCATAAGTAGGGTGCAAGATTCGTTACAGCCCCCATTAAAAGTCCACCAGCACTCCCGCCTTTGATATAAATTCTTTCAGGATCACAATATCCTTTTGTCCCTAAAAATTCAGCTGCATTTATAAAGTCTGTAAACGTATTTCGTTTTTTAAGAAATTTACCATCTTCATACCATTTTTCACCCAAATATTTCTCACCTCTAATATGCGCAATTGCATAAACAAATCCTCTGTTTAATAAACTTAAACGAATAGGGTTAAAAACATCTGGAATCGTAATACCGTAAGATCCGTATCCATAGAGTAGGATAGGAGCCGATTTCAATTCCAATCCTTTTTGGTAAACTAATGAAATCGGAATTTTTGTACCATCATTAGCTGTCGCCCAAATTCTTTGAGATTCGTAATTTTCACTTGAGAAAGTTTTATCTAATAATTCTTTTCTAAAATAAACTGCTCTCTCTTTGTTTTCTAAATTATATTCAAAAACAGTTGAAGGAGTAGTTAATGAATTATAAGTAAAATAGATTTTTTTCTCAAAATAATCATCATTAGAAGCAAGTCCTAAATAATATGTTTCTTCATCAAATGAAATGAAATGTGACTTATTCGTTTCAATTTCAATTACCCTAATTTTTTGAAGTCCATTTTCACGTTCTTCAGTAAGGATGAATTTTTGTAGTTGTAAAAAATTCTCAATTAAAACTTTTGAGTCATGAGCTACGATTACTTCACATGACTCAATAGACTTAGGAATAGTTGAAGAGAAAACGATTTTATTATTTTTCGCTTTACTATTTGTCAGAATGTAAAATCCAGTTTCATGATGTTCAATCGAATAAATATGATCTTTTTTCCTAGGTAAAAATAAAAATGGCGCTTCAGAAGGATTATCACTATCAATTAAATGAGTTTCAGAAGTTGTTGAACTCTGACAATGGATCTCGACATATTTATTAGTTATTGATTTCGAGATATATACTGAATATAATTCATTTTTTTCTTCAAATACTAATTCATCTAATTTCGAATCTGTTCCTAAAACATGTTTGTAAACTTGAAATTCTCTTAAAGTTTCCGGATCTTTTTTAACATAAAAAATCGTTTTATTATCGTTTGCCCAAATAATAGAACCATCCGTATCTTCAATTTTATCTTTTAAATAAGCTTGAGTTTTAATATTTAAAAAGCGAATTTCATATTTTCTTCTCCCTGTAAAATCCTCACTTATAGCCAAAAGCGAATTATCCAAAGAAGGACTCCAATCTTCTAAAGAATAATAACTTTTACCCTTTGCTCTAATATTCTCGTCAAAAAACAAGGTTTCAATATCACCATCTAGTCGATAAATTAAATTATAATCTTTTCCATCGACACTTCTTTCTTGGTACAATACGCCATTTACTTTAAAAGGAGCATACATTTCGTTTGGATCAATTCGAGCATCAAATTCATCCAATAAAGTGTTTTTTAAAGATTCTAATTTCTTAAAATACTTCTTTGTGTATTTATTTTCTTTTGAGATATAGCTTAAAACATCCTCCGAATCTCGTTTGTTCATCCAGAAAAACTCATCGTTTCTAGTATGATTGTGAATTGATAATTCAGTATTCTTTTCTTTACAAGTCGGTTCTTTTTTCATGTCTTTTAAATATCTCTATGTAAAATTAATAGGTTTTATTAATTGTTGATTAAATTTGTGATATAACATTGATTAAATGAAAAAAATATATTCTTTCCTTATAAATACATTGCCAAGACCTTTATTAATTCGTCTAAGCTATCCATTCAAAAAAATCGCTCCAATTTTATTCAAAGGAAACAATGTTGAATGCCCTGTTTGTGAACGTTCTTTTCGTAAGTTTTTATCGTATGGATCAAAAGTTGCAAGTAGAGATAATGTTCTTTGTCCTTATGATTTAACTCTTGAAAGACATCGTTTAATGTGGTTATATCTAAAAGACCATTCTGTTTTTTTTACTGCTAGTAAATTAGATGTTTTACACATAGCTCCTGAACAATGTTTTCACCAACGTTTTAAAGATCAAAAAAATCTGAATTATTTAACAGGTGATTTGGTTTCTCCTATTGCTGATTTGCATTTCGATTTACATTCCATTCCATTAGAAGACAATAGATTCGATGTTGTTTTTTGTAACCACGTTATGGAACATGTTGATGATGCAATCCAATGTATGAAAGAACTTCACAGAGTTTTAAAACCAGGTGGCTGGGGAATTATGCAAGTTCCTCAAGATTTTTCAAGAGCTACAACTTATGAGGATGCTTCAATTGTAACACCTGAAGAAAGAGAAAAACATTTTTGGCAATACGATCATGTTCGATTATTTGGAAGAGATTATCCAGATTGGCTAAGAAAAGCTGGTTTTGAAGTGGAAGAATTTTTACCTGAAGTTCACTACACGAAAGCTCAAAATGATCGTTATAGACTTCAAAAAGAAGAAATTCTCTATATAGCTAGAAAAGCAAATTAGTAGTAATATTTCATTGTTAATTATCTATTTTTAATTCATAATTAACACCGTCTCATTGAGTAAACTGTTTATTCTATTGATTTAATGTATTTAAAATATAATAAATCGGGAATTTGTTTCGTTTTATGTGTAACGATTTAAAATAATATCGTTATGCTATTGTAAAGTCTGCAAGCTTTACTAAAACTAGAAACTAAAAAACACTCAAACTATGTCAATTAACCCTTTGTATCACAAGACAAACAGTCGGCTAGAAGAGGAGCTGAACTGGATAAGTCGGGCTAAGAAGGATCCTTCGTGCTTCGGACCATTGTATAAAGAATACCATGAGCAAATTTTTCGATACATCTATCAACGGATGGATGATGAGGAATTAGCATTTGATATTACTTCACAAGTATTTATGAAAGCTTTAAACAACATTCATAAATATGAATACAGAGGAGTTCCATTTTCTTCCTGGTTATATAGAATTGCTAAAAGTGAATTGTATCAAGCTTTTAGAGATCGTAAATCAGAAAGAACAGTCAACGTTGAGAGTATACACTTATTTGATGTAGCAGACGAATTAGATGAGGATAATGGAGAATATAATAAAGCTAAAATTTTAAAATGCCTTTCTCAAATGAAAGAGGCTGACATTCAATTAATTGAAATGCGTTTTTTTGAAAAAAGGAATTTCAGGGAAATTGGAGAAATATTAGATTTAACAGAAAATAATGCAAAGGTGAAAACTTTCAGAGCAATAGATAAATTAAAACAACTATTTAAAAATAATAAATAGGTTATGAAGAAGTTAAAAATAAATGTAGATCGTCCTCAAATTAAATCTGAGGACATTGCTTCAAGACAAAATTTTGATAAAGTCCTTGATGGTTATCAAAAATTAAAACCTCCGATCTATAAGAATCCTTGGTTTTACGGTGCGGTTGGAGTCGCCACACTAGCTATTTTACTTACAATTGGTTCATTAAATTCAAAAACTGACACAAATGAAAATAAGATTACTTCAAATAATCAAGAGTTGCCAGAAGATACAAAATGTATTCATGCTCCAATAGAAAATATAAATGTTGATTTCAAAACTTTCACAGTCAATACAACAAAGGAAGAAACAATTAATCTACCTTCTGGAACACAAATCATAATTCCACAAGGTAGTTTGATTTCACCTTCTAATGATACAAAAGTTGAGATTAAGGTAAGAGAATTTGACTCAAAAAGCGAATCTTTTGTAGCAGGAATTCCTATGGAAACAAAAGAAGGTGCGTTTGAATCAGCTGGTATGATTGAAATCCGAGGTTATCAAAATGATAAAGAAGTAAAATTAAATCCTTTGAAACCGTTAAAAGTAAATTTGAACCTAACAAAAGATCCAAAAGATTTTCAGTTTTGGAAATTAGATGAAGCTAAAAATAAATGGGAAAATCATCCTGCTGTTTTTACATCTGAAAATTCTAAAACTCCAACGGTCGATCAATCAAAATCGATTGAAAATTCTAAAAATAACATACTGAAATCAATTGAAAAAACGGACAAAGAAATAGAGGTAACTAAATCAAGTTTAGCAAATCTAAAATCGACTGAACGAATTGATTTTCATTTACCTATAATAGAAAATCAACGTTTTGATCTTGATTTCGACACCAAAGAATTCCCCGAATTAGAGAAATTTAAAGGGATGGAATTTGAGGTTTCAACGAAAAAAGCATATGACAAAACGTTTACTAAAAAAACTTGGAACGATGTAAGTTTAATCAAAGAAAAGGAAGCTTATTTCGCTGTTTTTTCAGCTAAAAAAGATAAATTTAAAATTGAAGTTCGTCCAGTTTTAAATGGTCAAAAAAAAGAAATAGCTGAAAAAGAGTTTAAAAAAGTGTATGATAATTATATTGAAACAAAACAAAAATTAGTCCAACATGAAAAAGAACTTTTGATTCAAAAAAATGACCAACAGGAAAAATACGATCAGTTAATAAAAACCTTAAACTCACAAAATCAAACAAATAGAAACTCTATTTTAGAAACTGAAATAGCAATTACCTCTTTACCAAAATTTAAAGCTGATTTTTCAGTCACTGAATTTGGAGTTTATAATTGTGATAAAGTAAATTCATATCCAACATCTTTTAAAGAAGAAGTTCATTTCAGTTTTTTCAATCATCAACCGGTTGAATTAATTTCAGCTTTCGTTTTTAACGAGAAAAAAGATATTAGATATTCTTATGGAAGTAATAGCATTAGACCAATTTCAAGTCTTGGAGTTCACGAAAAAGACCCAAACACTCTTGTTGCCATTGATAAAGAAGGAAAAATGGGTTATGTTTTAAATTTCAACTCTTCTAAGATCAATAACAATGAAATTAAATTAACTTTATTGAACAAAAAAGATCAAAACATTGCTTTTATTCAAAAACTGTTAAATGAAAAAACTACTGATAATTAACACTTTACTAATCCAATCAGTCTTTTCACAGACAGAAACAATCCAATTAAAAAAAGAGAAAGAAATTACTTTTTTCCCAAACATAGCTGGACATTACGACGGCCCAATAAATTATTCTTTAATTTGTGATGAGGAAGGTATTAAATGCCCTCATGGATTTAACATCGATCACTTTAATTTAAATTATGGTGATCAAAAAATGAACATAAACGGAAATAAAATACCTGATTCAGTATGTGTTCAACTTGGGAGTTTCTATATAGGTCAAATGTTATTTTTTACTAATATTACTGCGGTAAATAATTCGAACGAACGAATATTTTTATCTCCATTTAGTTTAACACTGATAAAAAATGAAAAATAAATTATTCATTTGCTTTTTTCTTCTTTCAACTAGTTTATTTTCACAAGAAAAAGAAACTGTAGTAATTAAAAGAGTAAGTTGTAAATTATACCAAGGAGTTCTAACTGAAACAAAATCCTGGTTCTTATTAGTGGATACTGAAAATAATTATTATTTAGCAAATATTAATAAACCTATCGATGAAGTTTATGATTGGTTTATTCGTTTTAAAGACAGTCAAAATATCTATAAATCTACTTCTTTATCAGGTTTTAACTCTAACAAAATAGGAGGAAATAAATTATCCACACTGCATTTCAAAAAAGAAAATGAGCCGGGTGACGTTCTTAATTTTTATATCGAAACACCTTCAAAAGATTCAATAATTTTAATTTCTCTTTCAGACAATACCGTTTTTACATTTCAAAATATTGAATAAAGTATTTTTTAACATTAAATCCATGATTAAATTGTTCATAATGAACTCGTATATTAATATTTTTTCTTTATTTTCGTAGCGTTAGAATAGTTTCGGCTAATCAATTTATTATAAAATGAGATATACTTTAAGTTTTTTTATATTTTTCACACTTACTACAACCTTATTTGGTCAACAAAATTCTGTAATGAATTTAGGTAGTTCTTTAAGTTTAAATTCGAGCAAAAAAAGCACTAGTGAATACTTGAAAAATGAGTTCTTAATGGCTCGTAAAACTCCGGTTATAAAATATTTAGAAGATCAGCCTGATGCAAATTTCAACACGAATGATTCACGATTTAATAACCAAAAAAACTGGACAACTAATCGTAAAGAGTTAAGGTTTAGTGTTGGTATTACTCAATTCTTAGGTGATTTAGGAGGTAAAGATCAGGTTGGTACAGATTATAGTTTAAAAGATTTAGATTTGAAATCAACTAATTTTATGGCAATGGTTGGTTACAGATATAGATTTTCTAAATTGTTTGCAACAACAACCTCACTTACCTTAGGCATGTTAAGAGGTGACGATGCGTTAACTACTGAAAAATACAGACATGCTAGGAATTTAAAGTTTAGAGCACCAATATTAGAACTTTCACAGAGAATTGACTTCATGTTATATAGAAAAGAGAAAGTTGGTCGAAGATATAACATTAGAGGCTTAAAAGGGTTTAAAAACAGAAATGAACAAGTATATGCTTTTGCCGGAGTTGGCTTAGTTTATTTTGCTCCAGAAGGTCAAATCGTTAAAGGACAAATGGTTGGAGGACAAGAAGCTCAAACTAGTTCTTGGTATGATTTAAGATCTAAATCAACAGAAGGACAAGGTTTACTCGGTGGAATTAAAAAATATTCTCCTATTACTGTTTGTCTTCCTGTAGGATTAGGTTTTAGAGTTGGTATAAGTAGAGAATGGAGAATCGGAATGGAAGCTTCTTATACTAAAACTTTTTCAGACTATTTAGATGACGTTCATGGTGTATATTATGATAATAGTCTATTAGCAGCTCAAAAAGGCCCTATTGCAGCAGCACTTGCTGACAGAAGTGATAAGACAAATCCTGATCAACTAAATTGGTTCGCCACTGACCAACAAAGAGGTGATAAACAAAGAGACGCTTATTTTTTCATTAATGTAGTTGTCACTAGAAATATAACTTATAGAAGTTACACTAAAACCCATAGAAGATATAAACTTTCAAAAGGTAAATATAAATTCTAAAAAGAACAGTGAAATTAATTTTAACAAGGTGGCAATGTCACCTTGTTTTGCATATAGACTTTAAAAACACACATAATGTACAAAATAATTCGTTCAATTTTATTCTTGTTTAACCCCGAAAAAGTTCATTATTTTACTGGTTCAATTTTAAATTTAACCTTGAAGATTCCAGGAATGAAAACTTTATGGAATGCTTTATTTTTAGTAGATGATGTTCGATTAAAAAAGACGGTATTTGGACTTGAATTTAAAAATCCTGTTGGTTTAGCTGCTGGATTTGATAAAAATGCCTCAATGTATAATGATTTAGCTTATTGTGGTTTTGGGTTTATCGAAATCGGAACCATTACTCCTAAAGCACAACCTGGAAATGATAAACCTAGATTGTTTCGTTTGAAGGAAGACGGTGGAATAATCAACAGAATGGGATTTAATAATGATGGTGTAGAAGTAGCGATTGAAAATTTAAAGCAAAATAATACTTCAATACTAATAGGTGGAAATATTGGTAAAAACAAAGTTACTCCTAATGAAAATGCAACAGATGATTATGTTTATTCATTTAATAAATTATTTGATTATGTTGATTATTTTGTTGTGAATGTTTCTTCTCCAAACACGCCAAACCTAAGAGAACTTCAGGAGAAAGAACCTCTTAAACAATTATTAGTGAGTATTCAAGAACAAAATGCTTTAAAACTCAATAAAAAACCAATTTTATTAAAAATAGCTCCTGATTTAACTAATGAACAATTAGATGACATTATTGAAATAGTTGAAGAAATTAAGCTAGATGGTGTCATCGCAACAAATACTACAATTTCGAGAGATCATTTAAAAACTAAAAAATCAATTGTTGATGAAATAGGAGCGGGGGGACTTTCAGGAAAACCTGTTAAAAATAGATCAACAGAAGTGATTAAATATCTTGCTACAAAATCTAATAAATCATTCCCTATAATAGGTGTAGGAGGTATACACACAGCTGAAGATGCCATCGAAAAACTAGAAGCGGGAGCCGATTTAATCCAATTATATACAGGTTTTATTTATGAAGGTCCTGGTTTGGTAAAAAAAATAAATAAAGCAATACTACAGAAACTAAAATAAACTAAATGAACACAAGTGTTAAAATAATTGAATGTCCTAGAGATGCAATGCAAGGACTTCATGATTTTATTCCAACCGATACAAAAATTGAATATATAAATTCATTGATTAAATGTAATTTCGATACGATTGATTTTGGAAGTTTTGTATCACCTCAAGCAATTCCTCAACTTAAAGACACTGCTGAAGTATTAAATAAATTGGAGTTAAATAATACAACAAAACTTTTAGCAATCATAGCTAATGAAAGAGGAGCAACTGACGCATGTAAATTCGAAGAAATAAATTATTTAGGGTTTCCATTTTCAGTATCTGAATCATTTCAACAACGTAATACAAATTCTTCAATTGCCGATTCTTTAAAAAGGGTAGAAGCGATTCAAAATTTAGCAGTCACAAATAAAAAAGAATTAGTAGTTTACCTATCTATGGGTTTTGGTAATCCTTATGGAGATGAGTGGACATCTGACATTATCATTAAATGGTGTGAATTACTGTACTCGAAATTAGATATTAAAATTCAAGCTTTATCTGACACAATTGGAATCGGGACACCAGAATCAATCGATTATTTATTTAAAGCATTAATTCCATCTTTGCCAAATGTTGAATTTGGAGCACATCTCCATACAGTTCCAGAAAAAGCAAAATCGATTATTGAAGCAGCATACAATGCAGGATGTAGAAGATTTGATGGAGCAATAAAAGGATTTGGTGGATGTCCAATGGCTGCAGATGATTTAACTGGAAATATGCCTACAGAAATAATGTTGGATTGGTTTCATTTAAATTCAATTAAAACAGGTGTTAACACAGAAAATTTCAATCAATCTCTTACTAAAGCATTAACAGTATTTCCATAAATTATGAACAAAATAATTGGTCTTTTATCTCTAGCAATTTTATTTTCATGTAGTTCTGAAGAAACAAAAACTACTGAAAATAAAGATGTTAAATCTGAAAAAATAAAATCAGAAAATTCAATTCAAAATATCGAAACGTTATTTGATAAAGATCAATTTGACGATCCTAAAAAGACTGAATTGTTAAAAGAATTAAAGATTTGTTCAGATAAAAATTCTGGTCCTGAAGATTATATGCACCCTTCATGTACTCCAAGATTTTTTAATCTTATGCCTTTTGCAGAAAATGTTTCTATTGAAAATGCTTTTATTCTACAAGTAAAGTCAAAAGTGAATGGTTTCCCTTTGAGAAGATTATTGATTTTTGTAAGAGAAAAAGGACAATTAGTGAAGATTAATGGATTTGTTGCTAATCTAATCGGTCGAAAAAAATCAATAACTAAACATGATGATTTATTACTACGATTTAATAATAAAGATCAAGGTCAAGATGTCTTTTTTAACTGTCTTTTTAAATGGAATGGAACAACCTATAAATATCATTCAGTTGAAGCAATTGAAGGTGTAAATTGGGGTGGTCCAGTAAAAGCAGAATTAAAAGATTCTATTTCTATTGAAGTAGAAAAAGATATTGTAGCAAACAAGATGATATTTTAAAAAAAATAGGAGGGGAGCCCTCCTATTTTTTTAATTTTCAATTAGTCAAAGCGATTAATATTTCTTTATATTCTTGATAAAATTCATCAAAACGAATTAATTTTTCTTTTAGATATTCATAAATTTTTGGCTGATCTTCTACTTTATAAAAATTAAAAGATTTTGATTCCCAACAAATTCTTGAAATATATTGTTTATTTAAATAATAATAATTTTCAATCCATTGTGGTTTTTCAATTGTTGTATTTTCCATAACCATTTTAAGTTCAGTCATTTGTTCATAAATTATCGCTCTTAATTCATCATCTTTATGCTGAATATCAAAACATAATTTCGAACTTTTGGAATCGACTTCTAAACGAATAAAAATTGTTTTAGCATCTGATGGATAATTTAACCAATTTATTTTTCGACCATTCGTAGATCTAATTTTTGACATGTAAGCATTAAAGCCATTCCAGAAATTATAATTATGTTCTTTTATTTCTTCTTTTGAAAACATATATCGGTATCTACTTTATTATTTCTACAAATATACACATTAGTGTTGTTTTAAGTGATATACTCAAAACATCAATTTGTCTTATAATTAATATTATGTTAAATAGAATGTATAATTAAAAATCCAATACATTTATTTGTATTGGATTTAAATATTAAACTATTATTCGTGAGTCTCTTCATTTTCAGAAGAATCTAAAGAAGTTTCTTCCTTATTCTCAACTTCAACAACTTTTGCAGGTTTTGGTTTATCAATTTTAACATCAATCGCATTTAAACCTTTTGGACCTTTCTCAGTTCTGAAAGATACTTTATTACCTTCCTTAATTTCTTCTAAATGTCCATTGATATGAGTGAAAATACTGTCTTGAGAATCTTGACATTTAATAAAACCATATCCTTTAGAACTATCAAAAAATGTAACTGTACCAATTCTTAAACCGTCATTTTCATCAGCTTCTTCTCTTGTTGGTACACCTAAGGCAATATTTTCAGCAATAATATTTTTTTTCTTTGTTGGATCTGGTGGTGTTGACGACAAATTACCATTTTCATCAACATACATTAACATATCTTCGAAAGCGCTTGAGCCAGGATTAGCTTTTCTTTCCTCTTTTAATTTAGCTTTATCTTCTTTTTTCTTTTTCTTTTTGTTTTCCTTTTCTTTTTTGTTCCACGTTTCTTGAGATTTCCCCATTTTTCACTATTTAATTTAAATTATTAATATGGTATCTCTCATTTAAAAGGCATGTCCGTAAAGAAGTGAATTTTGAAATATTAATTTACCAGTATACAAATATACATATAATGAAGGTAGGAGTCGGATATTTAACATTAAATTATTAAACTGACTAAGTATTTAATTAAAGAAATCCCAAGTAATACCTAATCGAATAAAATTTTTCTGAATTGGGTAACCTACCACAATTTGATTTGCAGAATTATTCCAAAAATAACCTATGTTTTCTACCCTTGTATAAAATCTAAATTCTCCTAATGAAAACCCGAAAAAGGCGCTTAAATTCGTCATATTTTCAAATTTAAGTAGTTGATTTTCTGTAGTAAAAACATCCACTCTATAATTATAATTCAATAATCTATAATTGGAAATATAAGAAAAATCGACTCCGTAAATTCCTTCCAATTTCTTTGCCTTAAACATTTTCTTTTTGAAAAACAACCTTGAATTAAATACAGTTTTTGGTAAAAAATCGAAATTGGTCGGTGTTAGATTATAAGTAAAAGAAGGTTGTAATGTAAATTTACCAATAGTTAAACTCCACTTTAATTTAAAACTATTTATAAGTAGACTTTTTAACGTATCATTTCTCCACTGATTACCAATAAAAAAGTAATTATTAATCAAATTTGAATTTGCATATTCCAATTGAATAAAATTTCTTAATGAAAAATCATATTTCATTTCGAATGCTGAATAAATTCTTGTTTGAAGTTTGTAATTATTTAAATGGTAAGCTAAACTATTAGAAAAATATAATCTCTGAAAAACATCTGGCCATTTTTGTTCAGCTTGAAGTGATATCTTATAATTTAAACGTCTCGTTTTTAAATTTAACGTTGCTTTGTTAGACCACTCCCCTCCTGCTCCAATTAAGTTAGAATTTAAATCATTTTTAAATCTTATATTTCTTGTATTATATTCAATTGAAGAAGTCAAGTTAACTTCACTAGTGTCTTTGTGAGTTCCTAAATTTTGATAATCCCAATATTTATGCTGAATCAAAATATCAAAACATAATTTAGTTGATTTGATATAAATTCCTGCTCCATTTGAAATACCAGCTAATCTATATTGATCATGTGTTTGAGTAGAATCATAATTCGCGTTGAATATTTTATTTGTTTCTGAAAATTCTCTTCTAGTTACTGAATAAATATGTTTCGTTGTTAAACCAAAACCTTTTAATGAATCCTTTAAGAGATTAAAAAAGTTTTGATCTTTAATTTCAGCGAGTTTAATCATACTTTTTGCTGAAGAATTTTCTATCGACACATAATCTAATCCTTGGCTATCAATAAGTGTGAAATCGGTCACCCCACCATTTAAACCAATTGATCTGTTGGAGTAAAATCCTTGAAATAAATTTGAGTATGATTTTCCGTTTTTACGAATCTGGACATCAAATGTATTATCAAAATACTTTGAATTCCTTAAAAAACCATTTGAACTATTTCTTAAATAATTGATATTCAATAAAGTATTTTTGGAAATAGCGTATTGATAATCAAAATGTAAAAACTGACTTCCTTTCGAACCAAATGAATATGAAAACCCCAAATGTGGCGAACTTGAATATCTCAAATCATTAAAAGTAAAGGGCTCTCTGAAATTTTGTAGTCCACTCCTCTTCTGAAGAAATAAATTTGAGACAAGATTGTTTTGAGTGTTAAAGGTAGTGCCTGCAAAATTGGATAAATGATTAGCGTAGGTCATATCGATTGAGTCAATATCTCCTCCTGTTCTATATCCAAATTTAATAGAATCTTTTTCTATAAACATATCATTTTGACCTTTCGATAAAAAAGGAATTATTGATAGAATTATAAAAAATAATTTATTCTTCATTGAAATAGAACTAAAACAAAAATAGTAAAATAAAAAAAAGGGGCTATAAGCCCCTTAAATATATTTTAAGATTGAATCTTACAATTTGTTAATCAACAACTGTAAACCTGATTTTAAATTAGCTGCTTTATTGTTATGAATAACATTATTTTTAGCTAATTTGTCAATCATTGTAATAACAGTTGGGAATAATTTCTCCGCTTCAGCTTTACTCTCAGATGCACGTAATTTACGAACAGCATTACGAGTTGTTTTGTGCTGATATTTATTACGAAGTCTTTTAACATCGTTAGATCTAATTCTTTTTTTTGCAGATTTATGATTCGCCATTTTTTTTCTTTTTATTTTAATTTAGAACTTTAGTTCTTGTAGCCCATAGGAGAATCGAACTCCTATTTTACGGATGAAAAC
>CANCEQ010000030.1 GCA_947375085.1 Flavobacteriales bacterium
TATCTAGCTAAAACTACAAATAAGAACAGAGCTTTTGGAATTGGTTTTCTCTATTTATTAATGGGTTTTTTCGGACTTTTAGCAACTACTTTTATTGTTAAAACAAAAGCTCATTATCAAATTGACAACTATGGAATTACCACAAAAGGAATAGTAGATTCTACTTATTACAAAAGTAAAAGCAGTAAATCTTATCAGACTTATTCTGAATTCATTGTAAAATTCGAAGTAGAAGGTAAAACCTATTATTCATTACCAGGATTTACGGAAGACGATGTCTATTTCAAAGGCGACATAATAAAAGTGAAATATTTGAAACGAAATCCTTGGTTGAATACAATCTATTATCGAAAAGAATAATTTTAAATTATTCCTATATTTGAAAAAACTCATTTAAATGACATCAAAGGAAAAAGTAAAAGTAATAATCAGTGATATTCGATTTTGGATTCTACTTTTTTTTGTCATTCGTCTAATCGGAATTACAAATGCTCCTTTAGAAATGGGGCATAATTGGAGGCAAGCTTTAACCAATATGATTACACGTAATTTCTATGAAGGTGGAGTTCAAATGTTGTATCCGAAAATTGATATTGCAGGAAATCAAACGGGAATACTTGGTTCAGAATTTCCAATTTTCAATTACATAACCTATTTATTTTCAAGTATTTTTGGATACGAACATTGGCATGGAAGACTGATTAATTTAATCATTTCGAGTATTGGAATTTATTATTTCTACTTATTAATTGAAAAATTATGCACTAAAAGAATTGCATTAAATGCTACAATTATTTTGCTTTCGTCGATTTGGTTCGGATTTTCAAGAAAAACAATGCCAGACACTTTCAGTATAGCACTTACAATCATTGGGTTATATCAAGCTTATCTTTTTTTAACTTCAGGAAAGAAAATTAATCTTATTAGCTTTTTCTTCTTTTCAACCATTGGAATGCTTTGTAAAATTCCAGCATTGAGTTTAATGGCTGTAATTCCAATCTTATTCATTATAAAAGAAATAGAATTCAAGAGAAAACTTTCCATTGTTATCACTTCATGTTTAAGTATTGGAATTGTTTTTACTTGGTATTTTTATTGGGTTCCATATCTTGTTGAAACTTATAATTACAAGTTATATTTTCCAAAATCACTAATAGGTGGATTAAAAGAAATCAAACCTATATTTTCAGAATATCTAAAACAATTTTATAAAAATGCACTTTGCTCCTTTGTTGCATTTCCGTTTTTCGTTTACGGTATTTCAACTTTAATCAAAGAAAAAAATCGAAATCTTACAATTGGAATTTCATTAATTACTTTGACTTTTTTGCTGTTTACGATAAAAACAGGTGCCGTATTCCCTTTGCACAGTTATTACATTATCCCCTTTACTCCTATTATGGTTTTGATTGTAGGAATAGGTATTTCTAAAATCCCAGTTAAATTTCAAATCGCTCTTCTTGTGATTATTTCAATTGAAGCAATTGCCAATCAACAACATGACTTTTTTATTAAAGATTCTGAAAAATATAAATTAGCAATTGAAAAAGTAGCTGATAAATACATTCAAAAAAATGACTTAATTGTTATTAATGCTGGTGAAAATCCTCAAGAAATGTATTTTACTCATCGCAAAGGTTGGTCCTATGGAAATTTTGTAATAAACAAACCTGAATTGGATAGTTTACATTCAATAGGTGCTAAATTTTTAGTTATAAATAAAGCTTATTATTCGAACTTAATTCCCTTTTATCGTAAAATATATTGTGGTAGTCATTACGATATTTATAGATTAGGAAATTAAAAGATAAAAATTGTGTGAACTTAAATTAATAGTTCACACAATTTTGCTACTACTTTCCAAACGAATAAACAATACCTAAATTTGAATTAAAAATGGAAAACACTTGATCGTATTCCGTAATTTTTCTTCCAACATTTATATTTCTATTCTCATTTGTAATTGAGAAATTTGGTTTTGAATAAGAATAATCAACTCCGATTTTTAAACCTAGATTATTTGATAAAGCATAAGAAATAGCTAGACCTGTTTGTATTCCATAAGTTACCGTGCTTGAAGATCGTTGATAAAAGGTTGCTTCTAATTGGTCTTCAATATCTACTTTATATTCAGGTGTTACAGCATAAACCAAGCCTCCTAACACTTTAGCATTGAATGTGAATTTCCCTTTAATAAATGAAAAGATTGGTCCAACTAAAAAATTATAAGTTGAATATTTACCTGTTGCTTTTAAAGTAATGCTATCAACTTCAAAATCTTCTTGATAACCATCAGAAAGTGTTTGTAATCCATTAGAAGAAAACGAACTTGTAGAAATTACGGCAGCAATACCAAAGTTCTTTTTAATAAAATAGCCGCCATCTAATCCAAAATTTAAGCCATTCGAATATGCATATCCTGATGAACTATCAGCATAGTCATTTTTAATTACATTTCCAGAAAGATTTGAATACCCTCCACTCATACCGATGAAATACTTATTAAATGTTCCATCTTGAGCTACTGAAGTATAAACTGATCCAATAATTGATACGAGTATTAAAATATATTTTTTCATTATTTATATTATTAATTTACAATATGTTTTTTTAATCAATTGATATTCAATGCGAAAAATACATCAACATCTGAATTACCTGGAGCAAAAGTTCCGTTTTTTGTATTAGGTTGATGTCTTAAAACTCCTTCTAATCTACCTGTTGAAACATTTCCACTTGTTGTAAATTCATTTTCTAAACCAATATGAAAAGGTGTTGGATTAGTATCAAAATCAGTTGCAACAATTGTTAAATTTGAACTGATAGCTCCTGTTGTGAAGAATGAGAAAAAATGAAAATTACCTCTTGTTCTTATATCTTCAGTTAAATCTTCTGTAGGATTTTTAGTTTCATCCAAAATTTTCACCGATACTTTATATGTTTTATTTTTGTTCAGATTTATAATTGCACCACTTGTGTCAGGAGCATTCTGATCATCAGGTGTTATATCTTTCCAAACAGCCCAAGTAGTATCTGAAGAATTGTTTTTATTTTCAAACCTCAATTTAACGGTTGTCATAAATTCATTTCCTGCAACTGGTGGAGAAACAATTACCTCTTCTTTCTTACATGAAGCTAAACTTAAAACAGAAAATAGAGAAATAACTAAAGCTACTTTTATACTATGTTTTTTAAATGTTGACATTTTTATATTCTTTTAAATTTCTAATTACAAGTAGTTGTCGCCATCATTTAGAACATCAAATAAATTTGACATTTAATAATCACAACAAGTACTCTATGTTTTTTAACAAGTGAAAACCTGTTTTTTATTATAATTTAAATAAAGAATAAAGGAGGTCCTCTCAAATAAACATTAAACTCGTTTTCTATTTTGAAATCTATGTTTTCATAATAAACAATTTCATCTATTTGCCTATAAAAATGAATTGTTTTAAGCTGAAAATAAAATATTGTTGAATGATAATTGTGTTGACAAATTTCACATTTATCAGTATGCTTATTGTGAATATGAGTATCATTTCCAGAATGTTCACAGGTATTTATATCCTCGCTTTCTTTGTGAGAATGAGAAAAATTAATTCCTTGACTACTAATAAATAAAAGTAGACTCAGAATAATAACAATTCTATTTATCAATTTTTTACTCATTTTTAGCTGAACTTAAAATTGTAAATGGCACTTTTATTCTAACAGTAAAATTTCTTCCTAATTCATTCGAATAATACCTAAAACGATTTAAATAATCCCTATAAACAGTATTTGCTAAATTATTAATACTCAAATTAATAGATACTAATTGTTTTTTAACTGAAAAAGACGCTCCCATGTCTAAATTCATTAAAAAATATCCTTTTGGAGGAGCTACGTAATCACTATTTAATGGGACATTTCTTTGTTGAGTTACTGCTGTTGTTGAGAATTCAAAAAACAAATTACTCATTTTTTTAAACGATTCTTTTTTGAACGTTATCCCGTTATTAAATCGATTCGATGGAGTATTTATTAAATAATCATTGATAGATTGATTGTATGCATAGATGAATGAAGTTTTTGAAGTCAATTCAACATTTTTAAAAAGGTCATAATTAAAACTTACATCTAATCCTGTATAATAGACATTCGCTTGCGTATAGGTAAAAGCGGGATACGTTCCTGAAATGGTTACTACTGGAGTTAACAACGGTTTTAAATAAATATAATTATCAATTAAATTAACATAACCTCCAATTTCAAAACTTAACTTTTTACTCGAAAAGTTTAAATACGATTGAAAATTATACGATTTTTCAGCTTTCAATGTAGTATCTCCAATTTCAAACGAAGCTGCACTTTGATGAATCCCCAATGCATACAGTTCTATTGGCGAAGGTGGCCTCCATCCTATTCCAAAGGACGAATTTAAAGTCAGTGATTTTTTAAATCGATAAATACAACCTAAAGTAGCACTGGTATTATCCCATTTATTTTCAGTAGAATAAACAGTTGATTTAGTATAATTCTGAATATAAGAACGCATCCATTTGTAATCGTATCTTGCTCCTAATTCGACAGTCCATTTATGTTTATTCCACTTTTCTAATATATATATTCCACCACTGTAATTTCTATAATTTGGTATTAATGCTCTGTATTCTAATCCACGAAATACATTTCCTTGCGTAGAAAAATTCACTCCCAAACTCCCTGAAATATTTCCGATCATTTTATGTTCATAAATCAAATCAGAAGCATTTGTAACTAACTGAAAATAAGCATCTGGAATATTTTGATCTACAATCGTTTGATTATATGACAAACCTTGTCCAAATTCTTCTCTTTTGTTACTTTGTCTAGAATATATATAGGTAAAAGTTCCTGCATTTTGGAAATGATAACATCCTTTTACCTTAAGTAAATCGTGCTTTACAGTTTGGTAACCTCTATTTATCTCGTAAGAAAAATAAGACGGTACAATTGGTACTGGACTATTAAATAAAAACATTAAATCTTTTAAATTCCCAACAGATGAACCCGAATATATACCCACTTTTGAATTAAAACTGCTGTAATAAATGTCTAAATCAAATTTCTTTTTATTGTAGCAAATAGCACTAGAATAATTCGACTCATTCATAGCGGTATTCGTTAAATAATAGGTTGGAGTTTTATAATTTCCGGCCTCTTTTAAAGTACCTTGAATCCTCCAACTCAAACCTGATAACTTTTTATCAAACCTTCCCTCTAAAAATGTGGAAACAACTCCAGATTTTCCATTTGAAGCGCCTACGGTGTTAAATTCGCCTCTAATACTTTTAGATGCTGGCATCTCTTTCGGTTCTACCAAAATTACTCCTGCTAATGCATCCATACCATAACGAATACTTGCAGCTCCTTTAATAACCGTCAATTTAGTAGCTATAAAGGGATCAATTTCAGGTGCATGATCTGCTCCCCAGTTTTGAGCTTCAAGTCGAACTCCATTATTTAATAAAAGTATTCGATTACCATACATTCCGTGAATCATTGGTTTTGAAATACTTGGGCCAGTCTGAATACTATTTACTCCGGTAATTGATTTCAAAGATTCCCCTAAACTTAAACCCCGCGTTTTTTCAAGAGTTAAACCACTAATCTCTGTTTTTTGAAGCGATTCAATTTCTTGTTTTTTGATATGATGCGCTTCAATTAACACTTCCGATAAATTTTCTAAATGAGTTTCTAATTGAATATCAATTTCCAAATCACCTTTTAAATCAACTATTTTTGACTCTGTAGTAAGTTGATTTGGATCTGAAAATAATAAGGTTAATTTTCCTATACAAAGATCTTTAAATTGAAAGTTACCTAATGAATCACTAACAGTAACTCTATTTTTATCATTTACAGTAATTTTTATAAAAGGAAGTATTTCTCCTGAATGTGAATCAGTTACCTTACCTTTTAATGTATGAATACAATTGGAATCTTGAGAAAAAATTAGAGAAACCTGGAAAAGGAAAACTAAAATTAATGGAATAAATTTCATTAAATCGATATTTAATTAACACTGAAACACCATCCCAACTATGGAAAGGTGAAAATATGATAATTAAACTCTAGGAGGACCTCTTTTAGAAAATAGAGGTAATACGATTTTAGAAGCTGTTAGTACAGGCTTTTCAACTGTTTTAGGATAAAACTTCTTAAAAGCAAAAGAAACAATTGAACTTGGTTGATCAACAAAACCTAAATCAAAATCACAAGCGAAACAACTTTTCTTTTCTATATGATTTAACGAATGTGGATCTTTGGAAGACGAAGAATGAGAATGAGTCGTATGTTCACAATTATGCCATAATGTACGAGGAGTAACCAGTACAAAAAAGCTTAAAAGCAAAGAATACGCTATCCAAATTTTAATTTTCACAGTACAAATATATCATTCATCAAGATTCATCAACCATTTTTATTTAAATTATTTTTCTAAAAATGGAATATGAATTTTTAATTTAGATTTCAATATTTTATCTAAATACTGATTTAAATCAACATTTAGTCTAAAAAGAATAATAACACCAAAATAAAGAATTGCAGCAATTGTTGATTTAACAATCAGTACAAGTAACTTAAAATCACTAAACTGAGGTGTAAATGTCATTAGAATTAAAATCCCACTAAACAAACTTATAATATAAAATTGATTTTTTTCAAAAGGATGAATCTTGTAACTATAAAATAAAAAAGTCATTCTGCATAAATTGTAAACAACCATTGCGACTGCAGTTGAAATAGCCGCACCTATAATCCCATAAATAGGAATTAACCAACAATTCAATACAAATACTAAAATCAACAAAATAAACGTAAAAAGAATATCATACTTGTATTTTTTAGAATTAACCAAAATTGTCCCATTAATACCGAAATACATATCAATAATTCGTCCAATCATCAAGAATAAAAACACCCAAATCCCCGTAATATATTCAGGTGGAAGAAATGAAAATAAGTAATGAATATTAATCCAAATTAATAGAAATAAAAAAAGAACCGTAACTAATGAAATCGAACTAGTCTTAAGATACAACGATTGCATTTTCTCTAAATTTCTTTCTTTCCAATACTGAGGAATTAAAGGTGAAGAAATTTTCATTAGAGACTTGTAAGGGATTTGAATTACACTAGTTAAGTAAATGACAGTTGTATAAACCCCAGTCTCTTTTAAACCTAAAAAATAAGCAATCATTAATGCGTCCATAGTCATTACTATTAAGACTCCAAGGGTATTAGCATAACTATAAAGGCTAAATGAGAATATAATTTTTTTAAATTTTGTCGATAATTTTAATTTTGATTTACTAAATGTGACTTCATTCAACTTGATCAAATATAATAACAGTACCATGGTTGGTATAAAGTAAATAATTGAATGGAAAATGAAAAATAGTTCAAAATCAATTATTTTTAACATCATTAAAACAAGTAGTATTGATGTTAAAATTCGAAGAAGAAATTCAAATACAAAAACAGATAAAATATTTTTAAAAATTGCTCTCAAATAGGTTTCAAATATTCCCGAAAAAACATTCGCTATTCCAATAGGAATAATCCAATAATAATAATAATCAACAAAAAGAGCGGACTTATCTGAATAATAAACTGTTATCGGTTCCTTTAAAAGAAAACTTAAGGCTGTAAACAACAATGATCCAATTAGAATAATTAATAAGTTAAATCCAAAAAACTGTTGTTTTTGATCTTTATTATTATTGAATAAAGGTAAGAATTTAGGTATCGAATTTATAGTTCCTAAATTAGCCAATTGCGAAAATAACAACCCCACACTCAGTATAAGATTGATTAAACCAATCTGTTCGGTAGATAAAATTAAAACAAAAAGCACTCCTTTATTCACATACCCTAAAATCAATCCTAGATATGAAATAAATAATGTTCGAATAGTATCTTTTTGAATAATCCCCATGAAATTCGATTTATTTACAAATTAAACTAAATTATCTAAGCTATCAATTAAAGTGAGTCACAATTAATGTATTTTAAGTATAAATATTCGTTCAACTAGTGAAATGTTATTGAGAAGAATAAATTATTACTTCGAAAAGTTTACTATATTTGATTTACAATTTTTTCATTTTAAAATCCAAATGATTACAGCTACAAAACCATTTTCACCTCCATTGGATTTATTCCAATTGAAAGTAGAAGAAATATTTAAAAACCAATGGTTTACGAATCATGGTCCAATGGTGACTGAGCTGGAGCAAAAATTAAAAGAATTATTTGATGTCCCATATTTAGTTTTAGTATCAAATGGAACCATCGCTTTACAAATTGCATTAAAGGCATTAGAAGTTAAAGGAGAAGTAATTACAACACCTTACTCATATGTAGCAACTACCTCTTCTATTGTTTGGGAAAATTGTACTCCAAGATTTGCTGATATAGATCCGGGAAGTTTAAATATTTCTCCTACTCAAATTAGAAATAAAATCACTTCTAAAACCCAAGCTATTTTAGCAACTAATGTATATGGTTACCCTTGTGATTTTGATGAAATAAAAAAAATTTCAGATGAATATAACATCCCCGTCATTTATGATAATGCACATGGATTTTTAACAAAATATAAGAACATTAACTCCTTAAATTTTGGAGACATTTCAACAATAAGTTTTCATGCAACTAAATTATTTCATTCGATAGAAGGTGGCGCAATTATTTGTCAAGATGAAGCTACTTACAAAAAAATAATGCTTTTAAGAAATTTTGGACATACATCTCCAAATACATTTAACGGTGTTGGTATCAATGGGAAAATGAATGAAATGTGTGGTGCAATGGGACTTGTTAATCTACAATTCATTCAAGAAATTTGTGAAAAAAGAAAAAAACAATGGCTATTTTACAAAAGTGGATTGATAAATTCTGAATTTCAATTAATGAATTATGATTTAGAAAATGTTGATTTTAACTATTCTTATTTTCCAATCATTTTTAAATCTGAAGACTTATTATTAAAAGTAATTGATCACTTAGAAAAAAATTCAATCATCGCACGAAGGTACTTTTACCCATCACTTAATTTATTGAATTACGTACCTATTCATGATAATTGTTTGATTTCAGAAGATATTTCAAAACGTGTGCTTTGTTTACCATTGTATCATGATTTAACGGTTGCAGATCAAGAGTTAATTATTTCCAAAATAAAAGATATATGCTTATAATTGGTGCTAGCGGTTTCTCATTAGAGTCATTAGAAGTTTATTTATCGAATAATAAAACCGATGAAACTATTTATTTTTTTGATAATGTTTCTGAAATAATTACTCCCTATATAGCTGAAAACTTTAAAGTATTTAGATCATTTGAAGAAGTGAGTTCTACTTTTAAATCTTTTGATTTCATACTGGGTGTTGGTTCCCCTATAATTAGAGAGAAATTGTATAATCATTTTACTGAAAACTTAAATGGTACACCTTTTAATCTAATTTCTAAAAATGCGCATATAGGTGTGTTAAACAATTCTATAAGTTCAGGAGTAAACATAATGACAGGTTCCATTATTACATCTAGCTGTAAAATTGGAAAAGGTGTACTCATCAATTTAAATGTTACCATTGGTCACGATACAATCATTGACGATTTTACTGAAATATGCCCTGGAGTAAATATTTCGGGTAATTGTCAAATTGGTAAAAAAGTATTTATTGGTACAGGAGCAATTATTTTACCATCAATTAAAATTGGTGAAGGGGCTATTATAGCAGCTGGTGCAGTAGTAACTAAAAATGTAGAACCTTTTACAATGGTAGCTGGAAATCCTGCAATTCTTAAAAAAAACTTAATTTAATTCATGGCGACTTTACATGTTTTTTTTGATAAAGGAGGTTTTTTTAGTAAGATAACAATTGATTTTATTGAAGAAATTGCTCCGAAAACTCACTACTACTATTTTGAAAACATTTCTGATAAAAAAGAAAACATAAACACAATTCATTCTGAAGATCAAATAATTAACTTAATTGAAAACGAAGAAATTAACAAGATTGTTTTTCATAGTTTTCATACATTCCAATTTCGCCTTTTCAATAAATTAAAATCATACAAAGTCAAAACAGCTTGGGTATTTTGGAGCTTCGAATATTATCAATTACCGTTTAATTTATCGAAACTGTATAGTCCTCAAAATGTTTTATTTAAGATTAGAAAATATGCGTCATTAGTCGTTGAAAATATTTCACTTTTCTTAAAAGGCAAAATTAATTCTCCTTTTTTTATTTCAAAAAAAGAATATTTTAACATCATCAACCAAGTTGACGAGTTTTATTCATTTGTTGAAGAAGATTATTTAACTATTTACCCTGATTCAAACAAAGTAAAATATTCATTCCTTTCCTATTTAAACATAGAAAACCTCAATCAAGATAGTAATTCAAAAAAGGATGAAAATATAATTATGGTTGGTCACAGTGGATCACCATTATTAAATCACAAAGATGTACTTGATACATTAAAATCAATAAAAGAGAAATCTCAAATTTTAATTCCTATTACAAATGGAAATAAAAAATACATTCAGAAACTAAAAAGTAATGTTTCTAAAGATAAATTATTAAATATTCAATTTTTAGAAAACAGGCTACCTTTAAACGAATATTATTCTTTGTTATCTTCTGTTTCTGTGTTTTTTATTAATAGTTATTGTCAACTTGGATTAGGTAATATCGTTTTCTTTTTAAAAAATGGTACGACGATTTATTTATCAGAAAAATCGTCCACTTATAATTTCTTAAAAAGAAAAGGGTTTCATGTATACTCAATTGAATCTTTGAAAAATTCAAGTAAAATTTCAAGATTAACCAACGAAGAGAGTATGAATAATCAAAAAAAAATTGAACAATTAATTTCCACTGAAAATGTTAAAAATCAGTGGAAAAAATTAATTGAAGAATAGAAATTATAATTTTTCAGCCTTCACTTTCAACGAAAATATTTTATTCGGAAAAGATGGTACCTTCACTTTAGTAGTCTTAAAATTTACATTTTCAATATAAATAGCACACATAGTATTCGATACGTGATATAAATTACCGTGTTTTTCTTTAGGTACACCATCTAAAATTGCCTTTAAAGTAGTATACCTAACATCTTCAGTATTAAATCCGTAATCATGCCAAACAATAATTGACTCCTCATTTTTTCTTAAATTGAAAACTTTTTTGGTATCATTTAACACACCTTCGTATGAATGATCTCCATCAACGAAAGTTAAATCAAACTTTTTATTCAACGAATCAAAATCGAAAGTGAATGAATTGTTTTCGATTCTTTTAATATCTTTTATGTGATTAGAATATATGCCGTGTATTTTGATTACATCATCACCAAAATTTAACTCTTTCATTTCTTCAGCAGAAAGAGTTAAAGACGTACAATCATTTGTAACATCTCTCATATTTGCGATACTTTCACCTCTCCAGCTACCAATCTCCAAATAAGCACAATTATCAAACCTTCTTGCTAATGATTTTAATAAAACCAAATCTGTAATTAAAGAAGTACTTTTTAAAAAACTATAACAATTTAAATCTTCATCTAAATTAGGAAATAGATCAAGCATATCAATTGTAGGCAATTGCTCAATTTTGTATTTTGAAACTATTTTATCTTTAAAATACTTATTTTCTTGAACTCTTAACCCCTCCATTATCACTGAAAATGGAGATTTTAACAAAACTTTAATTCCTAGTTTTTTATTCATCTTTCGTGAGATTTTATTTGATTAACTCCTTGTTTTTTTTCTTTCTATCAGTCCAAAAACCAATTATAATTAAGATAAAAACTAAACTTGATCCAATTTTTGAATATACATTTGATTGATGAAATTTAGGTAAATCAAATTTAAACTCAATTTTATGATTTCCTTTTTCAATTTCTAAACCTCTTAAAAGATAATTCACTTTTCTAATTTCAGTTTCCTTTCCATCTACAAATGCTTTCCAACCATCAGAATAGTATACTTCTGAAAAAACGATTAATTGCTTACTTTTTAATTTTGCCGAATAACCTAATTTGTTAGGAGCATAAGAAGTCATAGTAACAGTTCCTTCTCCTGAATATTTTAATCCAGATAATTTATCCGCTTCAGATTTTAACATCACAGCTTCAACACTCGGATTAAAATCACTTACTATTTCAATTGAAGATAATTGAGTAAAAGAATTCGCTGTATCTAATTGTTGTGTCTGAGCAGGAATTAAATTTGTTTTTCCTGTAGCATCGATCACATATAAAGCTTTCATACCTTTCGCAAGACCATTTGGTAAAGAGACAGTTAAAGTATCTGAAGCACCATTAAAATATTGAATTTTTTCATTTCCAAATACTTGTGCTTGTGTAACTACTTCCCCATTTACTAATAACTGTCCTTTCCCACTATTAGCTACTTTGAATTTACTTCCTAATGCTAAAATTTCATCATTTGGAGTTACTACTGTTTTAACTGATTTTACCAACCAAGCATTTCCTAAAGCCGTTTCATTTGGACGTAACTGACCTTCCTGTATGAAATATTTCACATTCATCATATCATACACTTTATTGTTTGATCTAGACAAATGGAAATCATATAAATTTTGAATATTTCTCAATTTTGCTCCGTGATAACCTCCTAAAGATTTATGGAAATAAGATGTTCTTGCACTTCCAAAACCACCATTAAAATCAAAAACTCTATAGTTAGTTGCATTATTTAATGCGTTAAAACGATACGCGTTTATTACTCGTGTTTTGTCATCACCTGTGTATTCTAATTCATTGGCTTTTTTAGCCCCTTCTTTTTCTCCTTCTAAAACAGCATTGTTTACTTTCTTATTTTGAGAAGTTTCTAACTGTATAATTTGATTGTCAAAGTCTTCTGCACTAATTGGATAGTCAATTTTTGCTTTTTCTTCCCAATACTTGTATTGACCATTGTCTGAAGACTCATTGTTTAAATAATTTTGATCCACCGGAATCAATTCGATCATCGTTAATATCGCTAATCCAATGTAAACAAAAATCGTTGAAGTAGAGGTGTAAAATAATAAAGCAATTAATCCGATAGCAAATAATAAGATCAGAATACTTGTATTTAAACTTGAATTAAAAATCTCTTTACGAACTACTTTAATTGCATCAAATCCTTTGTTAACACTCTCCATTTGAGCATCCACAAATTGAGCAACTTGCTCCTTATTATTTACATCTAACTTGTATTGAGATGCTAAAACAGCTGGATCCATTCCGCTAATTTGAGATTCAATTCCCGAACGATATCTATCCAATTGATCTCTATCTGAACCTGATGTGTAATTATCACCTAAACCAACTACTTTCAGTGCTATTAGGAAAACAAATAATGAACCTGAAGCTATTAAAAAAGGTTTCTTATTCAATTTAATTGTTTCTCTTTCTTTAAATAATTGATCTAAGAAAAGAACTGCGATTAATGGTAAACAAAACTCAACAATTACTAAAATAATTGTTACCGTTCTAAATTTGTTGTAACCAGGAATATGGTCAATGAAAAAATCAGTTAACCCCATAAAGTTTTTACCCCAAGACAACATCAAACATAAAATTGACACTCCTAAAAGCACCCATTTTGATTTATCTTTTAAGTAAATTAATCCTAAAATACTTAAGAAAATAACTATAATTCCAATAAAAGCTGGACCTGAAGTCATTGGTTGATCTCCCCAATAAATCGGCATACTTTCAGCTGCTTTTACTTCTTCTCCTGTTAAATCTGTTTTATCCGTAATATCAGCAAAAGGACTATCTGCTAAAGCTACAGTTGATGATCCTTTAACGTAAGGTGAAAGTAATGTGAATGATTCACCAACTCCATAACTCCAATTCGTGATATAATCTTTATCTAAACCTGTAGATTGAACTGTTGATTTAGTTCCATCTGGATTGATCGTAATATCATTCGCTGCTCTTATTGTATGTTTCGAATAATCATTTGTAATAGAAATATTACCATAATTTATGAAAAAAGCAATTAAATAAGCTCCCAACAAACAAGAAGTTGTAACGAAAAATTGTTTAAATGCTTTTGATTTAATCGCCATAACAAGTTCGTAAACACCTAAAGAACCTAGCAATATTGCCATATAATAAGTGACTTGTAAGTGATTCGAAGCTAATTGATACGACATAAATAATGCGGACAAAATCGCTCCCCACTTCCAATTTCGTCTATAAGCCATTAAAAAAGCACCTACCGTTGGGGCTATTAGAGCTACTGATATTGCTTTTGAATTGTGACCAGCTTGTAAAATAATAATTTCGTAAGATGAAAAAGCTACAGCTATTGCCCCTATTACACCAACAATTGGATTTATCCTCAAACAAAGTGATAACAAATAGAAACCTATTAAATGAAGAAAAACGATTGCTCCTGGACCTCCAAAAAATTGAATAAATGCCACTGTGGAAGTTTGAAAGAAATTTCCTGAATATAAAACTGAAATCTGAGATGTCGGCATCCCTCCAAACATTGAGTTTGTCCACAACGGCTCCTCACCTGTTTTAGATCGAAACATTTGAGTCTCTTGAGACATACCTTTAAACTGCTCAATATCATGCTGTTTTAAACCATAACCTTCAAATTCTGGTAAAAAATAGGCATAAGTTATAATGAAGAAAAAAGCAATGATTGCGAAATGAATCCAATTTTTCAAAAAGAAATTTTTCATATTTGTTTTATTATTTAATCTAATTATAGTCAACTAAGGGTTAAAATTACAAAAATTGTATGGAACAGAAGTGTGAAAAAAATTATATTACTCCCTGAGTAGCAATTCTTGACAAATTAAAATTTAACACATTCAATTCATTGTTTTCATCCAAACTTTTCCAGACAAAAGAAATACCTCGGTCTAAATGAAAATAACCAATTTCTTTTCTACTTTTTAACTCATTTTTACCGTACTCATTATGAATGAAATCCCAAGTTCGGATCAGTTTGATCGATTTTTTTTCTTGTAATTTCAAAAGTTGAATTGCCTTTTTTTGAATTTGACTTTTTTGATTATCTGAAATCTCCTTTGAATAAATATCATTAATCAAATACCATACACCATCCTTATGAAGGTTAAAAATTAAATTAGCTACAATTTCATCCTTTTTATTTATGAAATTGACATTAAATATTTTATCATGATATGGATTTTCAATTATCCTCCAATTCAAAAAGTCTACATCCTGCTTAATTATAAAACCTTTAAAAAATGGTTGAATAACTCCCTTATTTAAAGACTCTACTATTTTGTATGAATACTTATCATCAATCGATTTAGTAGAAATAAAAAAAAATTTAAGAGCATAAATTCTTGAAAGAATACTCAATGAAAATATTTTTGATAAGGACACCAAATTATTCTTTGAATTCAATTTAGAAAGATAATTAAAGGTAGAATTAATATCTAAAGCCATAAGAGACTGACTATGATCAAATTGAATTTCAAAACCCAGTTTTAAAAAAGGCTTTTTAGCAGAAGTAAATCCCCATAAATATTTAATTCCCTGTTCTTTACATTCAATAAATAGAAATTGATACATTTTATCAAATATGTTCATCCCTCTATAATTCGGATGGACAATTGAATCTTCAGATTTCCCTGTCAATATAGTGTTTCCTGAATCGGTAATTAAATTAATAGGAATTGCACATTGAGTACCAATAATTTTTTGAGTCGATCTATCTTTTGCTACAACATAAATTGCTTTTCCTGCTGGAGCATTTTGAAATTCCCATTCAAATTTCGCCTTATTTCTCTCACCTCCTGTCATGGCATTGAAGAAAGCTATGACCTCGTCAATTTCAGAATCTTTTAATAATGATATTTCTATATTTTCATTCATAACATGAGAATTCAGTAATTATTTCATTTGGTGTTATTGATTTCATTCCAATTTCGTTTAAATATAAAAGCACTTTTTTATACTCATTTAGAAATCCTTCATGCTTGTAATCAGTAAAATATGGATTATGCCATAAAAGCGAAAGAATCGAATTCTTATTGTTTTTTTCGATAAATGCAATTATTTCTTTAGCCGTTTTTTCAAGAGGAATTTTCATGTATTTATGAAGAGTGACATCCATTATATTTAAAGGTACTTCAACAAAATTATACATTTTTTGTTCCGATAGATTATATGGATTAAATGGCAATCCATAATTATTTCTAAAACCAAAAGCTTCTGCAAAACCTAAACTTGCATCTAATTCTAATTGAGATTCATCTATAGAGTCATATGCTTTAGGAAGGTTGAATTTTAAAAAATGAAATCTATTTAATTTAGTTTCAAAAGGTAATTGAGCTAATTCTTCATCAATTGAACTTGTGTAACAGCTTTTATGTAATCCATTACTTTCACTAAATTTAATTAATTTCTTAATTTCCTTAGTTGAGTAATCTGCATTTCTAACTTTATTGTTCGCTATTTTTTGAGTAGAAATCCAAAAAAATGTACTTTTCAAATCCTGGATTGAATGAAGTTTAGATATTTTATCAATATTTTTCCAATTAGGATTTTGAATTATTTCATTCATAATCAATTTCATGATAATATCAAATCTACCCTTCTTTAAAGCCCATAAACCATCTTGAAAAAAAGAGCCGTGAATTAAATCTATATCATGGGAAAGAAACATTTTAGAATCTCTTTCTTTATTTTTCAAATTTATATCAGCTAAATATTGTTCTACGAAATTATCAAAACATATTTGAACCAAATTAGTTTCAATGCATTCAAATCTTTTTTGATAGGAATATTCAAATTTAAATCGTTCGAATTTATCTTGTTTATATGATTCACAATTATATTCTTGAAAAGAATTTATCATATAGAATGCTGAACTCAACCAATCTTTTTTGTCACTATTTGGGAAAAATATGAACGGTTCATTTACAAAATAAGATTCAAAATCAAATATTTTCCTATTTATTAATTTATCATAAAATTCAATATTGATTAAAATTGAATTTGGATCAGTATGATCAAAAATTAAATGTGCTCCGTTTTTATCATCTATAAAAACAATTTTAAGCGACTTATTCTTTGATAAAACTTTTAATATATACTCAATTGGATTAGTATAAACCTGCTCTTTTTTAATAAAAACATTTATCATAATATTAAATACATTTTTTTAAAGTATAATAAAATCAATAAATTTCAAATTAAAAAAGTCAGTTTATCTCTTCATAATCAACATCTTCGATTGAAGAATTCGATTTAGAAGTTTTGGACGATTTGGATGAGGAATTAAGAATGGATGTTCTTCCTAAATTTTCTTTTTTATGTTTTAATTCTTTGTCAAATTTATCTTGCTCTGCTTTTAACTGTCTTTCTTCAGCTAAATTTCGCTTTGCTACCATCAATTGCCCAAAAAAACGTAAAAGAACAAATGCTCCAAGAATCATTAAGACTGTCTTGAAAATTCCTGAAACACTTGCTTCTATGATCATTGTATTCTATTTTGATAAATATAAATTACGCTCAGAATAAATCTTAACAAAGTAAGGATCTTTTAAGTTTTTAATAAAACGGATTCCTTCACCTGTTGACTTCATTTCTGGACCTAATTCTTTTTTCACGTCAGGGAATTTCTCATAAGAGAAAACTGGAATTTTAATTGCATACCCTTCTTTACGAGGATTGAAATTAAAATCTTTCACTTTTTTCTCACCTAACATTACTTTCGTAGCATAATTCACATAAGGTTCATTGTATGCTTTTGCGATAAAAGGAACAGTTCTAGAAGCTCTTGGATTCGCTTCTATTACATATACTTTATCTTCTTTGATTGCAAATTGAATATTAATTAAACCAACCGTTTTTAATTCAACTGCGATTTTCTTCGTAATGTCTTCAATTTGATGAATTACTAAATCTCCTAAATTATATGGAGGCAATACCGCAAATGAATCTCCTGAGTGAATACCAGCAGGCTCAATATGTTGCATGATTCCAATGATGTAAACATCTTCACCATCGCAAATTGCATCTGCCTCAGCCTCAATAGCTCCACCTATAAAGTGATCTAAAAGAATTTGATTTGCTCCCATTTCATTGATAATATCAACCACGTGGTGCTCTAACTCTTCTTTATTAATAACGATTTTCATTTTTTGTCCACCCAATACATATGAAGGACGAACTAATAATGGAAAACCTAATTCATCTGATAATTCTAATGCTTGTTCAGCACTTTCAACGATACCATATTTAGGGAAAGGAATGTTATTTTTCTCTAATACTTTTGAGAATCTTCCTCTATCTTCCGCTAAATCCAATGCTTCGAAACTAGTACCGATAATTTTAATACCGTGACGCTCTAATTTTTCTGCCATTTTCAAAGCTGTTTGTCCACCTAATTGAACAATTACTCCTTCTGGTTTCTCATGTTTGATAATATCATACACATGTTCCCAGAAAACTGGTTCGAAGTATAATTTATCCGCTGTATCAAAATCAGTTGAAACAGTTTCAGGATTACAGTTAATCATAATTGTCTCATAACCACATTCTTTTGCAGCCATTACACCATGAACACAACTATAATCAAACTCAATACCTTGACCAATTCTATTTGGACCAGAACCAAGAATAACAACTTTTTTCTTATCTGAAGCAACACTCTCATTTTCGAATTCAAAAGTTGAATAGTAATAAGGAGTCTTAGCCTCAAATTCAGCTGCACATGTATCAACTAATTTGTAAACTCTATTTAAATTAAATTCATTTACACGTTTGTTGTGAACTTCTGATTCTAAACATCTTAACAAATGAGCAATTTGACGATCCGCATATCCTTTTTGTTTTGCTTCATACATCAAATCTTTAGGAATAGATCCTAAATGAAATTTTTCAATTTTACGCTCTAATTTTATTAAATCTTCAATTTGTTTTAAAAACCAAATATCGATTTTTGTTTTCTCAACAATTTTTTTGAATGGAATTCCTAATTTAATCGCATCATAAATATGGAATAAACGATTCCAACTTGCAAATTCTAAACTGTGTAAAATTTCATCTTGATTTGTCAATTCTTTTCCATCAGCTCCTAAACCATTTCTATCAACTTCTAACGATTGACAAGCTTTCTGAAGCGCTTCTTGGAAAGAACGACCAATCCCCATCACCTCTCCTACTGACTTCATTTGAAGTCCTAGTTTACGATCTGTTCCGGGGAATTTATTAAAATTCCAACGTGGTATTTTTACAATTACATAATCCAAAGTCGGCTCAAATAAAGCTGACGTTGTTTTTGTAATTTGATTATTCAATTCATCTAAATGATATCCAATCGCTAATTTAGAAGCAATTTTGGCAATCGGATAACCTGTTGCTTTTGAAGCTAACGCAGAAGAACGAGATACACGTGGATTAATTTCAATTGCAATAATATCTTCTTTTTCATCTGGAGAAACAGCAAACTGAACATTACATCCTCCTGCAAAATTTCCGATAGAACGCATCATATGAATCGCCATATCTCTCATACGTTGGTAAGTGTGATCTGACAATGTCATTGCAGGTGCAACTGTAATCGAATCTCCCGTATGGATTCCCATTGGGTCAAAATTCTCAATAGAACAAATAATCACTACATTATCATTTGCATCTCTCAATAATTCTAACTCAAATTCTTTCCATCCTAATAAAGCTTTATCAATCATTACCTCGTGAATAGGTGATAATTGTAAACCTCTATCTAATAAATCATCAAATTCTTTTGGGTCGTGAACAATTGATGCTCCTGCTCCTCCTAAAGTAAATGAAGCTCTAATACATAATGGGAAACCAAACTCTTGAGCGATTTCTTTTCCTTCTAAAAATGATTTAGCAGTTTTTTGTGGAGCCATTGGAATCCCAATTTTCAACATCAACTCTCTAAATTCTTCTCTATTTTCTGTAATTTCAATCGCTTTGATATCAACGCCGATGATTTCAACACCGTGTTCTTCCCAAATACCCATTTCGTCACATTGAATACATAGATTCAACGCTGTTTGACCTCCCATTGTTGGAAGCACCGCATCAATTTTATGTTTTTTCAATATTTCAACAATACTTTCTGGTTCTAATGGCTGTAAATAAATGTTATCAGCTATTACTGTATCCGTCATAATAGTAGCCGGATTTGAATTGATGATTGTTACTTCAATTCCTTCCTCACGCAATGATCTTGCGGCTTGAGAACCTGCATAATCGAATTCACATGCTTGTCCGATAACGATTGGACCACTACCTATTATTAAAATGGATTTGTAAGAATTGTTTTTTGGCATCTTTTAAAGCGCTTTAATATTTTTAGTTTCACGTTTGGAAAAATATTCTCCAAATTCGCGCAAAATTACTAAAAGAGTTTGTTTTTCAAGCTAATTTTTAAGCATGTTTTTAACAATTTTATTCTTTAACTGTTAACTACTGAATTTTAGTAATGTCTATTAACAAAAAAATAACTCCATTGTTTAAAAATATTTAAATTTTAACAGCAAATAAATTCTTATTTTCGCAGTCGATAAAAATGAATTAAACTCAAACAACATGATAAAAGAAGTATTTATAGTAGCAGCAGCCAGAACACCAATGGGTGCTTTTTTAGGAGGTTTATCTTCTGTTCCTGCAACTGCTCTAGGTTCTGCAGCTATTAAAGGTGCACTTGAAAAAGGAAATGTAAAAGCGGAATTAATTGATGAAGTTTTTATGGGTAATGTTTTACAAGCTGGTGTTGGTCAAGCTCCTGCTCGTCAAGCTGCTTTAGGTGCTGGATTAGGTCAAAACGTACCTTGTACAACAGTTAATAAAGTTTGTGCTTCTGGAATGAAAGCAATTATGTTTGGGGCTCAATCAAT
>CANCEQ010000031.1 GCA_947375085.1 Flavobacteriales bacterium
GGAGATTTCCAACTAGAAGCCCAAGTAAATGGATTATTTGGTGCTAACTTTACAGCTTTTATTTGTAATAAAAATTCTGCTACCTTTAACGCTTTTTCCTTATTCAAAATCATAACGCAAATGTACAAAGTTTTTATTGAAAATACACCCCTTCACATCATAGAAAAGAAAGATTTAATTCCAAATGATGTTTTAGTAATCTTCGAAGAGAATCTGAATTTAATTAAAGATCAATTGTTTTCTTTATTGGAATCATTTGATAATGAGTTACCTATCTATTTGGTAACTTCTTCTATTGAGAAAACTTTTTCAACTTTATTTCAAGATTTTGATTTTGTAGAAGCGGCAGGAGGTATCGTTAAAAGAAAAGATTCTTACTTATTTATTAAGCGAAATGGCTTCTGGGATATACCAAAAGGTAAGCTAGATGATGGAGAAATACCAGAAAATGCTGCTGTTCGTGAAATTGAAGAAGAATGTGGAATTGTTGGACCTCAATTGAAAGATCCAATCTGTTTGACCTATCATACTTATCTTTATAAAGGAAAGCCTACAATTAAAAAAACATATTGGTATTCATTGGATTACATGGGTGATAAAAAGTTAAAAGGTCAAAAAGAAGAAGGTATTACAAAAGTAAAATGGTTTAAAATTGATGAAATTGAAAAGATTCGTAAAAATACTTTTGCTTCAATTTTAGAAGTGATGGATACTTATTTTATCGAAAAATGAATGTACGATTAAATTATTCAACTGATTTTTTTCAAAAAAATAGTTAAAATCGAGTTTGAATAAAATATTTATTGTAATCTTGTTTAAAAAATTAAATACTATGAAAATTATATTATTATCAATTGCTCTTTTTTCTTTTTCTTCAATTATGAATGCGCAAGAATCTGAAAATAAAAAAGCTGAAAATAAAGAGATTGCTCCTAAGAAAGAGAAGAAACAGAAAGCTAAGAAAGGTCCGATTACATTTGAAACGCTTGTGATTCAAAGAGATGCGATACCTTACGATTCTCAAGATTTATTTGAATTTGAATTTAAAAACACTGGTAAAACTCCTTTATTAATTCAAAATGTTCAAACAAGTTGCGGATGTACTACAGCTAGTAAACCATCAGAACCAGTTCAACCTGGAAAAAAATCGGTTATTTCTGTAAAATATGATACAAAAAGAGTAGGGGATGTTCATAAAACAATTACAGTTACAACGAATGTTCAAACAGAACCTATCGTTTTAACAATTAAAGGTAAAGTTTTACCAGCTCCTCCAGTTGAGCAAGCTCCAGTAAAAAATTAATATTTTATATTATAATTGAAAAGGGAAGTTTTACTTCCCTTTTTTTATGCGATTAATTTCCATCTAACCATCGTTTGAAGTCGTTTACTCTGTCTCTACTTACGATACATGCCTCTTCTTCAATTTTATCTGTATGAATTTTTAGACGACTATTAAAATAACTCCCTACTTTTTGAATAGAATTTAAATGAATTATTACTTTTCGATTGATTCTAAAAAATAAATTAGGATCTACCATTGTTTCTATTTGATCTAAATTGTAATCAATAGCATATCTTTTATGCTGATTCGTTGATAAAAGTACAACACCGTCTTCTGAAATAAAATGATTGATTTCATCTACTTTTACTGATACAATAGTTTCTCCTAATTTCACCATAAATCGATTTTTATATGATTTATTGAGTGAATTGTAAAGTTCTGAAAGTTCAGAAATTTGATTCTTTTTTTCGGGTGAAGTTAGTTTGGAATATTTTTCTATTGCCTTTTTTAAATCTTCAATTCCAATTGGTTTTAATAAGTAATCGATGCTGTTTAACTTAAAAGCTTTTAAGGCATATTCGTCATATGCAGTTGTGAATATTATCGGGATGTCAATATTGATTTGATTAAAAATATCAAAGCTTAAACCATCGGCTAAATGAATATCGACAAATAATAAATCTGCATCCACTCCTTTTTCAAAAACTTCAACACTTTTTTTAACAGAATCAATGGTTGAAATGACCTCTATTGTTGAATCTATTCGTTTTAAAATATTTTTAAGATAGTCTGCACTTAATTGTTCATCTTCTATGATTATTACCTTCATTTCTTTGGGAGTAATGGGATTTTAACTGTAAAGAATTTCTCAGACTGAAGAATTTCAACTTCTTCTTTTGTAAAGAATTCGTATCGGTCTTTGATGTTTTGCAATCCAGTTTTAGAACTTGGTTCGTGATTTTTTCTTAATTGAAAATTGTTTTGAACGACTAAATAATTTTTTTCTGTAAAAAGTTTAATATTCAGCGGTTGTTCTGAAGAAATCTCATTGTGTTTGATAGCATTTTCAACTAAAATTTGAAGCGACATTGGGGGAAGAAGTAAAGTCAATAATTCTTTTTCAATCGAAATGTCGAATTGAATGTTTTTTTGAAATCGAATTTGTAGTAAAAAAATGTAGGAATCAATAAAAGTCATTTCGCTTTCTAAAGTTGCAAGTTCTGATTCACGATTCTCTAATACGTAACGATAGACTTTTGATAATTGATTAATGAAATCAACCGCTTTATCTTGATCTGAATAGACTAAGGAAGAAAGAACACTTAAATTATTGAATAAAAAATGTGGATTTATTTGATTCTTAAGGTTTTGTAATTGAACTTGAGAAGTTTCAGCTTTATGTTTTTCTATTTCAATGAGTGATTTTTTCCAATTAATAAAAAATTGAGCTCCAATCTCTACTAATAAAATAATAATCGAAGTGATAACCCCGATCGATATTGAAGGAACTAAAAAGTTTAAGTGTTGTTCTTCAGGATATTTACAAATGTAGCTATTGAAAATAAAGAGTGAAAAATAAATCGTAGCAATTGTATATGGAATACTAGTTGAAAGTTGAATTAGGATTCTTTTTAATACTGATTTTTGCCAGGGTAATTTTTTATTTAATAGTTTATCCAGAAATAAATTTCCTTCCCAAACGAGAAATGTAATCACGATTGAGCAAATGTTATTTAAAATGAAATTATAGTGAGTGGTTTTATTATGGGTAATCAACGATAATATAGTGGAAATGATAATTCCAACCAATACAATACTGATAATTCGTATAATTTTTTTCTTCATATTATAAATTTAATAAAAAACCGAGTAGTACTGCTATTACTCGGTTTGATATTTTAAAATTGAACTTTGTATACAAAATTTGGAAATAATGGAAGTTGATAAGCTGTATTTATTTGATTTGTAATTGGGTTGTAGCGTTGAGCAAAAACATTTTTATGATTTGTAATGTTTTGAATATCAAAATACCAAGATTGAGCAAGCTTATGTTTTTTACTGTTCATTACAAAACCAACCTTGAAGTCAATTCTATAAAAATCAGGATTTTTTTGAGAGAAAGCATAATCATCCCCTTTTACAACTTGTTGTCCTACAGATTGAGAAGCGGCTAAATCTACTGGAGTGAAGTATCGTCCACCTGCTTGCGTCATTTTTATGTCGATTGTAAGTCTATTTCTTTTTTCTTTACCTACTTTAAATTCTTTTCCGGCAAGTACATTGTAAACGAATTGACCATTAAAAGCAGTGTTATGTTCAATTCCATCGCTTCCTTTGTATTTTGATTGATACATAGATCCTGTTAGTAAAGTATAATATCCTTTACTGAAGAATTTTTCAACTGTTAATTCTAACCCATAATTTGTTCCTGTCCCCGTGTTTTTTAGGTAACCAACCTCATTAGGATAATAACTTGATCCAACGTTCAACATTGTGTAACTACTCGGTGTAGATGAAACAGGAACATTGTATAGATTTTGATAATAAATTTCAGATTTTATTCTCCAATCCTTTACAGGAAATAATTCATAACCAATTACATAGTGCATACTTTTTGTAAAGTCTAAGTTTTTGTTTGACTGGACATAACTACCATCAGCAAGTTGTGTTCTGTAAAAATATACATCAATTGGTTGCATTTGACTGTGCAATCCATATCCAATACTGATAGAACTTTTTTCGTTCGTTTGATATTTCAATCCAATTCTTGGTTCTATAGATGATGAATTATTTAACACTAAAAATTGAGAATGTAAACCTGCATTTAAAGTCAATCGATTTGAAAAACTATATTTTGCGTGTGCATATCCTTGTAATAAAGAAGTGTAGTTTTTGTAATCCCAAATTTGCACCCAATCTGGAGTGTATGTTCTGTTTCTGTAGAATAAATTTAAATTGATTATTTCATCTAAAACACCCACTTTCACAAATAATTTTGAACTTATCTTAGAATTAAATGAAGTATTTACAGAATGACGTAGCTGAGATGTTGTATTTTCAATAATTCTAGTTACTTCGCTTGTCGCTTTGTGAATAGAATCTTCATCGTATGAGGATGCTGAATAAGTAGATCCAATTACGGTTTTAAAATATGATTTATCATTTACTCTAATGAAATGACTTAAACCAATTAATCCTAAATCACTTTTAAAGTAAGAATCTCTAGTAGGATTAGCGAATAAATCAGTAGCATCAATTTTTTTATGGTCGAATTTGATATGACTTTTCCCGCCTAATCCGAATAAGACGAATTTCCCCAATTTTGTATTTCCACTTGTGAATTTAAATGAGATGTCTTGGTAAAATGGAGTTGCAGCTGTTCCTATCGGGATACCAATTGCTTGAGCAACTCCTGTAAATGAATATCTGTAAGCAATTACATAGGAAGATCCTTTTGATTTGTTTATTGGACCTTCTGTCATTGCCTCTAATCCTGTTAAAGCGCCTATTTGGAAAGTATGTTCTCTTTTGTCTGAATTTCCTTTTCTAAATCCTAAATCAAACACACCAGCATTGGCGTTACCGTATTCTGAAGGGAAAGCCGAAGTGAAAAAGTCAGAATTCTTTAATAAGTTCGTGTTGATTCCACTTACAGGTCCACCTGTTGTTCCGATTGTTGAAAAATGGTTTGGATTTGGAATGTTTAATCCTTCAATTCTCCACAAAACACCACTAGGCGAATTACCTCTAATGACAATGTCATTTCTAGAATCATCTGGAGAACTGACACCCGCAAAGTTTGCAGCCATTCTTGACGGATCAGATCTTCCCCCTGCGTATCTATTTACTTCTTCAGTACTAAAAGAACGAGCACTTACAGTACTCATCGTGTTAATGGTTTCATTTTTTTTAATTCCTGAAACTGTTACTTCGTTTATATTCGTAATATTTTCCTCCATTGAAATATCTACGACAACTTCTTTTCCATTCGTAACTACTACGTTTGGTATCGTAACATCTTTATAACCGGTAAAAGTAGCTTGAACATCATACCGTCCAGCATTTATATTGTAGATGTGAAAAATACCATCTACATCTGTTGTTGCTTTTAACATAGGGTCAGAGCCTAAGATTGTTACTATTACTCCAGGAATAGATTGTTGTGATTGTTTGTCTACAATTGTTCCTTTGATGACTTGACCTTCTGATTGAGCATTTAATTTATTTAATGCTGTCAAAAAGAATAAACTGATAAAAAGTGTGAAAATTTTATTCATAACATTTAATTTGTGAATCAAAAGTATAAATTAATAAAGTTGGTAGTTTTTAAATAAAGTTGAATTGTAAGATCTACTGGTTGAATTGTAAAAATGGATTTTCAATTGTAATTATGCATCGAATGACAAAATGTTTTTCTCATTAAAAAGTTCAATAACTAATTTTTTATGATTTTTTTGAGAAGCTTTTATCGTGTAAGAAAGTAGAATGTTTTCATTTCTTTTCGATTGTTTTGCACATTTATATTTTACATTGCATTTTCTGAAAATGTTTTCTAAATTTTCAATGTGTAAATAATCTACAGTATCGAGTGTGAAATTATAAACTAACTCAGTATTTAATCTATCGATTAATGTAGGTAACCAAGTAAATCCAACCAAAACTAAAATAACAATTGTAACAACTGAGAATGCAAGACTGTATTGTCCGACACCTATTGCCATACCAATTGCTGCCGAAATCCAAATAGTAGTCGCGGTCGTTAAACCTTTAACACTAGCTCCTTCTTTAAAAATGGCTCCAGCACCTAAGAAACCAATTCCTGTGACAATATTAGATGCAACACGAGCATCATTGCTCATAAGATTAGAAACTATTGTGAAAAGAGTAGACCCAACTGTAATTAAAATAACAGTTCTAAATCCTGCAGATTTAGTTCTGTATTCTCTTTCAGCTCCTATTATTGCTCCAATTACTAAAGCAACTAATAATTTAGTTAAATCTTCTAAAACGGGGTGGTACATTTATTTTAAATAGGCTTTTAACTCGTCAACTGTAAATTCAACAGAAGTATAACCATATAAATAGTAACAATTCTCAGTTGTGAAATCAAAGACTGCATAGAAATTAATTTTCCCATCTTTAAATTCAATACCTAGTTTTTTGAAATCATAAGTAGGAGGTGTTTTACTAGTAAAACATTTAGGGTCTATTTTATAAGAGCTATTAAAATCTTTTTGAATTTTTTTATTGATAATATCTAAAAGCTCTTGTTTTTTATCATTGAATAAAGCTGCATTGTCTGCTTTTACAAATTCCTCTCCATTTTTTTGAAACAATTCAAAAGTGTATGTGTATCTGTTTTTTTCATCAGGTGTACCAGTAATAACAGATTTAAAATCCTTGAAGTAGTAAGTTTCAACTTTTGTTGGTTCTTGTTTCGTTCTTCTTGTGTTATGAATTGATTTGATTGAATCGACAATAAACATATTACGGTCACTTAATTTTCTAAGTAAATTTTGATATCTAAGTGAATCTTCATTTCGTTGAAAAATTGAATAAGCTTGATTGTCAGTTATCACTCTTTGAAGTGAATCTAAACTTGATTTATTTTTCGCTAATTCATTCTCAAGCTCAGAAACTCTTGTTGATGCATCGTTTAAGTTGGTGCACTTCAAGTTAAAATCGTTAGTTAAAGCAATGTTTTTCTCAGTTTCTAAAAGTAATAGATTGTTTTTCCCTGCAATCACAGAATTTAAACTATCTACTTTGTGATTTAATGCATTAATCTGTTTTTTCTTTGTAAATGCTAAAACAACTTTTGTTTTTAGTGAGTTTGTTTGAGCATTTGAATTGTATGAACTAAACACCATTAAAAGCAAGAGGCAAATAGTTGAAATATGAAACGTGTTTCTCATTTTAAAATTGTTTATATTGGAATATAGATATTGTAGATTTTTTTTACCTAAAAATTAATCTAAACACCTAAAATTTCATTGTTTTAAAGTTGTCATAAAATTAATTTATTTTTTTCAATCAAATTAATTAATAGACAAAAAAAAAGCTTTCAATTTCTTGAAAGCTTTGTGTGGGAAATACAGGATTCGAACCTGTGACCCCCTGCTTGTAAGGCAGGTGCTCTAAACCAACTGAGCTAATTTCCCTTTTTATTTTGCTAGAACCTCTATTGGTTCGTGATTGCGTGTGCAAAGATATGTATCTTTTTTAGATTGACAATACTTTTTCTGAAAAAAAATTAAAAAAAATCACTAATTAAAAAAAAGCTACCAAAAATTAAGATTGTATCTTCTTCATTTATAGTTTTTTGTGCTGAAATTAATGCTTCTTTTGGATTTGAAAAAAAATGTGCATTTAATTTGAAATTTTCTGCTTTTTCTTTTAATTGATTCAATTCAGCACTTCTTTCGTTGTTAAATTCAGTGAAAAAGTATTCAGCTTTTATAGGAAATAAACTAAATATGGAATCAAGATCTTTATCTGAGCTTGTTCCATAAACAATTTTAAGTTCACCTTTATTTATTTTTACGAGACTTTCTAGGGTTGCTCTGATTCCATCATAATTGTGAGAAACATCCATTATTGTCAGTGGACTTCTTTCGATGACTTGCATACGACCTCTAAAACCTGTGTTTTTAGATAGGTTTTGTAATCCTGAAGAAATTGTAGTGTCGGTTATAGATAAACCTAATTCATTTAAAATAGGAATTGCAGTATCAATAATTCTGTAGTTTTTCAATTGATAATCTCCTAATAAAGGAAAATTGTCAGGAGTGTTTATTTTGCTTTTTTCAGCAAAATGAATAGATGATTGCTTTTCTTTTGAAATTTTCTCAAATACAGTTTTTGTTTGAGGTAGTGTTTCTCCTATTATAACTGGAATTGTATTTTTAATTATTCCCGCTTTTTCGAAAGCTATTTTTTCTAAAGTATCTCCCAAAAAGTTAGTGTGTTCTAAACCTATATTAGTTATAATGGATAGAATAGGGGTGGTGATGTTTGTCGCATCCAATCTACCTCCTAATCCTGTTTCAATAACACAAATAGTACATTGTTGATTTAGAAAATGAATCAAAGTCATTATCCAAGTAATTTCAAAAAAAGAAGGTTCGAAATCTAGTTGAAAGGATTTTACTTGTTCGCAAAAGTTTACGACTTCAGATTCTGAAATCATTTCTCCATTTACTCTTATGCGTTCTCTAAAATCTTCGATGTGTGGAGAAGTAAATAAACCTACTTTTTCTCCCGACTCTTGAAGAATAGAAGCCAACATACTTGAAGTTGAGCCTTTTCCGTTAGTCCCAGCTATGTGAATGAAACGTAATTTTAAATGTGGATTATCAAATAATTCACACAAACGAAGGCAATTTGTTAAATCTGGCTTGTACGCTTTTGCTCCAATTTTATGATAAGCAGGAAATTGTTGAAACAGCCAATTGATTGTTTCTGAATACATTTAATGTGGTGTTAATTGAAGTTTTATAAAAGCTTCTTCAATACCAGCTCCTGGTTTTTTATTGTATTTAGTTTGACTAATTGTAGCTGCTATAACTTTATTGATGATGGCTTGACTTGTTGTTGTCGTTCTTGATGTACTAACAGCGCTTATGACATTACCATTCTCGTCAATTTTTACTCTTAAGCTAATTAGTTGATAAGAATCAGATTCTATATTATCTACATTTGGATCATTTAAACGAATACGTTTTGCTCCAGATCCATTACCGCCAGAACCTGGCCCGTTTCCTGGACCTTTACCATCTCCGGTATCGGGACCAAAACCAATACCTTTTCCTTTACCTACACCTCCTCCAGTTCCAGAACCATTTCCTCCGTCTGCAGTGAAGAAATTTGTTGATTTCTTGGTGCTTGTAGCTGTATTTTGAGAATTTTCAGCAGTGGTTTTATTTGATTTTCCATTATCTTTCATTGCAACAGCATCACTTGATTTACTTGTTACAACATGATCTGTTTGGGGTTTCGGAGTTGGATCTACCTTATCATTTGAAGGTGTTCCACCGCCACCACCACCGCCACCTTGTTCTGTAACGGGAGTAACTTCTTTAAATTCTTGAAGAGGTTCAAGAGGTATGTCAGTTACAAGGGTAATTGTATGTGTTTTTGTTTTGCTATTGTCAATTGTACTAATGTACAGTAATAGAAACACAATAAGGAGTGTTGCAACTGATGCTAACACTCCTATTTTTTTATCATTTAATTCAGAACTACTGATCGTTTCCATAGTCTTCACTTTTTAGTTAAAACAAAACATCTTTTGGACATAACGTGTTAAGCCTTGTTTCGTTATACTTTTTAATAAAGTTTTTTAACTTGCTTTCGTAGCGATAACAAATTTCAAATTGTTTTTCACTCCAATTTGAAGTACATCTATCAAACTTTGAACTTGCATATCAAATGGAATTCGAACGATAACAGTTTTATCCGTTTCTGTTGCCATTTTCTCTAATAATACTCTTTCAAGATCGCCAAATGCAATTTCTTCTTTGTCTAAAAAGAATTTCTTTTCAGCTGTAACTGACAAAGTTAAATGCTGTTTAGTTGTCTGTTCATTTGTTTTAGCTTTAGGAAGTGCCATTTTGATGACATTTGGATTCGCTAAAGTTGAAATAATCAAAAAGAATAACAACAAAAAGAACATGATATCACTCAATGCAGAAGTAGCAACTTCTACATGGAATCTTTTATTTCGTTTTATCGCCATTGTTTGGTCGTTGAATAATGTTTACAAATTCTAAGTTTACTTTTTGAACATTCAAGGCAAATGTATCAATCATTCCGTTTAATAAATGGTATGCAGCAAATGCAACAATACCAACGATTAGTCCTGTTCCAGAACAGATCATTTTTTCATATAAACCACCAGAGATGTTACCAATACTTACGTTTTCAGTGATAGAGATGCTATAGAAAATTTTAATTACCCCAGAGATGGTACCGATAAATCCAAGAGTTGGAGCAATACCAGCAATTAATCCTAAGTGGCCTAAACTTTTTTCCATTTTACCAATTTCGATATTGGTTACTTTGTCCATGTTTGATTCAATTTCAGAAACTGGTCTACCAACTGTATACAAACCTTCTTTTACAATTTGTCCAAATGCAGTTTTGTCTCCAGAAACAACTGTAATAGCAGGTTCTAAATTTCCAGCAGTTAAATTCGATTTAATGTTATTTAATAGGTTTGAATCAAATTTCGCAGTTCTTTTGATGTATCTGTATTTTTCTACCGTAACAAAAATGGTGTAAAACAATAAAATACAGATTGGAATTAAGAAAACTCCCCCTTTTATAAAAAAATCAAATGCTGATATTTCTGTTTTAACTAAAACTGTTTCAGCAGCAGCGTTTGCAGCAGGTTCAGTACTTTCAATTTGTCCAGTAACAGTTCCAATAACAGCGAACGTAATTACAACAATGGCTAATTTTAAATATTTTTTCATTACTTTCTTAAAATAGTTTAATTGCGTAAAAATAAATCTTATATCACTTGTCAATATTGGGTACGCATATAGTTTTCCACAGTCATTTGTTTTTAGCGAAGTTGCAGATTTTTATTTGGCCCTTTTATTTTGAGTAAGTATATAGGGTTTGGATAAAAAAAAGGAGTAAGAAATGAATCTTACTCCTTTCGGAAATGAATATAATTCGTTTTTTAAACTAACTGATTCAATGCGATTTCGAAAGCTGTTTTAGCTATTCCTGTTTTACCAGAATTTTTAGCATGTGCAGCTTTAAGTGCATTTTCAATAGTTGAACTAGTATCTTCAAAAATTCCTTTATCAGAAATTTCTTTTAAATCGTTACTCATTAAGTAAGCAAATACTCTCGCCATTCCACAATTTGAAATAAAATCAGGAATGATTGAGATTGTATTGTCAGCTTCGTCAGCGATTGGACCAAAGAAGATTTCAGGATCAGCGAAAGGAACGTTTGCTCCAGAAGAAATAACTTGAACTCCAGCTTTAACCATTCTATTTAATTGATCTTTAGTGATCATTCTAGAACCAGCGCAAGGAATAAACACATCTGCTTTTAAATCCCAAATTTTAGAATTGATCTCGTCATAAGATAATAAATTTGGATGTGTGATTTCGTTTCCGTTTTTGTTTAAGAATAATTGTTTTATTTCTTCAAAAGAGAATCCTTCTTCATTAATTAAACCACCAACGCGGTCAATAATACCAACAATTTTCGCTCCTTGTTGTGCTAAATAATAAGCTCCTGCAGAACCTACATTTCCCCAACCTTGAACAATTACTTTTTTATCTTTTACAGAGTCAGAACCGTTATTCCAAATAGAATAATAATGTTTGATAGATTGAGCAACACCGTAACCAGTAATCATATCAGCAACAACATATTTTCTATTTACATCAGGAGAAAATTGAGTATCTTCCAATACTTTTAATACACCTTGTCTTAATTGACCAATACGGTTGATTTTTTGAGCTTCTCTTGGTTGAAAGTGTCCGTTGAAAACACCTTCTTGTGGATGCCAAACTCCGCAATCCTCTGTCATTGGGATTACTTCGTGAATTTCATCAACATTCAAATCTCCTCCAGTACCATAATAATGTTTTAACAAAGGAGTTACTGCAGCATACCATCTTTTTAATACACCTTCTTTTCTTGGGTCTTTAGGGTCGAAGTTTATTCCAGATTTAGCTCCTCCAATTGGTGGACCAGCAACTGTAAATTTCACTTCCATTGTTTTAGCAAGTGATTCAACTTCTCTTTTATCTAAACCATTTCTCATACGAGTTCCACCACCTGCAGCGCCACCACGTAATGAATTTATAACTACCCATCCTTCAGCTTCTGTTTCAGCATCTTTCCATTCGAAAACTATTTCCGGACGTTTATTTTCAAATTTTTCTAATAAATCTTTCATTGTAGGTTTTTTTAACAAACGATTCAAAGATAATAAAGAAAATATAGTTTGAAAATGATTTTTAACAGTTTAACGTTTTATTTTGGAATTGTTAGTAAATTATAAAACGTTTCATTAATATTTTAACACGAGTATTGTTTTGTTTGATATTTGATAGTAAGTGATTTAACAAGTTATTTGCAAAAAAAAAGGTTCAATTTAAATTGAACCTTTTTTTTGAATATTTTTTATAAATCATCTGGAAGATTGATTTCTTTGTATACTTGTTTTTTTGGTTTTAATTTTTCAATAAAAATAACTCTAAATTTTTCACCATCGGTAGTGTAGATCATTTCTGAAATGCCATTTGTAATTGTTGGTGGAGTTTTTTTAGCATTGTAGAATTTTTTCTCCATCAATTCGTAAGAATTATCATTAAATTGAAGAAAAACAGAAGTGATAGTTCCGTTTTCAACTCTCACTTTTCCTCCAACACATCTTGTACCTGTTTCTTCGAAGAAACTAACGATAACATTTGAGTGTATTGCGTCGCCGACAGTGTTAGCACCTCTTTTGGCAAATGCTTCTTCTAATTTTTTAAAGCAATCATTTTGTGAAAATGAGCTTAAAGAAAGAAATAGAACAGATAATAATAGAAAGTGTTTTTTCATAATTGCAAGTGTTTAAATGGACTATTGTCCGTTTCAAATATAGTAAGTTTGATTGAATATCATTGTCAAGGCACTATTTTTTTTTAAATTTGACAAAAAACTACAACAATGAGCACTAAACAAATAGCGGACCATTTTTTTGAAGCCTTAGAAATATTGACGAAATTCAACACTGAAGAGAATTTTAAAAAGATTCAAAGTGCTGGAGATTTGATTGTTCATTCTTTTAAAAATGGAGGAAAGGTTTTTAGTTGTGGAAACGGAGGTTCTATGTGTGATGCGATGCATTTTGCTGAAGAACTAACGGGACGTTACAGAGGAGATAGAAAAGCTTTACCAGCGATTTCAATTTCGGATGTTAGTCATATGTCTTGTGTATCTAATGATTATGGTTATGATTTTGTGTTTTCTCGCTATTTAGAAGCGTTAGGGAGTTCAGGTGATGTGCTTTTAGCTATTTCTACTTCAGGTAATTCAAAAAATATTATTAATGCGATCCAAGTTGCTAAAGATAAAGGAATGCTTGTTGTTGGTTTGACAGGTAAAGAGGGAGGTTTAATGAAAGATTTATGCGATGTAGAAATTAGAGCTCCATTTTCAAATTTTGCAGATCGATCGCAAGAAATACATATAAAAGTTATTCACTCTTTGATTGATTATATTGAAAGAAACATCGATTAAATCAGGTTTTTTCGTTTTTTACTTTTGTTAATAACACATCAAAAATAGATGAACAAGTAGAGAATTAGTTTCGCTTTAATTATTAATTTCGTCCTTTGGTTTTAATTATAAAATGGCAACACAGGAACTACAATCAACTGTAAAACAAATTTTCTCCGCTTATATGGAGCAAAATAGCCACAGGAAGACTCCTGAAAGATTTGCAATACTCGCTGAAATTTATGATTATCAAGGTCATTTTGATGTAGAGTCGTTGTATATCAAAATGAAAAATCAAAATTACCGTGTTTCTAGAGCTACTTTGTACAATACTATCGATTTGTTACTTGCTTGTAATTTAGTTCGTAAACATCAATTCGGGAAAAATATTGCACAATTTGAGAAATCACATGGATCTAAACAACACGATCATATTGTTTGTACAGATACAGGTGAATTAATTGAATTTTGTGACCCTAGAATTCAATCTATAAAAGCAACGATTGAAGAATTGTTTGATATGAAAATCGATCATCATTCGTTGTATTTTTATGGTGTAAGGAATAAAAAAGAAAATAAATAGTGGGATTTTCTTATGAAATACTGAATCAACATGCTGTGAGTATTTTTTCGTTAAAAGGAAAAATAATGACAGATGAAGATTTAGTTAATATTTCTAAAGAAATTACTTTAATGATAGAGAAAGGATTTTGTAATCTAGTTTTTGATTTAGAAAATTTAAATTATATAAATTCTAATGGTATTAATTTATTTATGAGGACTTTAACGAAAGCACGAGTAAATAATGGTGATTTGATTTTTTCTAATGTAAAAGGAACGGTTTCAGATCTATTTAAGATTGCTAAATTAAATGAAATATATACGATTTACTCTTCTCAAGAGGATGCAGTAAATCACTTTAAGAATAAATGATAATGAAGGTAGATGTATTATTAGGCCTACAATGGGGTGATGAAGGTAAAGGAAAAATTGTCGATGTATTAACTCCAGAATATGATATTATTGCTCGTTTTCAAGGTGGGCCAAATGCAGGACATACGTTAGAATTTGAAGGTATTAAACATGTTTTAAACACGATTCCTTCTGGGATTTTCAGAGATAACGTATTGAATATTGTTGGAAATGGTGTTGTTTTAGATCCAGTTCTTTTTCAAAAAGAATTAGAAAAATTAATTCCTTTTAATGTAGACTACAAAAAAAGATTGTTGATTTCTAAAAAAGCACATTTAATTTTACCAACTCACCGTTTGTTAGACGCGGCTTCAGAAACGGCTAAAGGAAAAGATAAGATAGGTTCTACTTTAAAAGGTATCGGTCCAACTTATATGGACAAAACAGGTAGAAATGGTTTAAGAGTAGGTGATATTTTCTCTCCTAATTTTAAAGAAAAATACGATTGTTTGGTTGAAAAACATGTTGGTATTTTAAAACATTACGAAGGTTTTGAATATGATTTAGCAGAACTTGAAGGCCCATGGTTTGAAGGAATTGAAACACTACGTGGATTACAAGCTATTGATAGTGAGCACTATTTGAATAATGCTTTAAAAGAAGGTAAAAAAGTTCTAGCAGAAGGTGCACAAGGAACAATGTTAGATATTGATTTCGGAACATATCCTTTTGTAACTTCTTCAAATACAGTAACAGCTGGTACTTGTACAGGTTTAGGTGTTGCTCCAACTACAATAGGAAAAGTAATAGGTATCTTTAAAGCATATTGTACTCGTGTTGGTAGTGGACCATTCCCTACTGAATTAGATGATGAAGTGGGTGAATTTATTCGTAAAGAAGGTCACGAATTTGGTGCTACAACTGGTAGAGCTAGAAGATGTGGTTGGATTGATTTACCTGCTTTGAAATATGCAATTATGGTAAATGGGGCAACTGAATTGTCTATGATGAAATCAGATGTGTTAGATAAATTTGAAACAATTAGAGTATGTACTCATTATATCATCAATGGTGAAAAATTAGATTATTTCCCATTCGATATTACTGATTCTGAAATCACTCCAGTTTATGAAGATGTGAAAGGATGGAATTGTGATTTAACTAAATTATCTTCTTATGATGATGCACCAAAAGAATTAAAAGATTATGTTCTTTATTTAGAAGATAAATTAGGAGTTCCAATTAAAGTTGTTTCAGTTGGACCAGATAGAAAACAGACGTTAGAAAATAACTAATAAGTGAAAATTCAAACTTATATATACAAAATTGCGCTTATTATAGGCGCAATTTTTTTGCTTAATTATCAAGTAAATGCTCAAAAAAATACGCTTGAGTTATTGCCTGGTTCAGATAAGTTTGAATACAACCAAAAAACCGGAACGCATCGTTTAGTAGGCAGTGTAAGTTTTATATATCAAGGAAATACAATGTATTGTGATTCTGCGCATTATAAGGAGAAATTACAAGAAGTGCATGCATATGGAAATGTACATGTTACTAAAAATGATTTAAATTTATTTTGTGACTCTTTGTATTACCAAGGGGCAATTAAAAAAGCAAAACTTTGGGGCAATGTAAGGGTTAGGGATCAAGAATATAAAATAACAACAGACACACTTGAATATGATGCAAATAAATCAGTAGCGATTTACAGATACGGTGGTAAGGTTGAGAGTATAGTCAATAATGAAGTTTTGACAAGTATAGTAGGACATATGTATTCTAAATCGAAAGATATGTTTTTTAGTCAAGCGGTAAATTATAAAAGTGATGATTTGCGAATGACTACTGACACTTTACGATTTAATTATAAAAAGAAAACGGCTTATTTTTATGGCCCAACAAATATTACACAATTAGATAAAAATACGGTAAAAGGCTCTAAAATTTATTGTGAAAAAGGATGGTATAATACGGCTACGAAAGAAGCAACACTTCAAAAAAACGCTTCTATATTGAAAGATAATCAATTGATGACAGGCGATTATTTATATTCTCACTCTCAAAAAGGAATTTCAATTGGAAAAGGAAATGTTGTTTTTAAAGACACTTCTCAGCATCTGGAATTTAGAGGGAATTATGCATTCTCATCGGATAGTAAAAGAATGTCTTATTTAACAGGAAGAGCTCTTGCTCTTAAGATTGATGGGAAAGATACTTTGTTTATTCATGCTGATACACTTTTCACCTTGAAAGATTCGTTAGGGAATGCTTCACAAATGAAAGGGTATAAAAATGTAAAACTTTTTAGAAAGGAATTACAGGCAAAATGTGATTCACTTGTGTATGATAAGGTCACAGGTAAAATGGAATTGTACAAAGATCCAATCGTTTGGGTGAAAACAAAGACTGAATTAAAAGGAGATTTTATAGAAGTTTTATTTGTGTCAGATACAATTATAGAAAAAGCAAATGTAATTGGAAATTCGACCGTTTTATTTGAAATTGATTCAGGTAAATATTATAATCAAATAGGAGGGAAGGAGATTTTTACATTTTTTCAAAACAATGATATTTATCGAACAGATGTAAAAGGGAATGCCAGAACAATTTCTTTTCCTGAAAATACAGAAAAAAATGATTCAACAATCGTAATTAAACGTTTAGGTATGAATCGTATTTATGCGTCTGATTTGAGAGTTTATCTTGACAGTAATGAAGTGGAAGGGATTACTTATTTTGATAAACCAGATGGTGTTTTTTATCCAATGGAAAAATTAAACAAAGACGAGCAATTTATTAAAGGGTTTAAATGGTTAGCTGTATTGAGGCCTAAAACCTGGAAAGAAATTTTGGATTAAATTATTCCCCACATTATATATATTATACAATGTGGGGAAATAAAATATTAATGTTCTACATCAACATCCCAACGTTCAACACGCATAACGCCTTCAACCTGTTCAAATTTACTCATCAATTGTTCTAAATGTTGAGTATCATAAACCAAGACTTTGATACGTCCCTCAAATAATCCATCATTCGTTTCGAACGAAATGAATTTCATATTCACGTTTTGTTGATTTGAAATAATCTCTGTTAATTTGTTTACAATACCTAAACTATCAGTTCCAAATAATTTAATTGCTGCTAAACGTTCTTTTAATTCTTCATCTTTCCATCTCGCTTTCACTAAACGGTAAGCCATTTTAGACATTAAGTGTTCTGCATTTGAACAGCTATTTCTATGAATTTTAACACCGTCGTTGATAGTGATGAATCCAAAGATTAAATCGCCAGGAATTGGATTACAACAACGCCCCATAGTATATTGGATGTTTTTGAAATCTTCTCCTATGATGATGACATCTTCTTTTTGATTGATCTTAGAATAAACATCTTGCTCGTTTTTATCTTTTGGAGAAACATTTTTCTTCTCTAATAAAAGCGTGCCATTTTGATTTTCTAATTCTCTTAAACGAGTTAAATCAATTTTACTTTTTGCAATTCTAAAAAAGAGCTCTGTTGAATTAGGAAGCGCATAAAAACGTTCTAAAACAGCAATATTTTCCTTTGTAGATTTGATATTGAATTGCTTTAACTTTCTTTCTAAAATTTCTTTACCATCTTGAGCTATAGCTTTTCTTTCATCATTCAGAGCATTTTTAATTTTTTGTTTAGCTCTAGCTGAAATTACCATCATTAACCATTCATCAGTTGGTTTTTGTTTTGGTGAAGTAATGATTTCTAATTGATCGCCACTTTGAAGCTGGTAACTCAAAGGAACAAGTCTATTATTGACTTTTCCTCCAATACATTTGTTACCAATATCCGTATGAAGATCATAAGCAAAATCAAGAATTGTTGAACCATTTGGAAGAACTCTTAAATCACCTTTAGGGGTAAAAATGTAGATTTCTTCTCTAAATAGGTTCAGTTTGAAATCGTTAACAAAATCCATCGCATTAGCATCAGGATTTTCCATTAAATCACGAATCTCATTAATCCATCGATCTAATTTACTGTCTTCAGTATTGTTTTCTTTGTATTTGTAATGAGCAGCTAATCCCTTTTCTGCAATCTCATCCATACGTTTAGAACGAATTTGAACTTCAACCCATTTTCCGGTAGGAGACATCACTGTTGTGTGAAGTGACTCATATCCGTTGGCACGAGGAGTTGAAATCCAGTCTCTTAATCTGTCTGGACTTGGTTGGTAGAAATCGGTTACGATACTGTAAATTCTCCAAGCATCTGGTTTTTCCAATTCTTGAGGAGTATCAATAATGATACGAATAGCAAAAATATCATATACTTCTTCAAAAGGAATACCTTGTTTTAACATCTTACGATGAATTGAAGAGATTGATTTTGTTCTTGCTTTTATTTCAAAAACATACCCTTCATATTGAAGCGCTTCCTTTATTGGATTTATGAAACGACGAATAAAACGATTTCTAACATCTTGGGTCGATTTCAAGTTTGCTTCAATACTTCTGTAAACTTCACCGTCAGTATAAAGCATTGCTAAATCTTCAAGCTCACCTTTAATTAAGTATAAACCTAAACGATGCGCTAAAGGAGCGTATAAGAATTTAGTTTCAGATGCAATTTTCAATTGTTTATCCGGAACCATACTTCCCAACGTTCTCATATTGTGAAGTCGATCAGCTAATTTGATTAACACTACTCGAATATCTTCCGAAAGTGTTAAGATCATTTTTCTGAAATTCTCCGCTTGAATTGAAGCGTTTTCGTCAAATACTTCAGGGATTTTTGTTAAACCGTCAATAATCAAACGAACTTTTGGCCCGAATAAATCTTCTACATCTTGAAGTGTGATGTGAGTGTCTTCAACTGTATCGTGCAATAAAGCACAAATAACAGATGTAGCTCCAAGTCCCATTTCTTCACTACAAATTCTTGCAACAGCTATTGGATGATAAATGTATGGTTCACCTGATTTTCGACGCATATCTTTATGAGCATCCACTGCAACGTCGAATGCTTTTCGGATTAAACGAGTGTCTTCTTTCGAACGATTTTTTGTCGTTTTCATCAGACCTTTGAACGCATTCAAAATTTCAATACGTTCTTTTTCTAAATCGATATCAGGGAATTTACTTGAAATATCACTCATAATTTATTTATTGTTTTGCAGGTAAAACTTTTGTAATTACTTCTCCAAATCCAACTCTTACTCCATCTTTTGAACTATAACCTCTCATAATTACAGTGTCATTGTCATTGATGAATTTTCTTTCTGAACCATCTTTTAATGTAAGTGGTTTAGAGCCTCTCCATGATAATTCCATCATAGATCCATAAGAATCTGGAGTTGGACCTGAAATAGTACCAGATCCCATTAAATCGCCACATCTTACGTTACAACCATTTACCGTATGGTGAGCAAGTTGTTGAGATAAATTCCAATATAAGTATTTATGATTTGAATTACAAATTAATGATTCTTCAGAATTTTCAGGTTGAAGTAAAACTTCTAAATTAATATCATAAGATTTTGCTCCTTCATACTCTAAATAACTTAATACTTTAGGTTCTTGAGCTGGACCTTCTAATTTGAAAGGTTCTAATGCGTCTAATGTTACAATCCAAGCTGAAATCGATGATGCGAAGTTTTTAGATAAGAAAGGTCCTAGTGGAACATACTCCCAAGTTTGAATGTCACGAGCAGACCAGTCATTGAATAAACACATTCCGAAAATATAGTCGTCTGCTTCTGCTGTTGTAATTGAATCACCTAATGTTTTTCCGTCGTAAGTAATGAAAGCCATCTCTAATTCAAAATCCAATAATCGACAAGGAGCATAAATCGGAGCTTCTTCTGGATTTGGTTTGATTTGTCCTTTTGGTCTGTGAATGTTTTGTCCAGATAAAATAACTGAACTTGCTCTACCGTGATATCCTACAGGAATATACAACCAGTTAGGAGAAAGTGCATTTTTAGGATCACGAATCATTGTTCCAATATTTGTAGCATGCTCTCTACTAGAATAAAAATCTGTGTAATCTCCAATGTTAACCGGCATTCTCATTTCTATTTTAGAAACTGGAATTAAAGCTTGAGCAACGTGATTAGAATTTCCTTTTAACTCTGATTTAGCGTCATTCAATAAATGAGAAATTCTATTTCTTAAATCACGAGTAGCTTGCTTTCCTTTTTTCATTAAAGAATTTAAAAACTCATTTTCAAAATCTGCTAATGTAAAAGGTAAGTGATCTAAATATCCTAATTCATACACTTCTTTTAAATCTAAAACGTGATCACCAATTCTTACTCCAACACGAGTAGAAGAATCTTCGATTTTAAAAATACCAAAAGGTAAGTTTTGAATAGGGAAATCAGAACCTTCAGGAACATTTACCCAACTTTTTAATCCAGGATTGTTTGCTTCAATCATAATTTTCTAATATTTTAAATAGTTTATAATCAATGAGTTCTA
>CANCEQ010000032.1 GCA_947375085.1 Flavobacteriales bacterium
AAAATGAACTAGAATACTGTTGTTTTTTATAGATTTTATCAGAGCTATCTACAACATATAGTTTATTCTTTAATAATTCGATATGATTGGTTTGAATCGTGTCCGGAAGTACACTAACTAATGCAAAATCAACTTCATTTTTTTCCAAATTTTCCAAAACTCCCGATTTATTAGTCACATCCATTTGAAGTTCAATACCAGGATATAATTTTAGAAAATCTGCTAAAAAAAAGGGCATTACATATTTAGCTGTAGATACAATTGAAATCTTCAATTTTCCCGTTAATTTTCCTTTGAAAGCTAACTTCTTATAATTCAACATGTTGATTTCACCTATAATTTTCTCAGCTGCTAATGCTACTTCTTTTCCGAAATCAGTGATATAAATTTTACGACCTACAACTTCAGTTAGCGGAATATCAAATTGATTTTGAAAATTTTTCAATTGAATTGACACTGCAGGTTGAGTCAAATGCAACTCTTCAGAAGCTTTTGTAACACTCTCTGTTTGAACAACTTTCAAGAAAATCTGCAACTGGTTTAAAGTATAATTCATAAAATATATTTATATAATAGATTACAAATATAAATAAAAACATATATAAATTGAGCTTTAAATTTGTTAAAAATAAACTATTAAAATATGAAATTATTTACAATTCTAGTTTTCTTTATTTTAGGTAAAATTTGTATTTCTCAAAGTACTGCTAATTATACTTTTTCTACTAATTCGAATGGTTCGCTGATTTTAGATATGAACAGTAATGCTGTTGACCTGACTTCTGGAGCAACTTCAATTTTAGCTGCAAGTATTGATAATTCTGCCGGAACATTAACTGATTTTAATTTGGGTAGCGGTTCTACTTTTGATTTTTTTTTTATGGGAAACCGCTATTATCAATTTTCTGCAACTTCAAATGGAATAATAAGATTAGGTTCAACAGCATCAGGAACAACATATAACATTCCAAATTCTACTAACCCAACTCTTTCACCTTTTGCTGCTGATTTAAAAACAGGTACTGATGGAGGTGTAAGAGCTAAAGTTGTTGGTTCAGCACCTAATCGATGTCTAGTAATTGAATTTTACAACATGAATATTCTATTAGAATCGAGCGCAGCTGGAACTGGTACATACCAAGTTCGTTTATACGAATCTACTGGTGTAATTGAATATATGTATGGTGCTATGGCTCGAAGCGCTGGGACTTCAGCAAGTACTTCTACAGTTACAATAGGATTTTCAATAAATACAACATCAACAAATCTTATATCTGTTAACACTTCAAGTCATACTGCTAGCACTGTTACTCCAATTACTACAAATACTTATTCAGTTAGCACAACAATAACTGATTTAAATTCTATATCTAATGGAAGTAGAAGATTTTATAGATTCACACCATTAACATCATTAGCAGCTCCAACAAGTTTAACATTTTCTAGTGTTACAGCAACCACAACAACACTTAATTGGACAGCTGCTTCGCCAACAACTAACATTCGAAAATATGCAATTTATAATTCCACAGATAATACGACTTTTAACTATGTTAATACTGTTAACGTAGGTACGAATACTCTTGCTTTTACTGGTTTAACACCTAGTACAACCTATTATTATAAAGTGTATTCAATTAGTGAAGGTTGTTTATCTACAGCACTTTCAAATAGTCAGGCGACAACTGCTCCAGGTTCGATAACGAGTACTACTTCAGGTAACTGGAGTTCTGGCTCTACATGGGTTGGTGGAATTGTACCAACAAGTAATGACAATGTAACAATTGCGAATGGTCATACCGTTACTATTGACGCAACATCTACATGTTATAATTTAACAGTTGGAAGTGGAGTTAGTGGCGCATTAATTTACGAAGCAACAACAGCAAGAACTTTAACAGTAACTAATAATGTAACAATAAATAGTGGTGGTTCATTTCAATCAGCAGCAACAGGAACTCAAACCGCTCATTCATTATCTTTAGCGGGGAACTTAACAAACAATGGTACTTTGGATTTTTCTACTAATACAAATACTGCTGCTACAATAATAACATTTACTGGTTCTTCTAATACAACATTTTCAGGATCAGGTGGCACAACTGACATTAAATCAATTATTTTAAATAAAGGAACTTCAACAGTTTCTATTTTAGAACTTTCAACTTCAAATTTTACAGTTCAAGGAGTAAATACAGATGTAGCAGCTTTTTTAACTTTAACCAAAGGAACATTTAAGATTTCTGGTTCATTTACAATGACCAATAGAATTATTACTGGAACCAGCTATACAATAGCTGCAAATACAGGTTTATTTCTAAACAATGAAAATTTTACGGTTCAAGGACAGGCTGGTATAGTAACCTTAAATGGTTTACTTCAAATTAACGCAGGAACTTTTAACATTGGCTTAAATGCCACCAACCAATGTTTAAAGACTGGAGCTAGCACCTCAGTATTGACTATTTCTGGAGGAAGTTTAAATATTTACAGTCATCTTGAAGCATTATTATATTCTTTAGCGTACACTCAATCAGGAGGAACCGTTACAGTTGCATCTGGAGTTAATTCAACAAGCTATTCATTTTTGATATTTCAGGGAACTTTTAATATGTCAGGAGGATCAATTATTTTAAGATATCCCACTTCATCTTCTTATTCAGATTATCAAAATTTTGCGACTTCAACAGTGACCGGTGGTACACTTCAACTTGGAGATGCAAGTTCAGGAGCTGCAAAAACTTTTGTTATAGGTGGTAACATTCCTAATCTTTTAATTACAAATACTTCAGGAAATCATACTGGAATTATATATAAAGATACGTATACTCCTAATATTCTTTTAACGACAACACTTCAAAACAATACTGTTCTAGATGCTGGTTTTACATATGCTACTTCTCTAACATTTACAGGAAATGTAACCATAGGTACTGGAGCTGAATTAAAAGTTGGAATTTCTACTTGCACTATTAATGGTTCATGGACGAATAATGGGACTTTCACTCCTAAAACAGGTAATAATATGTTATTTACTGGAACAGGATCAAAAACTTTAACTGGAATGACTAATTTTTACGACTTATCCACTTCAAGTTCAACCACACTTATAATTAGTCAATCGACAACAATAACAAGAAACTTAACCTTAAATGGGACCTCAACGGTAGATTTAAATGCCGCTATAGATGTAAATGGAGATGTAACTATTAATTCAGGTTGTACTTTACTTGGAGGTTCATCCACACATACAATTGCCGGGAATTGGTGGGAAATTGGCACCCATACTGAAGAAGGAGGAACAATAGATTTTGATGGCTCATCATCACAAATAATTAAAGGAACATCAGTAAATTTTGAAAATCTAACACATTCTGGTTCTGGAACTTTATTTTTGAAAAATAATATAGATGTAAATGGTAATATTTCACTAACAAATGGTGAATTATCTCAAAGTAGTTTCAATATAAATATCGCAAAAAATTGGACAAATACTGGTAACTATTTTAAGGAAGGTTCTGGCAGTACTACATTTGATGGCAATAGTAACAGTACGATTAGTAGCACAACTTCAAATTTTATCACAACAAATGAAACATCATTACTTACCGAAAGTTTTGAAAATGCTGGAGCTATACCTACAGGCTGGAGTACATTAATAGTAAATGACACTGGAACTGATCCTATTATAACCTATACCACATCTTCCACTAACCCAAGTTCATTTGCAGCATCTGCAGGATCATACTTTGCTAAAATGAATTCATATAATGCTGCAGATTTAAGTCAAGTTAGATTATATAATTCAACATCGTTTTCAACAACTGGTAAAACAAATATTATAGTAAATTTTGACATTTCATATGATGTTAACCTTCCTGGTTATCAAGATAATGTTGTGATACAATATTCAACAGATGGTGCATCTTGGACAAGTTCATCTAATACAATATTTCGATATTCTATGAATGGTTCAGCCTGGGCTAGTTATTCAATAGAACTTCCAATTGGAGCTGAAAATCAAGCCAATTTATATATCGGTTTTTTATTTACCAGTGGATATGGGAATAATATTTATCTGGATAACATAAGTGTAACTGGTGATGTGATAGGAGCAGCATACTCAGGAGAAATTTTCAAACAATTAGAAATAAACAAATCTGGAGGTGCATACATTTCATTAGCAAGTAATGCTAATATTACAAATACTTTAACTTTAACTTCTGGTCTAATAAAAACAGCAGGAAACACATTAACTATTGGTACAAACTCTGCTAACGGTTCAATATCAGGAGGAAGTTCATCAACTTACATCGTTGCATATGACAATGGGGGGACAATAGGATATCTAAAACAATTTGTAAATTCAAATACTGCTTATTCATATCCTATTGGTGATGAAAACAATTACACTCCTCTCACTTTTACTTTAACTTCAAATGGCGGTTTAGCAAGTGCTTATTATACTGTTTACACAAAAGCAGTTAAAGTGCCTGGATTAAATAGTGCTTTCACGACATATATTACAAGATTTTGGGAAGGCTCATCTTCAGGAATGACTACTCCAGTTTATTCTCTATCCTACACGTATACCGATGCGGATATAGTTGGGACAGAAACCGCTTTATTACCAATTAAAAAAAGCGGAACAACCTGGTATAAGCCAACTGGAAGTAGTTTCACAAACAGTACGACCGAAGGAACTGGATCTGTAAACGCAACAACAAACACTCTGACATGGACAGGATTGAGTACTTTCAGCTTTAATGGTGGAGCAGGAAGTCAAGTTATAGCCTTACCAATATCTTTAATCGCATTTAAAGTCGAAAAATTAAATAATATAAATGTAATTAGTTGGCAAACAGCTTCAGAAAAAAACAATGATTATTTCACAATTGAGCATACAATTGATGGTCAATTCTTTGAAACAATTGGTCAAAAAAATGGAGCTGGAACAACTTTTGACCTAATTGAATACGAACATCACCATTATGATGTTCCAAATTCTATTAATTATTACCGATTAAAACAAACCGATTTTGATGGAAACTTTACTTTTTCAGAGCTAGTTTCGGTTGATAATAGAACTACAATTGGGCAGGTGAAAATTATTGTAAACAGATATAATTTACTTGGGCAAGAAATTGACGAATTCTATAAAGGAATCATTATAGTGTTATATTCTGACGGTTCAACTGAAAAAATTATTATAAATAAAGATTGATTTTAATCAATCAATAATAGCCAACTTAGTATTAAATTAATAAATAAATTTAATACTAATCATTAAAAACATAAATAAAAATTAATGAAATAAATTTTTGAACTTTGTATCGTGAAACAATTAAATAAAAAAGAAATGCAAAAAATAACAGTAGCAAAAGGTGATGGAATAGGTCCAGAAATTATGGACGCGACATTGGAAATTCTTTTAGCAGCAGGAGCTGAAATTGAAATTGAAGAAATTGAAGTAGGTGAAAAAGTATATTTAGCTGGAAACACTTCAGGAATTGCTTCAGAATCTTGGGATACAATAAGAAGAAACAAAATTTTCTTAAAAGCCCCAATTACTACTCCTCAAGGCGGAGGGTATAAAAGCTTAAACGTAACTACAAGAAAATTTTTAGGTCTTTATTCAAATGTTCGACCTTGTATGAGTTTTCATCCTTATGTAAACACAAAGCATCCAATTATGGACATTGTAATTGTGAGAGAAAATGAAGAAGATTTATATGCAGGAATTGAGCACCAACAAACGGATGAAGTAGTTCAATGTTTAAAATTAATAAGTAGACCAGGTTGCGAAAAAATAGTACGATATGCTTTTGAATACGCAAAACAACAAAACAGAAAAAAAGTAACTTGTTTTACGAAAGACAATATCATGAAACAAACAGATGGATTGTTTCATCAGGTATTCGAAGAAATTGCAAAAGAATATCCAGAAATTGAAAACGAACATTGGATTATTGACATAGGTGCCGCAAAGTTAGCTGATACACCAGAAATTTTTGATGTCATCGTAATGCCTAATTTATACGGAGATGTATTAAGCGATGTTGCTGCTCAAATCGCTGGATCAGTAGGATTAGCAGGTTCTGCAAACATAGGTGAAGAATGTTCAATGTTTGAAGCAATTCACGGTTCTGCACCAAGAAGAGCAGGGCAAAATTTAGCGAATCCTTCTGGATTGTTACAAGGTGCAGTTATGATGCTAAATCATATTGGTCAAACAAAAGTAGCTGAAAAGATACAAAATGCATGGCTAACTACTATGGAAGAAGGGATTCATACTTATGACATTTACAAAGAAGGAGTAAGTTCTGAAAAAGTAGGTACAAAAGAGTTTGCAAAAGCAGTAATCAATAATTTAGGGAAGAAACCAACTATCCTTAAAGAAGTTCATTATTCAAATAATTCTGCCCTAAATCTTCCAAAGTACAAACGTAAACCAGCTGCTGAAAAAGAACTAGTTGGTGTTGATTTATTTGTTCATTGGAATGGAACAGATCCAAATGAATTAGCAGAAAAAATAAAAGTAATTGAACAGAACAATGTAGAACTTACAATGATTACGAATAGAGGAATCAAAGTATGGCCAGATGGATTTAAAGAAACATTTTGTACAGATCATTGGAGATGCAGATTTAAACCTTCAAATCATTCAAAAATTCAAAAATCGGACATTATAAATTTATTAAAAAGCGCATTAGAAAAAGAAATAGATACCATTAAAACAGAAAATCTATACGCTTTTAATGGTAAAGATGCTTATTCAGTAGGTCAAGGACAATAATTAAAAGTTTATGAGAAAACTAGTGATTAAAATTATTCGAAAGATTAAGCCGAATAATAGTAAGAAATCAAATACGAAACATGTTTCGAAAAAAGATGAGTGGAATTATTTATTGCAATTAACCTCTTTATAAAAAAAACAAAGAAAATATGAATATACAATTGATACATGGAGAATTTGATTCTAAAGAAGCTTTAGAAATAATCACTAAAATGTTAAATGTGAAAATAAAATTTCATGAAAATAAAATAAGTAAAGATTGTTCAGAAGAAAATATTAAAAGTAGAGAAGCTAAAATTAAAAGGCTTCAAAATGAACAATATGAAATTAGAAAATTCATTGAATCACATGATGAATCTGTTAAGTTAAATTCGACAATTGAGATTTCATAACAACTGATTTAAAAGTAGTTAATTATATTGAAGGCTGTGTCATAAAATTAGACACAGCCTTTTTTAGATGTTTTATTATAAAAATATTTAATTCAAAACATAACAAATATAAATAAAAATATATGAATAAGAATCATGAACTTTGTCTGAACTAAAAAAAGAAAAAATATGAACTTAACATTATTAGTAGAAAACTTAACAAACCCAGCTTTATTGTTTTTCCTTCTTGGAATCGTAGCTGTAAGATTAAAAAGTGATTTAGAAATTCCTCCAAGTTCGAGTAAATTTATTTCACTTTATTTACTTTTTTCGATTGGATTTAAAGGTGGACAAGAATTAGCTCACTCCGATTTTTCACCTGAAATTATTTGGGCAATAATTTTTGGAATCGTTGTATCAGTAATCATTCCTTTCTATACGTTCTTTATCTTAAAAAGAAAACTTTCAGCTGAAAATGCAGGAGCGATTGCTGCTTCTTATGGTTCAATCAGTGCGGTAACATTTGTAACAGCAGTAGCCTTTTTAGAAACTCTAAACATAAAATTTAGTGGGTATTTAGTAGCAGTAATGGCCTTGATGGAAGCTCCGGCAATCATTATCGGATTCTTATTGATTAAATCTTATTCAAAGGAAAAAGAAAATGCTTCTAGCTTTAAAGATGTCATCAAACACGCCTTAACAAATGGAAGTGTGCTATTAATTGTAGGGAGTTTAATCATCGGATTAATAGCAAATGAAAAACAAGCCCTTGGAATTAAACCATTTACGACCGACTTATTCAAAGGTTTTTTAGCCATCTTCTTACTGGATATGGGGATTGTAAGTGGAAGAAAATTAAACGATTTCTTTAAGAGTGGTTGGTTTACACTCGTCTTTGCAATTGTTATTCCATTGATCAACGGAGCAATAGTAGCGATTGTAAGTCAAGTAATTACTCATGATATTGGAAATAGATTTATACTAGCAACTTTAGCTGCAAGTGCTTCTTACATAGCCGTTCCTGCAGCCATGAAAATAGCGGTTCCAAAAGCAAATCCAGGATTGTACTTACCAATGGCGCTTGCAGTCACTTTCCCAATCAATATCACAATTGGATTACCCTTGTATTTGTCACTTGTAAAAATGTTTTAAAAATAAAAAGATGAGAAAAGTCAAAATTATAGTTAGAAAAATGAGAAGGTATTTAAAAAGTGATTTAAATACAATGAGTAAGGACCAATTGAATTATTTATTGCGATTGGATAGTTTATAAGCTTAAAACAGAAAAACAAGTATAAGTATAACTACAACATATCAAAAAACAAGTAATACAACCTATTTTAGAATCTAATTTAGGTTGTATTTGCTTTAATACTTGATACAAATAAACTCGTAATTTTTTAGATATAATTTCTGTTTACTATAGAAATAAAATAAATCGAGAGAAATTTAATTTAAAAGATATAATCAATAATCTTCAATTAAACTGCAAATATGAAAGTAATACTGTTCTTTTTAGCTTTTATTTCAATGATTATTCTAATTGTCTACTCATTTTTTCAAGGCGATTTAATTATAAGTAAAATATTAATAAGTATCTCTCTTATATTAGGATTGCTGATAATCAAAGCATTCAAATTAAAAGGTTTCGATAGCTAAACTATACTTTAAAAAATGTTTTCAGGAAGGAAATTATTAATTGCAACGAAGCATAAAAAAGAAGAAGTTATAGCTCCTATTTTAGAAGAAGAGTTAGGTGTAACTTGCTTCGTAGATTTAAATTTTGACACCGATCAATTAGGAACTTTTACCGGAGAAATTGATCGATTGGAAGATCCTGTAGCTACTGTTAGAAATAAATGTTTGATGGCTATGGAGCTGACAAATTGTGATTTAGCAGTTGCAAGTGAAGGTTCATTTGGTCCTCACCCTTCTTTTTTCTTTGCTCATGCTGACGATGAGTTTTTAATTCTGATAGACAAAAAAAATAATTTAGAGATAATTATAAGGGAGTTAAGTTTAGAAACCAATTTTAATGGAACTTTACTAACTTCAGTAGATGAATTGCATGAATTTGCAAAAAACTATAACTTCCCATCACACGCTTTAATCATTCGAGAATCTGCCTCTGCAAACAAAGAAATCATAAAAGGAATTACCAATTGGGAATTACTTTTAGAGGCTTTCGATTATTATTTAAAAAAAAATGGAAACGTTTATATAGAAACGGATATGCGTGCAATGTACAATCCAACTCGTATGAATGTTATAAAAAATGCTACTAAAAAACTGGTTAAAAAAATACTTTCATGCTGTCCAAATTGTAAAACTCCAGGATTTGGTGTTTCTGAAGTAAAGCCTGGTTTGCCTTGTAAAATGTGCAACTTACCAACAAAATCAACATTGAGTTACATGTACAAATGTGATAAATGTTCATTTGAAAAAGAAGAAAAATATCCTCACGAAAAACAATCGGAAGACCCGATGTATTGTGATTTTTGTAATCCTTAATAAATAAAGAAATGGCGCTTTGGTATCCATATACTCAAATGAAGAATTTAAAACCTTATCCAATCGTTAAAAAAGGAAAAGATGCTTTAATTTATTTAGAAGATGGAAGTAAATTAATTGATGGGATTTCATCCTGGTGGTCTGCCCTTCATGGTTATAATCATCCTAAATTAAATAAGGCAATTAATAAACAAGCTAAAAAGTTTTCACATATAATGCTTGGTGGATTGACACATACACCCGCAATTAAATTGGCTGAAAAATTAGTAGAAATAACGCCCAAAGGTCTGAATCATGTGTTCTTTTCTGACAGCGGTTCTGTTGCTGTTGAAGTTTCATTAAAAATGGCAATTCAATATTGGTCAAATAATAACCAAATCGAAAAAACGAAAATAATCTCTCTGACAAAAAGTTATCATGGAGATACTTTCAAAACGATGGAAATAAGTGATGATTCAGATTTTATAAAAGGTTTTTCAAGGATTTTAAATAAAGGTTTTTTTATTGATGCACCGGATGAAGGTTACGATCAGAAAGAAGTAAAAAAAGAAAGTAATAAATTAGAAAAAATTTTAAAAGAGAATCATCAAAACATAGCTGCACTCATTCTTGAACCAATCGTTCAATGTGCTGGTGGATTTAAAATATATTCTCCTCAATTTCTCATCGACGCTAGAAACTTATGCAATCAATACGATGTCTTACTGATTTTTGATGAAGTGGCAACAGGCTTTGGAAGAACAGGAAAATTATTTGCCGCTGAACATGCAAGAATAACTCCTGATATATTGATTCTCGGAAAGGCTTTAACTGCAGGTTATATCGGTCACGCTGCTACAATTGCTAATTCGAAAGTTTATAACAGCTTTTTAGGCAATAATTATGAAAATGCCTTCATGCATGGTCCAACATTTATGGGTAATCCTTTAGCTTGTTCTGTTGCCTTGAAAAGTATTGAAATCTTTGAAAAAGAAAACTATTTAGCTAAAATTCAAGAAATTGAGTCAATAATTAAATCTGAATTTTCAAAAATTGACTCCCCTTATGTTAAAGAAAAAAAAATAATTGGTGCTATTGGCGCTATTGAATTGAATGACAAAAAACACCTCGAAGGATTTCAAGAATTTGCGATGAAAAAGAATGTGTGGTTAAGACCGATAGGAAATATCGTCTACTTGATGCCTCCATTCATCATCAAGAAAAAAGAACTTAAAAAAATACTTGAAGTCATACAAATTTGGATATCAAATATTAAACAATGAAACCTTATGATTACTGATAAATTAGAAAAAGCAATTTTTGCATTAAACGAAGATGAATTAGTTGCCATTCCAACAGAAACGGTCTATGGATTAGCTGGAAATGCACATAGTAAAGTTGCGTTAAAAAAAATATTTGAATTAAAAAAAAGACCGTTTAATAATCCATTAATTGTTCATATTAAATCGATTGATTACTTAAAAGAAATAGCTAGAGAAATACCAGAGATTGCTTTGAAACTTGCAGATAAATTTTGGCCAGGACCTCTAACTCTTGTTCTCAAAAAACAACCTCATATTTCAGATTTAGTAACAGCAGGAAAAGATACAGTGGCGATAAGAATGCCGAATCATAAGCGTACACTTGAATTATTACAACAACTTGATTTCCCTTTAGCCGCCCCAAGTGCCAATCCTTTTGGTTCTATAAGTCCCACTAGTTCAAAACATGTTTTAGATTATTTCAATGATAAACTCGAAGTGATTTTGGAGGGTGGCAATTGTGAAAATGGTATAGAATCAACTATAATTGGTTTTGAAGAGAATCAGGTAATTCTTTATCGACATGGTTCTATTTCAGTAGAACAAATTGAAGAAGTAGTTGGGGAAATAACGGTTAATGCTAAAAATGACATTGACCCTAAAGCTCCTGGAATGTTTTCAAGACATTACGCTCCAAAAACTGATACTTATCTTACGAATAATGTCAATGAGCTTATAAAATCATTCCCAAATCAAAAAATAGGATTGTTGCTTTTTCAGAATGAAATTAAAAATCCATCGATTAAATACCAAGAAATATTATCCTTAAAAGGTGATTTAAAAGAAGCTGCAAAAAACCTATATGCTGCAATGCATCGATTAGATGACAAAGAAATAGATATCATTATAGCGGAAATACTACCTGAAAAAGGAATAGGAAAATCTATCAATGATCGACTTAAAAGAGCAATTAAAAAATGAATACTATTATTAGAAATGCCTTTGTTGTCAATGAAGGTAAAATAGAAGTAAAAGATGTTTTAATCGTAAATGAACGTATCGAAAAAATTGATTCATCCATTACATTAAACTCGAAAATTAAATATGAGGAAATAAATGCGGAAGGATTGTATTTGGTTCCGGGTGCAATAGATGACCAAGTCCATTTTCGAGATCCAGGTTTAACACATAAAGCAACCATCTATTCAGAATCAAAAGCAGCAGTAGCAGGTGGAATCACCTCTTTTATGGACATGCCCAACACCGTACCTAATACCTTGACATTAAAATTGTTGGAAGAAAAATACGAACTAGCTTCTCGGACTTCTTTGGCCAATTATTCTTTTTTTATGGGCATTAGTAAAGATAATTTAGAAGAAGCTTTAAAAATCAATAATGAAGATGTCTGCGGCATAACAGATGATGGTTTATATTTTAACAATGAGGAAGGAATTATTGCCAATTACCCAGATTTTTTAGAAAAATTATTTTCCAGAACCAATACAATCGTTGCCTTACATAGCGAAGATGATGCAATTATTAAACAGAATTTAGAACAGTATAAAAAACAATTTGGTGAAAATATTCCATTTAATTATCATCCTTTAATCAGAAGCGAAGAAGCCTGTCTATCAGCTACAAAAAGAGTTTTAGAAATTGCAAAAAAACACAATAATCGCCTTCATTTGTACCATATTTCAACAGAAGCTGAAGCAAATTTATTTGATAATACACTACCTATTCGAGATAAAAGAATTACAGCTGAAGCATGTGTTCACCATCTTTGGTTTTCTGATAAAGAGTATGATCAATTAGGTGCTAAAATAAAATGGAACCCAGCAATCAAATCAGAAAAAGATAAAACCGGTTTATTGGATGCACTTTTAAACGACAAATTGGATATTATAGCAACAGATCATGCACCTCATACGATTGATGAAAAAAGTGGAAACTATATTAATGCTTTATCTGGTGGACCATTAGTTCAACATGCTTTACCAGCTATGTTAGAATTATTTCATCAAGGCAAAATTAGTTTAGAAAAAATAGTTGAAAAAATGAGCCATAATGTTGCTGAAATTTACAGAATTAAAGAGCGAGGTTACATTAGAGAAGGATATTATGCTGATTTAGTTTTAATAGATCTTAATCAATCTTGGGAAGTTACTTCAAAAAATATTCTGTATCAATGTAAATGGTCCCCTTTTGAAGGTCAACAATTTAAAAGTAAAATAATCAAAACTTTTGTCAATGGAGATATAGTCTATGATAGAATTCTCTTTAACAAAAGTAAGACTGGAATGAGATTAAAATTTGAAAAAGAGAGATGAAAAAATTGATTACTTTTAAAATATGGAATTACAAAGAGTACAAATTTTAGAATCAGTTATCGTATTAGTAGTGTATCTAATACTATTTTTTGTCATTAAAAAATTTATTAATAACACGCTAAAAAACACCCCATTACAACGAGATAGAAGAAAAATCATCATTAAAGTTTTACAATTGTTTATCTCGATTGCTGGAGTTGTTTTATTAGCAGGAATTTGGGGTTTTAAACAAAAAGAAATTGCAGCTTTTGCAAGTACCGTTTTAACTGCTTTAGGGATTGCTTTCTTTGCTCAATGGTCATTATTATCAAATATCACATCGAGTATTATTCTTTTTTTTAATCATCCTTTGAAATTAGGTGATACTATCAAGGTATTGGATAAAGACTATCCCTTTGAAGGGGAAATCACAGAATTAACTTATTTTTTTGTCCATCTAAAAACAGTAGAAGGTGAAATTATTACAATTCCAAACTCTATGATTTTACAAAAATCAATTTCTATTACTGATAATACAATCTAGTTTTGAAAACATTATTTTATTCACTTCTTTTTTTATTTTCTACTCGTTCTGCTGTAATTGCTCAACATAGAGATATGGGTAGCTGGAACATCTTAAATATAAAATATAAGGTGAATGAGAAATGGAGTTTAATGGGGGAAACACAATTACGTTCTCTCAAATTATATGATCAGTTTCATTACTATGAGTACAAAGTATTCATTAATTACAACTTAGCTAAAGATGTAAAATTGACGTTAGGTGCTGGTAGTTATCAAACCTATAAAGAAGGTGGGAATTTTATACTTCCTAAAAATAATAATGAATTTCGATTATCACCTCAACTTATTCTTTTACAATCAGTTGGTAAATTTAAAATTGAACAACGCTATCGATTTGAGAGTAGATTTAGTAGCAATGGATACCGAAATAGGTATCGATACAGATTAGGTGTTTTCTATCCTTTAGGCAAAGAAAAAAAGGATGGTTACAAACCATTTCAACTAATTGCCAGTAACGAATTATTTTTTACGGACAATGAACCCTATTTTGAAAGAAATCGATTGTTATTTAACTTCAATTATAAACCATCCAAATCTGCTACCATTCAAATTGGTTATCTGCATCAATTTGATTACAAAATAAATGATGAAACCGGAAAAGATTTTATTGTTTTAGGTTTTTATTATGAAATCTATAAAAAATCTTCCTTAAACAGTGAGGTTGAACATGAAATAAAGGATAATTAATCTTTTTTGTTTAAGAATTTTCAAATTTAACTTTATTTATTTAGAACAATTCTAAATAATACCTTTTTTACGGTATTGTTTAGACTCATTCTTAATAATAGTTTTACCGAAAATTTAAGAAATGAAGAATTTATATAGATTAATTTTGACAACAAGCTGTTTACATTGCTTTCATCTATTAGCTCAAGAACCGGATTCAACTAAGGTAATTGAAGTTCAAGAAGTGATTATAAAAGAAAATCAATCTATCAATGGAAAAGAAACGATGCCATTGATAAAAGAAAATGTAATTTATGCTGGTAAAAAGACAGATGTGTTGGTAATGGATAAAATCAATGCTGATCTTTCTACCAATAACACTAGACAAATATTTGCAAAAGTTCCAGGAATCAACATTTGGGAAAACGATGGTTCTGGTATCCAGGCTGGAATCTCAACTAGAGGATTAAGTCCAAATAGGTCGTGGGAATTTAATGTTAGACAAAATGGTTATGAAATAAGCTCTGAAGCTTTTGGTTATCCTGAAACGTATTATACTCCTCCAATGGAAGCTATGGCTAAAATTGAAGTGACAAGAGGTGCTGCATCTCTTCAATTTGGACCTCAATTTGGTGGACTTGTCAATTATCAATTTAAAAAAGGAGATGCTACCAAACCATTTACCTTTGAAAGTCAACAAACTTTAGGTTCGTATGGATTATATAATCGATTTAATTCCATTGGTGGAACGATTAAAAAATTATCTTATTATGGTTTTTTACATAGTAGAAATGCAGATGGTTGGAGAGATAATAGTTTTTATAAAACAAATACGGGCTATTTTTCAGTTAGCTATCAACTTTCTAATAAAATCACAATTTCTGGAGAGTATACCAAAATGAGTTATAAAAGTCAACAAGCTGGCGGACTAACCGATGCACAATTTTCAGATAATCCTCGTCAATCGTTTAGAGAAAGAAATTGGTTTAGTGCTCCTTTTAATGTTGCTTCTGCTACCATTAAGTATGATCTTTCAAAAAATATAAATATTCAAATTAAATCCTTCTACACATTCGCTGAAAGAAATAGTGTGGGATTTACTAAATCTATACTGATCAAAGATTCTATCAATCCAGCTACACTTCAATACAATCCTCGCCAAGTAGATTGTGATAAGTACACTAATTATGGTACTGAATTACGTTCTTCTTTTAAATATAAATTATTCAATAAAGAATCGATTTTAGCAGGTGGTTTTAGAGCTTACAAAGGAAATACTGATCGAAATCAATTAGGAGTGGGGACAACTGGTAGCGAATTTGATTTATCGCTAACAGATCCAAAATATGGTCGTTCATTAGCTTTTGAAACTATTAATTATGCTTTGTTCGCTGAAAATATTTTTCAAATTGGTTCAAAATTAAAAATCGTTCCAGGTATTCGGTATGAATACATTGAAAACAAAAGCGAAGGTTATATAAACACAACTGCAGCTGGAGTATTACCTACCTCTAAAAAGGTGAGATCATTTTTACTTTACGGTATCGGAAGTGAATTTAAATTAACATCAAAAACTACTTTGTACGCGAATTATTCGTTGGGATATCGTCCTGTCACTTTTTCTGAATTAACTCCTTCAGCAACAACGGAAATCATCGATCCTAATTTGAAAGATGCTAGCGGCTTTAATGTTGATTTTGGATACAAAGGTTCTATTAAAAAATATTTAAATTTTGACATTGGTCTGTTTTACCTAAACTACGAAAATCGAATAGGTGTTTTATCACAAAATGGGGGAACTTTCAAAACGAATATAGGGACATCAATTAGCAAGGGAATAGAATCGTACATCGAATTCAATCCAATTTTAATCTTTACTGAAAATTCTAAAATTGGGTACATCTCTATTTTTATATCTAATTCGTTGATTGATGCAACATATACAAAATGGAATAATCCGAGTATTGCTCAAGATGCACTAAAATCAATTGAAAATAAAAGGGTTGAGAATGCTCCAAAATACATTCATCGATTTGGATTAAGCTACAATTTAAAAGGATTTAGTGGTACTTTACAAGTAAGTAATGTAGGAGATGTTTATACAGATGCTGCGAATACTGAAACTCCTAATTCAGCTGGTACTACGGGAAAGATTGCAGGCTACAAATTGATGGATCTATCAGTTTGTTATAAGATTAATTCTAGATTCACTTTAAAAGGCTCTATTAATAATATTACGGACGAAAAATATGCAACTAGAAGAGCAACAGGCTATCCAGGACCAGGACTTTTACCAGGAAATGGACGAACATTTTCGCTTACTGTAGGAGTGAATTTATAAAATCGATTGAATACATCAATAATTGAACTAAGGTTATAAATGAAAACGGGGTGTAAATTATTTTACACCCCGTTTTCATTTATAAAATACTACCCTTTAAGGATGTAAGAAAGTTTAATTCCAAGTAGTTCCTTCTTTACCGTCTTTCACAACGATACCGGCTGCTGCTAAACCATCTCTGATTTTATCAGAAGTTGTCCAGTCTTTATTTTCTCTTGCCGATTTACGCATATCTAAAACCAAGTCCATTACAGGTGCTAATTTAGAATCACTGTTTTGTTTTTTCAATGATAATCCTAATACATCTGATACGAACGAATTCAATTCTAATGCTAATAGTTCTAAATCAGCTTTAGAAATTGTCGCATTCCCATCGTTTAGATTGTTGATGTATTTAACTGCATCAAAGATTTTAGAAAGCAAAATTGGCGCATTAAAATCATCATTCATTGCTTTGTAAAAACTATCAACTAATTCATTTACATCCAAAGATGATGTATCAGAAACTTTTAATGTTTCCAATTTTTCTAAAGCTTCTGTTAAACGTGAAAATCCTTTTTCTCCAGCGTTTAAAGAATCTGCTGTAAAGTCCAACGTGCTTCTATAATGCGCTTGCATCATTGAAAAACGCAAAACGTTTGGTGTATACGATTTCTCAAAAACATCTGTTGTTCCTTCAACGATTTCTTTTGGCAAAAAGTAATTCCCTAATGATTTACTCATTTTTTGTCCGTTGACATTCAGCATGTTAGCATGCATCCAATATTTAGCAGGGTTACAACCTAAAGATCCACAGTTTTGAGCAATTTCATCTTCGTGATGCGGGAATTTTAAATCCAAACCTCCTCCGTGAATGTCGAAATGAGAACCTAGATACTTTGTACTCATTGCAGTACATTCTATATGCCATCCTGGATTTCCATCTCCCCAAGGTGAACGCCAAATTTGCATATCTTCAGGATTCGCTTTTTTCCAAAGTGCAAAGTCCGCAAAGAAACGTTTTTCATCTTGCGCGTTTAACGTTCTAGTTTCTTCCGCTAATTCGTCTACTTTTCTTCCACTTAAAATACCGTATTCGAATTTTTGACTGTATGCTTTCACATCAAAATAAACAGAACCATTTACAACATAGGCAAATCCATTTTCTATAATTTGTTCAATTATTTCAATTTGTTCTTGTATATGTCCTGTTGCAGTTGGTTCAATACTAGGAGGTAACATGTTATAAATGCGCTGTAATTCTTGAAATTTTACATTGTATTTATAAACGATTTCCAATGATTGAACTTGCTCCAAACGTGCCGCTTTTCCAATACTATCCACATCATCACCTGCACTGTTTGTAATATGTCCTGCATCTGTAATATTACGAACGTATTTTACCTGAAAACCTAGTTTCAACAAATAGCGATAAATCAAATCAAAATTGATGAATGTACGCATATTCCCCATGTGTGGCTCGCTGTATAACGTTGGTCCACAAACATACATCCCTACTCTATTCGGATGAATGGGTTCAAATTTTTCTTTTTGTCCAGTAAGACTATTGTATATAAAAAGTTCGTTGTTACGTGCGCTCATGTTCTTTTTGATGTGTGACAAACAAAGATAGTTTAATTAGACTAAAAGATAAAAGACTTATGAATAAAAGACTTAAAATTGATTGAATTTGATCTAATATTTTCTTCCTGAATATTCAAGTAAATTATCCATTTTTTTAAAAAATGGCAACCTATTTCTAGATTGCCATTTTTAGTATTTGTTAAATTTTGATTTGAACTTAAAACAAATTTCAACTATGGTTTAGTAGATCTTTTACAACGCCATTTTCTTTTTTACCAATTCCATTAAATCATCCTTTGGATTCATATAAACGTATTGATCTTTACTGCTATCAATTACATAATCATAGCCTTTAGAAATTGCTACATCTGTAACTGCTTTTTTAGCTTTTTCAAAAATGATATCGAACAATTCTTTATCTTTTGAAGCGATGTCTTTCTTTGCAGCCTCTTGAAATTTAGCATACGAAGCTTCCGCATCTTTCAACTCTTTCATGCGAAGTTCTTTCATCGCCTGTGGCATTGTTTTTTCGTCTTTCTGAAAAGATTCTGTTTTGATTTTATATTCTGCTTCTAATTTTGTCAATTCTCTTTGATAACTTTTTGTCAATACATCTAAAGTTGAATCCGCTTTTTTTGTTTCTGGCATTGACAATACCAACTTACTGTAATTAATATGTGCTGTTTTCGTTTGAGAGAAAGAAATAATTGAATTTAAAACAAAACAAACAATAAAGAAATTTTTCATATTTTTTTAAAGTAAAATTAAATAAATAATAAGAATACTTTGCCTTTAATTTATAATTATTTGCTTTAAAGTAAAATTGCTAGGATTGTAAAATTTCTTAATTTTAAAAAAAATGAAAAAATGAAATATCTCTTAACAATATTAACGATTAGTTTTTATATCACTTGTTATTCTCAAAATTCAAAAACACTTACTGTTCATGTCAAAAACCTCCCAATAAAAAAAATCTGGTTTTTATTTGCTAAAGGAGATAAACATCAAATTATAGATTCAATGTATTCTAAAAAAGATGGTAGAATTGATATTAAACTGAATCCTTCTCTTGAAAAAGGGTTGTACAGACTGGTATTAGATGCTGATAAATCAATGGAAATCATTGTTTCGAATGAAGATATTGAGATAAAATCTGAAATATTTAATCTTATTGACAGTACAACTGTTCTAAGTTCGAAAGAGAATATTATGTATTATAACCATCTCAAGTTCGAAAAAAAGATAAGTGAAAAAATGAAAAGACTTGATGATTTAACAATAGATTTTGATCCTAAAAGTGATTTTATTAAAACACCAGTAACAAAAAAATATTCGGAATATATATTACAAAAAGAAAAGTATTACCAATCTCTAATCGCTCAAAATTCAAATCTATATGCAAAAAATTTAATTCTTGCAAAAAGAACAATTGATGTTCTTCCTTCCTTGAATAATGAAGAAAGGACAAACTACTTAAAAATTCATTATTTCGATTACATAGATATCACAAATGAAACATACCTGACATCTGATGTTTTTTCAGATAAAATCTTTCAATTATTGAATTTATATTCCAATAGTCATTTTACTTTTGAAGAACAAGAAAACGCATACATAGAAGCTTGTAAAAACATTTTACCGAAAGTTAAAAACAACAAAGCATTATTTGATTTTACGATGGAATTTCTAGTAAGAGGTTTTGAATATTTTAGATTCGAAAAAACTTTACAATATTTAGCAACTGAATATAAACCTGAAAATTCTTGTGAAAATAACGAACGAAAAACTAGTTTTCAGAAAAAAATGGAGAGTAGAACTACCCAACAAATTGGGTATTTAGTGCCAAATATTATATATAAAACAAGTAAAGATAGTTTATTCAATCTGTATGAATCAAACAAACAAAATACAATTATAGTATTTTATTCAAGTTGGTGTTCACATTGTAAAAATGACATCCCGAATTTAAATTATTGGTATTCAAAATTTGAAAATAAGAATAACTTAAATATCGTTGCAATTTCCCTTGATGAAAATCTATTTGATTGGAAGAATTTCATCATTGGAAATAATCTAGATTTTATTCATATGTCTGAATTAAATGGTTGGAAAGGTAAAATTGTTGATGACTTCAATGTATATGCTACACCTACTTTCTTTGTTCTAGATACACAAAAGAAACTTTTATTAAAATCAAATGAAAGTAAAGAAGTAATAGAATATTTCAAAAAATAATGAGGAATAAAAAAGGGTTGCCAATTGGCAACCCTTCAAAATAAACTATAGTTTTTTTATTGAATACAGATTACCCAAGCAGTAACTCCTCCTCCATTATTATAAGCATTACATCTCCATCCCGTAGGACT